>NZ_SMKU01000139.1 GCF_004349215.1 Actinomadura rubrisoli | reverse complement strand
GGGGCGGGACGATCGTTTCCGGCGATCGTTGGGTAGGGTTTGCCCAAGACATGCCGTCGACCCTGAGCGGGAGAGACTCCGCGCAAGCCGGCGTGGGGCGCCGAAGGGGCAACCTCCCCGGAACCTCTCAGGCAAAAGGACCGCTCGGGCGAGGCACCTCTGGAAAGCAGGCGTCGATCTCCCCTCCGGGGGAAGGGCGGCTCACCGAAGGGGAAACCCCGCCGCGGCGGGTGAAGCTCTCAGGTGCCGATGACAGAGGGGGAGACGGCCGCCGGCCGCGCCGGCGGCTGCCCTGAGCGACCGCAGCAGCCAGGAGGCTCTCCCCATGACAGCCCAGTACTTCGCCCCGGTGGCCTCGCCGCAGCACCCCCGGTCGACGTTCGCCGACCGGCACGTCGGTCCCTCCCCCGACGACCAGGCCCGGATGCTGGCGGCCATCGGCTACTCCAGCGCGGAGGCCCTCATCGACGAGGCGGTGCCGGCCGCGATCCGCAGCGGGCGTCCGCTGGACCTGCCGCCCGCGCTGAGCGAGAGCGCCGCGCTGGCCCGGCTGCGCGATCTGGCGGGCCGCAACACCGTCCTCACCTCCATGATCGGCCTCGGCTACCACGGGACGATCACCCCGGGCGTGATCCTGCGGAACGTCATGGAGAACCCGGGCTGGTACACCGCCTACACGCCGTACCAGCCGGAGATCTCGCAGGGCCGCCTGGAGGCTCTGCTCAACTTCCAGACCGTTGTCGCCGACCTCACCGGGCTGCCGGTCGCGAACGCCTCGATGCTGGACGAGAGCACCGCCGCCGCCGAGGCCATGGCCCTGGCGCACCGCGTGTCCAAGCGCAAGGTCCCCGGGGCGTTCCTGGTGGACGCCGACGCGCTCCCGCAGACGATCGAGGTCGTCCGCACTCGGGCGGTCCCGCTCGGCATCGAGGTCGTGACCGCCGACCTTTCGGACGGGCTGCCCGAGGGCGACTTCTTCGGCGTGCTGCTGCAGTACCCCGGCGCGTCCGGCGCCGTCCGCGACCTGGAGCCGATCGCCGCGCGGGCGCGTGAGCGCGGCGCGAAGGTCGTCGTGGCCGCCGACCTGCTCGCGCTGACGCTGCTGCGCCCGCCGGGCGAGTCCGGCGCCGACATCGCCGTGGGCTCGTCCCAGCGGTTCGGCGTCCCGTACGGCTTCGGCGGTCCGCACGCCGGGTACATGGCCGTCGCCGAGGGCATCCAGCGCCAGCTTCCCGGACGGCTCGTCGGCGTGTCGATCGACGCCGACGGCGCGGTCGCCTACCGGTTGGCGCTGCAGACCCGCGAGCAGCACATCCGCCGCGAGAAGGCCACCAGCAACATCTGCACCGCGCAGGTGCTGCTCGCCGTGATGGCGAGCATGTACGCCGTCTACCACGGCCCCGAGGGCCTGGCCGCCATCGCCCAGCGGACGCACCGCCGGGCCGCCGAGATCGCCGCGGGGCTGCGCCGCGGCGGCGTCGAGGTCGTGCACGGCTCGTTCTTCGACACCGTCCTCGCCCGCGTCCCCGGCCGGGCCGCCGAGGTCGTGGCCGCCGCCCGCGAGCGCGGCGTCAACCTGCGCCTGTCCGGCGCCGACGAGGTGGCGGTCGCCTGCGACGAGACGACGCTCCCCGAGCACGTCACCGCCGTCCTGGAGGCGTTCGGCGTGCCCGCTGGCGACCTCGGCGCCACGGACGAGGCGTTCCCGGACGCGCTGCGCCGCGAGAGCCCCTACCTGACCCACCCCGTCTTCCACGCACACCGCTCCGAGACCGCGATGCTGCGCTACCTGCGCAGGCTCCAGGACAAGGACATCGCGCTCGACCGCTCGATGATCCCGCTCGGCTCCTGCACGATGAAGCTGAACGCCACCACCGAGATGGAGCCGGTCACCTGGCCGGAGTTCGCGGACATCCACCCGTTCGCCCCCGTCGAGCAGGCCCGCGGCTACCTGGAGCTGATCCGCGAGCTGGAGAACGCGCTCGCCGAGATCACCGGGTACGCGAAGGTCTCCCTCCAGCCGAACGCCGGGTCCCAGGGCGAGCTGGCCGGGCTGCTGGCCATCCGCGGCTACCACGCCTCCCGGGGCGAGGGGCACCGCGACGTCTGTCTGATCCCGTCGTCGGCGCACGGCACCAACGCCGCCAGCGCCGTCATGGCCGGGATGCGCGTCGTCGTCGTCTCCTGCGACGAGGGCGGCAACGTCGACCTGGACGACCTGCACGCCAAGATCGCGGGGCACGGCGAGCGGCTCGCCGCGATCATGGTGACCTACCCGTCCACGCACGGGGTGTTCGAGGAGACGATCACCGACGTCTGCGCCGCCGTGCACGCGGCGGGCGGCCAGGTCTACGTGGACGGCGCCAACCTCAACGCCCTGGTCGGGCTCGCCCGTCCCGGCGAGTTCGGCTCGGACGTCTCCCACCTCAACCTGCACAAGACGTTCTGCATCCCGCACGGCGGCGGCGGCCCCGGCGTCGGCCCGATCGGCGTCCGCGAGCACCTGGCGCCGTTCCTGCCCAACCACCCGCTGCGCGGCGAGGCGGGCCCCTCCTCAACGGGTGTGGGGCCGATCTCGGCGGCGCCGTGGGGCTCGGCGGGCATCCTGCCGATCTCCTGGGCCTACATCGCCATGATGGGGCCGGACGGCCTGCGCGCGGCCACCGAGGGCGCCATCATCGGCGCCAACTACCTGGCCGCCCGCCTGGGCCCGCACTACCCGATCCTCTACACCGGCCGCAACGGGCTCGTCGCCCACGAGTGCATCGCCGACCTCCGCAAGATCACCAAGGAGACGGGGATCACCGCCGAGGACGTCGCCAAGCGCCTGGTCGACTACGGCTTCCACGCCCCGACCCTGTCGTTCCCGGTGGCGGGCACCCTGATGATCGAGCCCACCGAGAGCGAGGACCTCGCCGAGCTCGACCGGTTCTGCGACGCGATGATCGAGATCCGCCGCGAGATCCAGCGGGTCGCCGACGGCGGCTACGACGCCGAGGACAACCCGCTCAAGAACGCCCCGCACACCGCCGACTGCCTGATCTCCGACGACTGGAAGCACCCCTACACCCGCGAGGAGGCCGCCTACCCCGTCCCGGCGCTGCGCGAGGGCAAGTACTGGCCGCCCGTCCGCCGCATCGACCAGGCCTACGGCGACCGCAACCTCGTCTGCTCCTGCCCCCCGCCGGAGGCGTTCGAGGACTGATCCGCTCCGGGAGGGCCCGCCGCCGCGCGCCCTCCCGGGCGCCGGCACCGATCGGTGATCATGCCGGGGTTTCGGGGTGTCATCGCGAGACGCGGCGGTATCGGATCGCTAGGCTCTGTGCGGACCCCGAACCCCCAGAGGGCAGTGGAAGACCGATGAGCGAGTCCGCGGACCCGGAGTCCGCATCCGACGACCCGGCCCGGCTGTGCGAGGAGGCCCGGACGCTCGCCGAGAACGGCGAGGCCGACCGGGCCGCCGAGCTGTTCGAGCGGGTGCTCGCGCTGGGCGAGACCCCCCACCGGGCGCGGGCCGCGCTCGGCCTCGCGGTCGTCCTGGACGACGCCGGGCACGTGGCGCGGGCACGGGAGGCCGACCGCGTCGCCATCGCCACCGGGGACCCCGAGTACGGCCCGCGCGCCGCCTACCACCTGGCCCTGACCCACGAGCGGGCCGGGGAGCACGACCAGGCCGCCCCCGCCTGGCGCGTCGTCGTGGACTTCGCCAACCCCGCCTACCTCCCGCCCGCGCACCTGGCCCTCGCCAGGCTCGCCGACGACGGCGGCGATTTCGACGCCGCCCGGGGCCACTGGGAGGCCGTGCTCGCGACCGGCGACCCCGAGTACGGGCCGCCCGCCGCGCACGACCTCGCGCAGCGGCTCCTGGAGCGTGGCGAGCCCGCCCGCGCCCAGCGGATCCTGACCGCCGGGCTCAAGCTCATCGACCGCGGCACCGCCCCCTACGCCTACGCGCGGCTCGCCGTCGCGCTCGGCATCTCCCACCTCGACCAGGCCATCGGCGCGTTCGGCGCCGCCCTCGGCACCGCCGAGGCCGCCGACCCCGAGGTCGGGCCGCTGGCCACCGAGCTGCTCGCGCGCACCCTGCCGCTGCGCGGCCGCGCCGCCGAGGCGGGCGAGGTGTGGCGGCGCGGCCTGTCCGACCCCGGCGTCGCCGGGCAGGTCCGGGCCCGGCTGCGCCGCGACTTCGCCGCCGACGACGAGGACGGCGACCCCGCCGACCTGTGGTGGGAGCCGGTCCTGGAGCAGGCCGTCTCCGACGGGACCCTCCCGGCCCTCGCGGGCGAGGCGTTCGGCGCCCTCGACCACATGTACGCGCTCCTGGCCGTCCGCTACGCCGACGAGCCGCGCGAACGCCGCCCCGGCGAGACGCACGAGGTCCTCGGCAGGGCCGTGCGGGTCCCGACCGACTACCCCTGGGGCCCGCTCCTGCACGAGAGCTTCGCCGAACGCCTCCGCCTCGCGATGGGCGCACCGGGCACGGAATCCTAGTTAGTCTGCTATGTCGCGTTCTGCGATGACCTTGGTGATGCGGGCGCGGACCAGGTACTCGCCGGGGACGCCGTTGCGGGCGCCGTACTCCTCGGCCCGGTCGGCGCCCATGTAGCGGCCGCCGATGACGGCCGCCCACTTGCGCGTCTCGTCGAGGTCGTCCAGGAGGGCCGCCTCGGCCCGGATGATCACGAACGAGAACGGCGGGGTGTCGTCGTCGACGCAGATCGTCACGCGGGGGTCGCGTGCCAGCGCGCGGCCCTTGACGCTCTCGCCGTGGGTGGTGAACACCACGTCGTCGCCGTCCAGGACGAACCAGATCGGCGTGACGTGCGGGCCCCCGTCCTTGCGGGTGACGGCCGCCTTGCCGGTGCGGGTGCCCGCCGAGACGAACGCGCGCCATTCACTGTCGGTCATCTTCGCCATGCACCCAGTGTGCCCCACGCGGTCCTCGGGGACGCGGGGAGGCTACGGTGACGGGCATGGACATCGTGACGGCGCACGGTCCGGCCGAGGCCGTGCTGGACGAGGCGGACGACCCGGCGTTCCTGCTCGTCCTGACCCACGGGTCGAACGGGGGAGTGGACGCGGCCGACCTGCTCGCGGTGCGCGGGGCCGCGCTCGGGCTCGGCGGCGCGGTGGCGCGGGTGACGCAGCCGTTCCGGCTGGCGGGGCGCCGGGCGCCCGGGCCGGCGGCCAAGCAGGACGAGGCGTGGCTGGAGGTCGTCGCGGCGCTGCGGGAGCGGTTCGGGGACGTCCCGCTCGTCCAGGGCGGGCGGAGCAACGGGGCCCGGGTCGCGTGCCGGACGGCGCGGGAGGCCGGGGCGGCCGGCGTCGTCGCGCTGGCGTTCCCGCTGCGCCCGCCGGGCCGTCCGGAGAAGACGCGCGTGGCGGAACTGCGATCGGCGGGGGTGGAGGTCCTGGTCGTCAACGGGGACCGGGACCCCTTCGGCGTGCCGGACGCGGCGGACGCGGCGTCGGTCACCGTGCTGGCGGGAGAGCGGCACGACCTGAACCGGGATCCCGGCGCCGTGGCCGGGGCGGTGGAGCCGTGGCTTCGCCGCTGGGCCCGCCCCCGGGCGGAGGCGAGGCGGAGCTGATGTTCAAAGCTCCTCTGGGCCCGGCGCTGGGCCCAGAGGTTCGCGGGCAGGTGAGCGTGCCCCCGAGGTGATCACCCGTTCGAACTAGTCCCCCGTGGAGAGACTGGTCAGGCGGCTGACGGAGCCGGAAGGTCCGTCGGCCGGTGCGGTGCGATGATTCCCCCGTCGGGCAGCAGCTCACCGGTGTCCTCGAAGAGCACGACGCCGTTGCACAGCAGGCTCCACCCCTGCTCGGGGTGGGCGGCCAGCGTACGCGCGGCGTCGCGATCAGGTGCTTGGTGTGAGGGACAGGGCGGCTGGTGCGGGCACATCGGCGTGCCTCCGGTCTCGACTACTGGTTGGTTGCGGGGCTTTTCCTTATTGACGTCCCCAAGTGTGGAACGGTTCGCCCTCGCGGGCCATAGCCCGTTGGGACGGTTGTCCCTTGGTACCGAAGTACCGGACGGGTGTGACCCGTCTCACCCTGAGGTGTCAGGGCATAGCGTGCCTCGCCGTCGATAACGGACGAAGAACGACACGCCGTCGGGCCGGCGAACGTTACCGTCATGATCGCCGGCCCGGTTCCGGCCGGGCGGGTGCGATCGTTTCCCCCGGACGGCCCGTCCGCGCGCCCTACGATGTCCCCTGGGGGGCGTGCTTGCGAGGCGATGGGGGTGGGCCGGTATGCGCGTGGCGCTGTTCGTCGCGTGCTTCGACGACGCGATGTTCCCCGGCACCGGCAAGGCCGTCACGGCGCTGCTGGAACGGCTCGGGCACGAGGTCGCCTATCCGCCCGCCCAGACGTGCTGCGGGCAGGTCCACTGGACGACCGGCTACCACCGCGAGGCCGCCGGCCTCGCCCGCGCGTTCACCGGCGTCTTCGACGGGCGGGAGGTCGTGGTGACGCCGTCCGCCTCGTGCGCCGCCGCCGTCCGCGACGCCTACCCGCGCATCGCCCGGACGGCCCGCGACCCCGCGCTGGCCCGCGCCGCCGAGGGCCTCGCCGTCTACGAGCTGACGGAGTTCCTGGTGGACGTGCTGGGCGTCACCGACGTCGGCGCCTACTTCCCGCACCGCGTCACCTACCACCCGACCTGCCAGTCCGCGCGGACCCTGGGCGTCGCCGACCGCCCGCTGCGGCTGCTGCGCGCCGTGCGGGGGCTCGACCTGGTGGAGCTGCCCGCCGCGGGGGAGTGCTGCGGGTTCGGCGGCGCGTTCGCGATGAAGAACGCCGACGTGTCGGTCGCGATGGTGGCCGACAAGGTCAGGCACATCCGCGACACGGGCGCCGACGTGGTGTGCGCGGTCGACAACTCGTGCCTGGCCCACATCGGCGGCGCGCTGTCGCGGCTGCGCGGCGGCGTCCGCGTCCTGCACCTGGCCGAGATCCTGGCCGGGACGGGTCCGTCGTGACCGGCTCCTCCCCGGGGACGACGTCCTCCTCCTCCGGGACCACCGGCGCGGGCGGCGGGGAGCGGGCGCGCGAGCCCGTCCCGCTGCCGATGCCCAAGTTCGCCGCCGCCGCCCGCGGCGCGCTGGCCGACACGGGGCTGCGCCGCAACCTGCGCGGCGCCACCGCCGCCCTGCGCGCCCGGCAGGCCGCCGGCGCCGCCGAGCCCGCCGACTGGGAGGACCTGCGCGAGGCCGGGCGCGCCATCAAGGACGAGACGCTGCTCAACCTCGACGCCCATCTGGAGGAGCTGGAACGCGCGGTCACCGAGGCGGGCGGCACCGTCCACTGGGCGGCCGACGCGGCCGAGGCCCGCCGCGTCGTCACCGGGCTGGTGCGGGCGACCGGCGCGCGGGAGGTGGTGAAGGCCAGGTCGCTGGCCGTCCGCGAGATCGGCCTGGACGACGCGCTCGCGCGGGCGGGCGTCACGGCCCGCGAGACCGCCCTGTCCGACCTCGTCGTCCAGCTCGCCGGGGACGGGCCGTCCCACCTGCTGTCCCCGGCGGCGCACCGCGACCGCGCGGAGATCCGGGAGCTGTTCCTGCGGGAGATGCCGGGCGCGCCGCCCGACCTGCCCGGCGACCCCGCCGCGCTCGCCGCGGCGGCCCGCGCGCACCTGCGCCGCCGCTTCCTGGGCGCGCGGGTCGCGATCACGGGCGCCAACTTCATGGTCGCCGAGACCGGCACGCTCGTCCTGCTGGAGTCGGAGGGCAACGGCCGGATGTGCCTCACCCTCCCCGAGACGCTGATCTCCGTCGTCGGGATCGAGAAGGTCGTCCCGACCTGGACCGATCTTGAGGTGTTCCTTCAGCTGCTGCCGCGCTCCTCGTCCGGCGACCGGATGACCCCCTACGTCTCGGCATGGACGGGCGTCACCCCGGGCGACGGGCCGCGCGCGTTCCACCTCGTCCTGCTCGACAACGGGCGCACCAAGGCGCTCGCCGACGAGATCGGCCGGACGGCGCTGCGCTGCATCCGCTGCTCGGCCTGCCTGAACGTCTGCCCCGTCTACGAGCGGACGGGCGGCCAGGCGTACGGCCCGGTCTACCCGGGCCCGATCGGCGCGATCCTCACCCCGCAGATGCGCGGGGTGGAGAGCGCCGCCGACGCGTCCCTGCCGTACGCGTCCACGCTGTGCGGCGCGTGCGGGGACGTGTGCCCGGTGAAGATCGACATCCCGGACGTCCTGGTCCACCTGCGCGGCAAGGTCATCGAGTCGCGGCGCCGCCGTCCCGTCCCGACGCCGGAGCTGCTGATGATGCGCGGCCTGGCCTGGACGATGGGCGACCCGCGCCGCTACGAGACCGCCCTGCGGCGCGGCACCCGCTGGGCGCGGCTGCTGTCGCGCGGCGGCCGGATCCGCCGGCTGCCGGGCCTGCTCGGTAAGTGGACCGAGGCCCGCGACCTGCCCGTCCCGCCCGCGGAGAGCTTCCGCGCCTGGTGGCGGCGGAGGACGCCGTGAACCCGCGCCGGAGGCGGCCGTGAGCTCGCGCGAGGAGATCCTGCGGCGCGTCCGGGAGGCCCTTGGCGGGGCGCGCGGCACGCACCCGCCGGTCCCGCGCGGTTACGCCCGCCGGCTGAGCGGGGCCGAGGCCGAGACCCGCGCCGACGTCCTGGCGCTGTTCACCGAGCGGGTCGCCGATCACCGGGCCGCGGTGCGGCACGTGAGCGCCGACGAGCTGCCCACCGCGGTGGCCGCCGCGCTGTGGGGGCGGGAGGCCAAGCAGATCGTCGTCCCCGCCGACCTGCCGTTCGGGTGGCTCGCCGAGCTGGAGGGCGTGCGGGCGCTGGCCGACACGCCGCTGGTCGACGTGGAGACCCTCGCGGCGGTCGACGGGGCCGTCACCGGATGCGCGATGGCCGTCGCGCAGACCGGCACCGTCGTGCTGGACGGGGGCCGCGCCCAGGGGAGGCGGGCTCTCAGCCTCGTCCCCGGCTACCACCTGTGCGTGGTGCAGGCCGACCAGATCGTGGGAACGGTCCCGGAGGCGATCGCGCGGCTCGACCCGTCCCGTCCGCTCACCTGGATCAGCGGGCCGTCCGCCACCTACGACATCGAGATGACGCGGGTCGAGGGCGTCCACGGCCCCCGCCACCTGGAGGTCCTGGTCGTCGAGGACTGACCGGGGCGCGGCCCGGAGCTCAGGCGGCCCGGAGGACGAGGTCGAGGCCGGCGGCGAAGCGGGCGTCCCAGTCGACGGTGCGGTCGGCGCCGTCCTCCTCGGTCCCGCGCACCTCCAGCGCCGCGTGGCCGATCACGTAGCCGAGCAGGGTGTGGGCGGTGACCGCCGCCACGTCCTCGGGGACGGCGCCGCGGCGCAGCACCTCCCGCAGGGACGCGACGGTGGTGGCCAGCGCGGCCGGGTTGCGGCGCGTGACGAGCAGGGGCAGGACGCCGGCGTGCGCCAGCAGGCGGGCCCGGTAGCCGCGGGCCCAGTCGCGGAGGTCGGCGTCTGCGGCGGCGTCGGCGGGGGCCGCGGCGACGTGCATGACAAGGCCGTCCAGGAGCTGCTCCTTGCCGCGGGGGAGGTGGTGGTAGATCGCCATCGCCTCGACCTCCAGCGCGTCGCCGAGGCGGCGCATCGTGAGGCGGCTCAGCCCCTGCCCGTCCACGATCTGCAGGGCGGCCTCGATGATGCGCTCGATGGACAGCGGCGCGCGGTTCTGCGCGTTGATCTGCGGTTGCCTCACCATGAGACGCCACCTTACTGCGTAAAGGGCCGAACTTTGGTGTCCCCCGACACAACACGCCGAGCGCCCGGCGTACGCTTGCCTGGATCGCACGATGAAGATCATGAGCTTGAGGAGAACCAGATGCCGCTGGGCCGCCGAGTGAGCAAGGACGTCGCGGAGCCGTACGAGGCCGACCAGCGGCTGGCCGCGGACTATTTCGAGCGGCTCTCGGCGGCCACCGAGGCCGAGCGGGCGCTGCGCGAGGCGCAGGGTGCGGCGACGCCCGAGCCGGAGCTGCGGGCGCTGACCATCGCCTTCGACACGGCGATGACCGAGGCGCTCGCCGCCGCGGAGGCCGCCGAGCGGGTCGCGATGGGCCCGAAGGTCTACGTGACCGACGCGCAGGACGCCAAGGCGCGGCGGGCCGCCGAGATCGCCCGCCGCCAAGCCAAGGCGCGCCCGGCCGTCCGGCCGTGGACCGACGAGGTCGACCGCCTGCGCACCGCCCGCGAGGCCCACCGCCTCAGCTACCGGACGCGGCCCACCGCGGCCGTCTGAGCCGGGCGCGCGGCATGGTCGCCCGCCGGAGGGGGGCTCGGGCGGGAAGTCCCCGACGTGGGACGACACAGCATCACCGGGTGGCACCGGCCACCGAACTTTGAGATTCTGCCCTCTCGGGGAACGCCGGGGCGCATCGCACCGCAGGTCGCGACGGGTGCGGGGGGACGCGCTCCGGCGGAGAGGGCCACGGTGCTCTGGACGCGGGGGGAAGTCACGTGGAGCGCACGCCGCCGGACCGGCATCGCGTACTCGAGTCCTACCAGGACGGGGTGCAGGCGATCCGCGCGCTGGCGGACGGGGCCGGCGACTGGGACGTGCCCACGCCGTGCGCCGACTGGCAGCTGATCGACCTCGCCGGGCACCTGCGGTGCGTGGCGGAGAACTTCCTGGAGTATTTGCAGGACGCGCCCGACAGCCGGCTGGCCAAGCTGTTCGCGCAGGACGCGGCGACGGCCGTCCTGATCAGGCAGCAGGCGCGGCAGAACGCGGCCGAGCTCGCGGTGCTGCCCCCCGAGCCGGGCCCCGAGCGGATCATGGCGTTCGGGGTGTCGGCGGGCGCGTACGCCGACCTGATGCCGGACATGTGGGACCGGACGCACCTGATCTACCGGGGCACCAAGTACACCGTGGGCGACCACGCGGGCGCGGCGTGCGTGGAATGGCACCTGCACGCCTGGGACATGGCCCGCGCGACCGGCACCGACTACCGTCCGCGCGACCCCGACCTGCTGGTGTCGGCGTGGCACTGGGGCGTCCCGCACCTGCCGCTGGCCTCGGGCGACGCGTGGGAGTCGGTGCTGCGCTCCTCGGGCCGCTCGCCGCGCTGGCCGGCCCCGGACGAGGGGACCGGCCGGCGGCGGGGCGGACGGCGCGGCGTCAGACGCCCCCCGGCCGCACCGGGCGGTCCAGCAGGTAGGCCGGCCAGGTGAGGGCGAAGCACGACGCGTAGAAGGCGGCGTCCCCGAAGCGACTGCCGGAAGGCGATGTTGACCAGCACACCGCCGAAGGAGCCCACGACCCCGCGATCCCGATCAACGCCCCGGCGAGCCTACGGGCCTCACGCTCGCCGCCCCGCCACCCCGGACCGGGTCTCCGCCCGAAAGATCGCCGGGATCATCTTGTAGATCTAGCCTTGCCGACGCCGCTGAACACGAACGGCAAGACGAACCCGGCGAGGAACAGCGGCAGCGACCACGACGCCGAGGTTGCCGCCGCCCGCGTCGACACCGAACGCCCAGCCCTTGAGCCGCTACGGGTAGAACGCGTTGATGCCGGCCATGGACGAGGCGAAGTCGCCGTCGCCAACGCCGACGCCCGCGATGGCCGCGAGGACCAGCAGCATCGCGGAGGAGACACCCGGCTCGACGAGGAACGCGGCGAGCACCGCGTGGGCCGGCGGCAGCGATGCGCTGAAGATCGTCCAGTTGCGTCCGCCGAACCGGGTGGCGGAAGCCGTGGGGGATCCGCAGCCCGGCCCTGACCAGCGCCGGGACGGCCGTGAGGGTGAACCTGCCTGCGGGGTCGATGCCGTAGGCGGACCCGAGGAACAGCACGAGCACCGACCACAACGTCCACACCGAGAACCCGATGTGCTCGGAGAAGGTGGAGAACACCAGGTTGCGCCAGGGCCTCCCAGGACTCCGGGTCCTCGGGACGCCGGTCGTCGATCCGGTGGACCCTCAGCCGGGCAAGCGGGGCTCCGCGTCCGGTACTGATGGTGACGGTCATCGAAGGCCCGAGTCGGGTTCGCTGAGGCGTCATGAACGTAGGAGCGCCCGGCTTCGCGCGCGTGTGACCTGCGATGCTGCAGTGCCAACTCCGCTGCACGCCCATGGCCGAACCGGCTGTGAAGCGACCAGAACGCGCTGGAACAGTGATCGCGACACAGCGGGGAGAGGGCACAGACCTGCGAGCTCTGCGGCAATGACCCAGCGGGGGCGTGCGCCGCGTGATCATCTGCCGCCGAGTCTCCCGGTTCCCGGCACCGCCAGCGATGCAGGGCACCGACGTCCTCGGCGGCTCCCGCTGAGGACGTCGGTGCTGAGAGGGCCAATTGATACTGGCGACGGTGCTCTCGCACTGGTGAGAGCGTTGGCGAAGTCGAGGTCTGCGGGTACCGCTGGAGCCGTGTGGGCGGCAGGAGCGGCGTTGGCGAGGCCGGTGGGAACGGTCAGAATCAGCGCGGTGGCCGCGGCGGGGGCGAGGGCCATGGTGAACCCGCAGGGTGCGTATGTGCGGCTTGGCTCAGAGCGAGTGTGCAGCCAGCTACAAGCTGTTCTGTAGGGCGGGGTCGACCGCGCGCGGCTATGCCGAAGCCTCTGCGGTATGCGAAAGGGGTCATGGACCGACACAGGCAAGCCTCTTGACCGCACGCGGGCGCCCAGCTTCTCATCCGGCCCCAGCTCTAGATGGCGCTATTGATGGCGGGGTCGATTCCACCGAGGATGTCGCTCATCGCGTCGAGCAGATCGGTCCCGGGGCTCGGCGCGGCGGCGTGGGTGGAGGCCGCATGGGAGGGGACGGTGGCCGTGATGGCGATCACGGCGGTGGTCAGGGGCAGCAGCGCGGCGGTGAGACCGGCCAGGGCCGGCGCACGGACGGACGCGGTACGGGGGGTAATGGCAGCCACGAGGAGGTCCTCTCGGTTGGGAGCAACAGCTTGAGTAGCTGATTGTAATGTATCAATTACTGTAAGTATTGCGTAGGAGTCTTCATTGCATCGACCAAGTCGGAACCTGGCCCGTCGCGCTGGCATCCATGGCGCAACGGGGCGTCGGCGCCGGTTCGTCAACGCGCTGACGCTGGGCGCGGGAGTTCCGGTCCCGTACGCCTCGCGATCGCCAGCCGCCGAAGCCCGGGTTCCCGCTGCCGCCGGGAACCCGGGCGCCGCAGGGGTCAGAGGTCGAGGTCGAGGTTGTCGGGGTTGAGGTTGTCGGGGTCGAGGTCGTCGAGGCCGGGGACGTCGCCGGCGGGTGCCGCTGGAGCCGCATGGGTGGCGGGAGCGACGGAAGCGGCGTGGGCCGGGCCGGTGAGGGCGGTCAGGGTCAGCGCGGCGGCGGCCGAGGTGGTGGCCGCGGTCAGGATCAGCTTGAGGGGCGTGCGCATGAACAGCTCCAATCACAGTGAGTGGTCAATTGATTACTATCTGATTGCAGGGGATTAGGCAACCCGCACGGCGTGGCCGGACCGGCTGTGAGGCGGCTGGGACATGCTGGGGTAGCGCGCCCGCGACCTGGGTAGACAGTGATCGCGACGCGGTGGGGGGAGAGGGCACGGAACATGGCGACCTGCGAGGTCTGCGGTAACGACTACGCGATGTCCTTCGAGGTGCATGCGCAGGGCGGCGTCCACACGTTCGACTCGTTCGAGTGCGCGATCACCCGGATGGCGCCGATCTGCGAGCACTGCGAGTGCCGCATCCTTGGGCACGGCGTCGAGGTCGACCGGCACTGGTACTGCTCGGCCCATTGCGCGCGCACCGCCGATCCCCAGCGCGGCCGCCAGATCCGCGACGTCGCACCGGTCTGAGACCTGACCCATGGGCTCGCTTGGGTGCTCCGTCAGGTAGTCACCGGGCTGATGCGGTGCGGCGGGTCGCGGTGAGGCTGATCGCCGCGACTCCGCCGAGGACCAGAGTGCACCCGGCGAACTGGGCAGGACTGGGGCGCTCGCTGAGGAAGACCAAGCCGATGGCGACCGCCCCGACCGGTTGCAGCAGCAGGAGGGTGGAGCCGACGTGGCTGGGCAGCGCACGCAACGCCGCCGCGACCAGCAGCCAGCCGATGACCTGGCCGATCAGCGCCAGGGCCACCAGCCAGCCGAACGACTCCCAACCGGGCGTCAACTCGATGCCGCCCCAGGCGAGCCCTCCGATCAGACCCACCAGTGCGGCGCTGACCGACACGTCGCGCACTGCGCCCATGCTGTGCTCCTCACTGGTGTGGCGGCGCAGCAGGAACAGATAGCCGGAGTAGCAGCCGGCGGCGGCAGCGGCGTGCAAGGCGCCCACCATCGGGGCGGTGCCCGAGGCGCCCTCGCCCGCGATGCCCGCGCTGAGTGCCACCCCCAGCAGCATCGGGCCGGCGGATCACAGGAAGCGGCGACTCATCGGTTCGCGGTCGATCAGCAGCGCCAGCACCGGCACGAGCAGGACCTGAATGTTGACCAGGACCGTGGCGATGCCGGCGCCGGCCTCGTCGATGGACCGGTTCCACAAGATCAGGTCGGCGCCGAGCAGCGCTCCGGCGGCCAAAGCGCCGATCCGTTCCCGCCGCGACCTGGGGCCGCGGCGGCGGGTTTCCATCACCGCCAGCGGCGCCAGGACCACCAGCGCGCATCGGTAGAAGGCCGCCGTCCCGGCACTGGTCCGCGCCAGCCGGGTGATCGGACCCGATGCTGCCAGACACAAGGCTCCCGCCACCGCAGCCAGGATCGCGTTGCGGCCCTTGAACATCCCGATGACGAGACTCGTCGTCCCGGCTTGCGTCGGGTGATTGTATGCGGTTTGGGGCGGATGGCCTCCCATGTCAGCGAGTCGTACCCAAGCCGCGACCTTGAAACGGCCCGCTCCGGAACGGGCAAAGCCTGCCAGCGGCGGCCACACGGGCCGGGACGGGGGCCGGCCTGCGGTCACGCTCATACTCAGCCCAACGCTCTTATGCCTGGAGGCCAGGGCCGTTGCATGAGCTCATCGAGAACAACGTCTGCAAAGACCAGCCTTCCAGCAATGGAGGGTTTCCGAGAACTGGCGTTTCGATACTCGGACTCAGCGTTTGCCGCTCTCGCGCGGCTCTGAGCCTGGCCGCAGCAGTGCCGGAACGATCGCCTGCGCGCGGGAACGCCTCGGACCTGACGTCGGCTGCGCGGCCGCGACCTCGATGAGCCCCTGGACCGGCTCGGCGACGGCAGCGTCGGCTTGGTCCTGCCGGCCCTGGTGCTCCACCACCTGCGCGACCTGGTCGCCGTCCTGCGCGAGCTCCACCGGGACCTGGCGCTGCACGGTCGGGTCGTGATCTCCATGAGGCACCCGTCCGCTGATCGGCCGCCCACCACACGACCCCCTCCCGTGAGCCCGGCTTCATCTCAGCGGCTCGTCCGGCAGAGGCAAGGCCACCCTCGCGAGGAGATCGCTGCCCAGGACGGACCGGCCGGCGCGCACGCCGCCGGCGTCCCGCTGTGAAACGTGGAGATGGAGGTCGCGTCCCGTTGCATCCTCGCGTGTGCTCTGCCGAGGCGGGGCCGACCGCCGCCTGCGTTTGGCGTGGGCGGGGCAGGCCGACGCGTTGTCGGGAGGTCAGCGCGAGGCGGTTGTCTTGGCGCTGGACAGCCGGGCCTCGATCGCGTCAGCGGCCCGGGGGGCTCCGCCCGCCTCACGCACGTCGTGCTGCATGGCGCGCATCCGCTGCTTGGTGGCGGCATCGTCCAGCAGGTCGCGGACGGCGTCGCGCAGGCGGTCCGGGGTCGCCTCGGTCGGGGAGAAGGTCTGGCCCAGCCCGAGTTCGGCGACGCGGTCGGCGGTGGTCTGCTGCTCGGGTGTGCTGGGCACCGCCACCATCGGTACGGCGGCGGCCAGCGCCTCCATCGCGGAGTTCATTCCCGCGTGGGTGACGAACACGTCGGTGTGCGCGAGCACCGCGGGCTGCGGGACCTGTTGGTGCGCCTCGATACCGGCGGGCAGCGGGCCGAGGGCGGCCGGGTCGATGTCGTGGCCGACGGACAGCACGACCTGGTAGGGCTGGCCGGTGAACGCCTGGATGCAGGCGCGGAAGAAGGCCGGGTCGCTGATGATCGTGCCCAGCGAGACGTACACCAGGGGGCGTCCCGGCGGGGTCCAGCCCTGCGGGTCGGACGGGCGGGTGGGTCCGACGAAGGCGTAGCGGTCGTCGAAGGTGTCGTTGTGCACGTGGAACGACCGGGGCTGGTAGACGAGGTTGAACTCGGCGGGCCGGTAGAAGTCGTGCAGCTCGAACGGCGGTACGCCGTGCCGGTCCAGCACCGTGGCGAGCAGGTCGTCGAACCGCGCCTTGATCGGGCTTGCCGCGAACATCGCGGCGACGAACCGGCCGAAGTCGTATCCCTCGCTGGCGGCGTGCGCGCTCCAGGACTGGATCCGCGGGACGCCCCACTTGGCGGCCAGCATCGGGCCGGCCCACGCGAGCCAGTCGTTGACGATCAGATCGGGCCGGTCGCCCGCGTAGCCCGCCTCGATCTGCGGCAGGTCGTGCTCCAGGTCCTGGAGCAGGGCCAGGGTGGCGCGCGCCGCCGCGTCCATGCCGTCGATCACGATCGGCTCGCTCTGGCGGGGGCTGTAGCGCAGGACCTCCGCGCCGGTCTCGCGGATGCGGTCGGCGACCGAGGGGGCGGCGGGATAGCTGACCCGGTGACCTCGCGCGACCAGTTCCCGGGCGATCGGCAGGGTGGGGTTGAGGTGACCGGCCGCGGGCGGGCTCAGAAAGGCGATGTGGGCCATGGCGAACTCCTTCACGATGGGGCCGGCCGGTCGGGGTCGAGCCCGAGGAGCCGGGCGAGCAGGGCGATCTGGTCGGCGTAGTGGCGGACGAACTCGGCGGAGCGGGGGTCGGCTCCGCACACGCCCTGGATGATGTGCGGGAGTGTGGTGGGGGCCATCGCGGCGGCCATCATCGCGATGGTCAGGCAGGCGGGATCCAACTCGGCCGGTAGCCGGCCGGCCGCCTGCAAGGCGCGGACCTCGTCGGCACCTCCTCGCGGCCCCTCCGCGCCGTCCACCGGCCGCTCCTCGCCGTCGTCCACTTCGGCCGAGGGGCCGGTGTACTCCAGGCCGTTCCAGGCCAGCAGCCGGACACCGTCGGGGTTGTTCAGCGCCTCCAGCGCGTACCGGCGCAGTTGCTCCGGCAGCGGCGTGCCGGGCGGTGCCAGGTCGCCCTGCCGCTCTTGCCAGTGCTGCGAGATGGCCTGGTAGAGGCCCTCCTTGCCGTCGAAGTAGTACGAGATCAGCTGCACGTTGACCCCCGCCCTGGCCGCGATCGCGGCGATCCGCGCACCGGCGTACCCGTGCGCGCCGAACTCGGCGAGCGCCGCGTCCAGGATGAGCCCGCGCGTGCGCTCGGCATCGCGCTGCCGCTCCTGCGGCTTGGGGGATCTGCGTGGCTTCTTCTCAGACATGACACAATCATATATCTATTTGTCTACGTTATGCCAATATATATATTAATCAAACATCTACTTGATTCGGTGGGGATCGCGATCGATCATGGACATGCTCGACGCCCCGGTCACCAACATCGCCGCGCCGTCGATGCGGCACGGCCTCGGCGGCTCGACCAGCATGATCCAGTGGGTCGGCGCCGGTTACACGATGGCGATGGCGGCGGTGTGCTTCGCCGCCACGTTCCTGCTGCCCAGGCACGCCCGCCCGTCCTCGAATGAAGGCGCGCCCCAGCCGTCTCAGGTGCCCTCGGACGCCGTCGGCGCCCCAGGTGGAGCGTCAGGGGGTGGCGAAGGCTTGTTCGCGGCCGTCTTCCAGGTAGACGGCTCGGCGGGTGGCCATGGCGCGCAGGCTGGGCTCCATGCGGCGGGAGACGTGCGCGGGCGCCAGTTCGGGCACCTTCTCCGGCGCCACCAGGACGTGGTCGGAGAGCTCGTCGGCCGGCAGGCGGATCGCGCCGACCTCCGCGCCGGTGATGGCGCCGCCGAACACGAAGACGTTGACGGAGTCGATCCCGCCCTGCGGGGAGCCCCAGTCGACGCAGGCCAGCCCGTCCAGGCGGGGGACGAAACCGAGTTCCTCTTCGCATTCGCGCACGCACGCGGACAGCGGGGACTCGTCGGCCTCGATGACTCCGCCGGGCAGGAACCAGCCCTCCTTGTAGGTGGGCTTGACGAGCAGCACGCGCCCGAGATCGTCGAGCAGCAGGGCCGCCGCGGCGCCGCGGGTGCGCGGCAGTGAGGCGTAGTAGGCAAGGTCGGGCATGTACAGAGGGTAGGCGTGCCGGGCGGGGTCTGATCGCGCCCCCGCGCGGGCGGTGGCCGCATTCGTCCGCGAGATCACCAGCGCGCCGTGAATCCGTTCGGTAAGCGGGCCCAGGGTGACGAATGGGGCATGACAACGCTCGACAACGCTTGACACGCGATCGTCAAGGACCGGGCCAAGGCGCCGGCGCCGCGTCCCGGAGAGCCTCTCTGACCTGGCTGGACGTCCTTGGTCAGGCGCGATTGACGCCGCGGTCACCTCCGCGACCCGGCGGGGAACCGGCACCGGTTCAGGCTTGGTCCCGCCGGCCGGTCCCGGGGCCCGGAGAGCGCCGTCGCGGATCCTTCGTCGCCTCTGGATGTCAGAGTGAGCGCCTTTTAACGCGCCGGTGACAGAGGGGACGCAATCGCGAAACCGCCTCTGCTGAGGATCGGCTCATGAACGCCGGAGGGGACGGACGAGCGCGACCAGCAGGAGGGCCGGGTCCTCTTCGTCACCGCGCGAAACCTTACAACGTCAAGGCCCGTGGCGATTTCTGTACGTTCAATGGCGCGCCCACGGTGACCTCGCCGATGTACGAGCAGGTGTTCGACCTGCGCACAGGGGTCTGCCTGGACGATTCGCGGGTGGTGGTGCCGGTCTTCCCGATCCGGCGAGAGGCGGCCGGCGACCGGATGGAGGTGGTGCTCTCCCATGAGCACGGGCAGTGAGCCGCTGGCCGGGTTCGCCGTGGGCGTGACCGCGGCCCGCCGCCACGAGGAGCTCGCCGCGCTCCTGGAGCGCCGCGGTGCCAGGGTCGTGCACGCTCCCGCCATCCGCCTGATCCCGCTGTCCGACGACGCCGAGCTGCTGGAGGCGACCCGGGCCTGCATCGAGCGGCCCCTGGACCACGCCGTCGTGACGACCGGGGTCGGGTTCCGGGCGTGGCTGGAGGCTGCGGACGGGTGGGGGCTGCGCGAGGCGCTCATCGGGCGGCTCGCGGAGACCGACCTCGTGGCCCGAGGCCCCAAGGCGCGGGGCGCTATCCGTTCCGCCGGGCTGCGGGAGCGGTGGTCACCGGAGTCCGAGGGGTGCGCGGAGGTGGTCGAGCGCCTACTGGAGAAGGACCTGCGCGGTGCGCGGGTGGCGGTCCAGCTCTATGGGGAGCAGCAGCCCGAGCTGACCGGGCCGCTGCGCGCCGCCGGGGCCGAGGTGATCGAGATCCCGGTGTACCGCTGGGCGCGCACCGACGACTCCACGCCGCTGCGGCGCCTGGTCGGGCAGGCGGTCGCGGGGACGGTGGACGCGATCACGTTCACCAGCGCCCCCACGGTCGCCGCGACGCTGGCCGTGGCGGCCGAGGACGCGCTGGAGGGCCCGCTGCTGGAGGCGATGCGCACCCATGTGGTGGCGGCCTGCGTCGGCCCGGTGACCGCAAGGGCGCTGACCGGGCGCGGCGTCCCGACCGTCCAGCCCGAACGGGTCAGGATCGGCGCGCTGGTGCGGGCCCTGGTTTCGGACCTGCCGGAACTGCGCGCGCGGCGGCTCCTAGTGCGCGGGTTTTCGCTGGAGCTGCGCGGTCACGCGGTCGTCCTGGACGGTCGGCTGCGTCCGATCGCGCCCGCGCCGATGGCGATCCTGCGGGCCCTCGCGCGGCGTCCCGGGCACGTGGTGTCGCGGGCGGAGCTGTGCGGGGTGCTGCCGTCCCGCCTGGTCGTGGGCGGGACGCCGTGGTCGCGGGACGCGCGTCCGCAGGCCGACGAGCACGCGGTGGAGATGGCGGTGGCCCGGCTGCGCCGGGGTCTCGGCAGCGCGGGGATCGTCGAGACCGTCGTCAAGCGCGGCTACCGGCTGGCGTGCGATCCCCCGGATGGCTGATGGGCGTGGCGATCCTGGAGTTCCGCCGCGCGGGCCGGCGCGGGCGCTACCCTCTGCGTACGGAGTGGATTCGATCGGGCGCAAAGGGTGAGAATTGGACGTGCACGGGCACAAGGTGAGGTGGCGCGGTATCGCGGCGGTGGTCGCGGTCGCGGCGGGGCTGGCGGCCGCCGGGGTCGCGGACGGGCGTTCGCCGCGCGCCGAGGCGTCCGCCGGAGCGGCGGACGAGGCGGCGGCAGGAAAGGCCGCGCCGGGGGTGCGGATCACGCGGTTCCTCGGGGAGCGGCGCCTTCCGCACATGATGAAGTTCCAGAACACGACCGTCGGCGGGCTGTCGGGCATCGACCGCGACCCCCGTACCGGCACCTGGTACTTCATCTCCGACGACCGGTGGAGGTACAACCCGGCCCGGTTCTACACCGGGCGGCTGGACATCGACCCGGCCTCCGGGGCGTTCACCGATGTGAAGATCACCGGCGTGACCACCCTCAAGCGGCCGGACGGCTCGCCGTATCCGGGGTACGGCAAGCCCGAGTCTGCCGACCCGGAGACGATCCGCTTCGACCAGCGCACCGGGCGGCTGCTGTGGGCGCATGAGGGCGACCGGCCGGACGAGACGCACAAGGACATCCCGGTGTCGGACCTGTTCGTCCGGTGGACGGGCCGGGACGGGCGCCACCGGGGGCAGCTCCCCATCCCGGGCAACCTCAAGCTGACCGCGGAGCACCGAGGCCCTCGCCGCAACTTCGGGTTCGAGGGGCTGACGTTCTCGCCGCGGGGCATCGCCGCGATGGTCGAGGGCCCGCGCTACGAGGACGGCACGCCGCCGACCGTGGAGCACGGCGCGGCGACCCGGCTCACGCTGTGGAGCCGGGACGGGCGCCTGCGGGCGCAGTACGCCTACCAGGTCGACAAGCTCCCGGCGGCGCCCGTCCCGCCGACCGGCGACGCCGACAGCGGCGTGTCGGAGATCCTCGCGATCGACGACCACCGCTATCTGGCGCTGGAGCGCTCCTGGATGCAGGGCGTGGACTACAAGGTCAAGCTGTACGAGTTCGACACGCGGGGCGCGACGAACGTCCTGGCCCGCAACGCCCTGTCCGGGGGCGCGCGGTACCGGCCGCTGGCCAAGCGGCTGGTCGCCGACCTCGGCCGCTACAGCACGCCGGTGCAGAACCTGGAGGGCATGGCGTGGGGGCCGCGCCTGAAGTCGGGGGAGTGCAGCCTGGTGGTCGGCTCCGACGACAACTTCGACAGCCGTGAGGTCACCCAGTTCCTGGCCTTCGGGATCCGGGGCTGCTGACCCCGCGAACGGTGAAGGGCCCGCCGGACCATGACGGTCTGGCGGGCCCTTCACCGACACGCGGGTCAGACGGCGAAATCCAGCAGGGGACGGGCGTTGCTGGGGTGCCGCAGCTTGGACAGCGACTCCTTCTCCAGCTGCCGGATCCGCTCACGGGTCAGCCCGAGGGCCTTGCCGATCTCGTCCAGGGTGCGGGGCGTCCCGTCGTAGAGCCCGAACCGCATCGCCATGATCTTGGCCTCGCGCGGGGACAGGATGTCCAGCGTGCGGCGCAGCTGGTCGGCCATGAGCTGGCGGTCCACCAGCTCGGCGGCCTCGGGGCTGTCGGTGTCCTCGATGAGGTCGCCGATGCGGGTCTCGCCGTCCTCGCCGATGGTGGAGTCCAGGCTGATCGGCTGGCGGCTGGTGCGCAGCAGCTCGCGGATCTGCTCGGGGCTCTTGTCCAGCTCGACGCCGAGCTCCTCGGGGGTTGGCTCGCGGCCCAGGCGCTGGTGCATGTCGCGCTCGACGCGGCTGAGCTTGCTCAGCATCTCCAGGACGTGGACGGGTAGCCGGATCGTGCGGGCCGAGTCGGCGAAGCCGCGCTGGATGGCCTGGCGGATCCACCACATCGCGTAGGTGGAGAACTTGTAGCCTTTGGAGTAGTCGAACTTCTCCACCGCGCGGATCAGCCCGAGGTTGCCCTCTTGGACGACGTCCAGCAGCGACAGGCCGCGGTCGGAGTACTTCTTGGCGACCGACACCACGAGGCGGAGGTTGGCCTCCAGCATGTGGGCCTTGGCGCGGCGGCCGTCGGCGGCGACCCATTCCAGGTCGGCGCGCATGCGGGGGCTGAGCTTCTCGGTCTCCAGCTTGTGCTCGGCGTAGAGCCCGGCCTCGATCCGCTTGGCGAGCTCGACCTCCTGGTCGGCGGTGAGCAGCTGGCGGCGGCCGATCGCCTTGAGGTAGGTGTGGACGGAGTCGCCCATGGTGGTCGACTGGTCGTCCAGGTCGGCGGGGGAGTCGGCGGCCTCGACCTCGGTGACGTCGAACGACTCGTCGTCGGCGTCGCCCGCCGTGTCCGCGCCGGCCTTGCCCGCCGTTTTGCCGGGCGTCTTGGCCGCGGGCTTGCCGGTGGTCTTCTTGGCGGCGCGCTTCTTCGGCGCGCCCGCCGTGCCGGTGCCCGCCCGGCCGGTCTCGCCCTCGGCGTGCTCGGCGGCGAGGTTGGCGGCGGCGGTCGCCCTGCGGGTGGGGTCGCCCTCACCGGCGAGGCTGATACCGGCCTCCGACAGCTCGCGCAGGATCGAGCGGCCCTGGGCCGGGCTGATCCCGGCGGCTTCGAAGGCCCCCCTCACCTCGGCGAGCGAGAGGCGCCCTTGGGCACGACCGCGCTGGAGGAGCTCGTCGAGTGCGGGGCTCGTCGGCTCCGTGAGCGGGGTGTGTGCGGCGGTTCGCGGCATGGGGACGCCCCCCTCCCTTCGAGTGGTGTGAATGCGGCGCGGCAGCCGTTGCCTGGTGGCGCACGCTCTTATCGGAACGTCGCACGCCCGGGCTGTTGTTCCCGGACCCGCGGATCGGCCGTCCCGCCTTGCGGACCGCGGAGGAACGATCCCAGGGGATCGTGGTGCCCGGAAGATGCGATTTTATTGCTCCATTTATTGCAGTGCCCTTGGCGTCGGGCGTTGAACGCCCTCCTTCAACGGGCACTGCGGTGATCGCTGCATCGCTCCGACTCGCCCAGGGGCTCGCTGCACGATCAGGTTCTCGCAAGCTCGAACCTGGCTTCGCACGCGATCGCAACGCTGAGGTTGTTGACGCTTTAGGTAACTACCTGCTTACTGTGTGCTCTTGGCGAGCAGTCACCCGTCAGCTGGCTGTCGCCATGGTCGTGGGCGAGTACGCCTAGCTTTCCCGCCTTGCGCGGAGACGGGTGCGGTCGGGTTTGCCGGAGGCTAGTAGGGGGATCGCCTCGACCAGTTCCAGCTCGTGCGGGGCCGCGTATGCCGGCATCGTCTCGCGGACTAGGGCGCGCAGCTCGGGCAGGCCCGGGGCGGCGGACGCGGTGGGGGAGCCTGGGGTG
>NZ_SMKU01000138.1 GCF_004349215.1 Actinomadura rubrisoli | reverse complement strand
CCACCCACCCGTCCAGGACGACCCTCAGGCCGTGTCCGGAGACGGCCGCGGCGGTCCCCCCGGCCGCGGCGGCCGCCCCCGGAGTCTCCTCGATCCGGCCGCGAGACCTCCTCGCGCTCGGGCCTCATCACGGCTCCTCCGAGGTTCGCAACGGCCGGTCAGCGCGCTTCCATTCCCCGTCATCACCCTCTCATCGCAGGTCACACGGCACAATGTGGTGGCCTCGGCCACAGTCGCAACCCCGGCCCCGCTCTATTGGACGACCCGTCCGATCTGTCAGACTCCGGACTATGACCGACTCGTCACGCGCGACCCGCCGCCTTGTGGGCCTCATGGCAGGGATGGGAGCGGCGCACCTGCTCGTCCCCCGGCCGTTCGACGCACTCGTCCCCGAGCGGCTCCCCGGCCGCGCGCGGACCTGGACCTACCTCAGCGGCGCCGCCGAGCTGGCCTGCGCCGCCGCCGTCGCCCACCCGCGCACGCGCAAGGCGGGCGCCCTCGCCACGGCGGGCCTGATGGCGGCGGTCTTCCCCGCGAACATCAAGATGGCCCGCGACTGGCGGCACCGCCCCCTGCCCCTCCGCGCCGCGGCCTACGGCCGACTACCCCTCCAAGCCCCCCTCATAGCCTGGGCCCTCCACGTCGCTCGCAAGGCGGACTGACCACCCGCGCCGGTGCCTTGCGTTCGGGGCGCAGGGGGTGGGGCGGAATGAGATTATTCGCGTCATGTGTGCGCGACGGACGGGGTTGTGACCTGTGGAACCATTGCGTCCCGAGGATCCGTCACAGATCGGCGGCTATCCGGTGATCGCCCGGCTCGGCGCGGGCGGGATGGGGCAGGTCTATCTGGGGCTCACCGGTGCCGGCCGGCACATCGCCCTCAAGGTGATCCGCGAGGACTTCGAGGGGCCGCAGGCGCTGGCCCGCTTCCGGCGCGAGGTCCAGACCGTCGAGCGGGTGCGCAGCCGGTTCGCGGCCGCGATGGTCGGCGCCGGGCTCGACGCGCCCCCGTACTGGCTGGCCACCGAGTACGTCCCCGGGCCGACGCTCAGGCAGGCGGTGGCCGAGCACGGCCCGCTGCCGCCCGAGACGTGCCTGCGGCTGCTCGCGGCGCTCGCCCAGGGGCTGCTGGAACTGCACCGGCAGGGCGTCCAGCATCGTGACCTGAAGCCGGGCAACGTCATTCTCGCGCCGGACGGCCCGCGGCTCATCGACTTCGGCATCGCGCGCGGCGAGGACCAGACGCAGATCACCCAGACCGGTGCGTGGAACGGCACGCCGGGCTTCGTCGCGCCCGAGGTGGTCCGCGAGCAGCAGCCCGTCCCGGCGTCCGACATGTTCTCGCTGGCGGGCACCATCGCCTACGCCGCGACCGGACGGCCTCCGTTCGGCGGGGGGCGGATCGAGGCGATCATCCACCGGACGCTGGGCGGCGACATCGACCTGGCGGGAGCCGACCCGCGCGTCGCCGAACTCGTCGGCCTGTGCGCCGCGAAGGACCCCGCCGACCGGATCACGCCCGAGCGCCTGCTCCAGATGGCCGCCGTCCCCGGTGTCCTCGCCGACGACCCGGCATACCGGACGCTCGTGGGCGTGGCCCGGCCGGTGCCCGCCAGCGTCGCGGACGCCGTCGCGACCGGTCTCGTCACAACCGACCGTGCCCGGACGATCGGCCGTCCCCGGGGCGCGATCATCGCGGCCGCCGCCGGGGTGGCCGCCGTCGTGCTGGCCGGTGCGCTGGCCGCGCGCTTCGCCTTCGACGGCAACGGCAGGGGCGCGGAAGCCGCCGGGCCCGCGCGCGGAAGCGGCGTCACCAAGACCGGCGGGCCCTCGCCCGCCGGATCGTCTCCCGCGTCGCGGACGCCCGACGCGAGCGGACGTCCGCCGGACGAGATCCTCGTGAAGCAGCCGACCGACGACTTCAACAACATGCGCTGGACGAAAGCGAACTCCAGCTGCCTCCCGGCCGTCCGTCCAGAGGACTCGCGCCTTGCCTACGACATGCAGACCGGTGCTCCTCGCGAGCCGGTCACCGGGCGGACGGCCGAGCTCACGATGCGGTTCAAGTTCGTGCGGAAGACCGGCTACTACGTCGCCGCGGAGGTCCGTCCCCCCTGCGGGGACCCAGGGCAACTACGTCACCGGGATCGTGCACAGCAAGCCGACGCTTCTCCCGTCGAACGATGACTTCGTGACGCTCCACTACCCTGCGGACTTCAAGTTCGCGGGGTCCGACAGCGGGGTGTACGACCTGGCCACGGGCGACTGGACGGTCATCTGGCTGCACGTCAGGGCCAACGGCGACGCGTACTACCTGGGCTGCGACGGCTTCTCGGTCAAGTAGCGGGCTACCGGACCGCGATGACCGCCGAGCCGTGCCCGAACAGGCCTTGGTTGACGGCGATGCCCGCGCGCGCGTCGTCCACCTGGCGGCCCTCGGCCCGGCCGCCCAGCTGCCAGGTCAGCTCGCACACCTGCGCGATGGCCTGCGCCGGGACGGCCTCGCCGAAGCAGGCGAGCCCGCCGCTCGGGTTCACCGGCACGCGGCCCCCGAGCGCGGTGGCGCCGGAGCGGAGCAGCTCCTCGGCGCCGCCCGGCCCGCACAGCCCGATGTCCTCGTACCAGTCGAGCTCCAGGGCCGTGGACAGGTCGTACACCTCGGCCAGCGAGAGCTCGTCCGGCCCGATCCCGGCCTCCTCGTAGGCGGCGTGCGCGAGCGCCGGGCGGAACGGCCGCTCCGGTTCGTCCGCCGCCATGGCCGAGTCGGTGGCGAAGTCCGGCAGGTCCAGGACGGTCTTGGGGAACGTCGGCGTGACCGTGGACAGCGCCGAGATCCGGACGGGGTCGGCGACGCCGTGCCGCCGCGCGAAGTCCATGGACGACAGCACCAGCGCGGCGCCTCCGTCGCTGGTGGCGCAGATGTCCAGCAGCCGCAGCGGGTCGGCGACCACGGCGGACGCGCGGACGTCCTCCAGGGTCACCTCCTTGCGGTACCGGGCGTTCGGGTTGCCGAGCCCATGCCGCGCGTTCTTCACCTTCACGGCGGCGAAATCGTCCAGCGTCGCGCTGTGCATCGCCATGCGCCGCCGCGCGTACAGCGCGAAGTAGATCGGGTTGGTCGCGCCCAGAAGCCGGAACCGCAGCCAGTCGGGATCGTCTGGACGGTCACCGCCGACCGGCTTGAAGAAGCCCTTCGGCGCCGCGTCCGCGCCCACGACCAGCGCCACATCGCACAGACCGGCGAGGATCTGCGCGCGCGCCGAGCCGATGGCCTGAGCGCCCGACGCGCAGGCCGCGTAGCTGCTCGACACCTGCGCGCCCGACCAGCCGAGCGCCTGCGCGAACGTCGCCCCGGCGATGAACCCGGGATACCCGTTGCGGATGGTGTCGGCCCCGGCCACGTACTGGACGTCCTGCCACGCCACCCCGGCGTCCGCCAACGCGGCCCGTGCCGCCGCCAAGCCGTACTCGACGAAGTTGCGGCCCCATTTCCCCCACGGATGCATCCCAGCCCCAAGCACCGCGATATCTCTGCTCATTGGCTCGCTCCGCTCGCGCCGCGCGGGCTCCTTTTCGGGATCCACATCCAGGTGGTGTATTCGGCCTCGTCGTCTTCGTAGAGGACGCCTTCGGTGAGTTCGACTTCCATGCCCACCGCGAGGTCGTCGACGGTGTGGCCGGGGGCGACCTGGCCGAGGACGACCATGCGCTCGGCTTCCAGTTCGACGGCGGCGACGGCGTAGGGGCGGAAGGGGTCGGGTGAGATGTACGGGGGCGGCGGCTTGTAGCGGGAGTCGGCGTAGGACCAGATGCGCCCGCGTCCGGACAGGGCGTGTTCCTGGAGCTCGGAGCCGTCCTTGGGGCCCGTGCAGCGGGGGTTGCGGCAGGCCAGCTCGTTGCGCGGGAAGTATGGGGTGCCGCAGGACGTGCAGCGCGTGCCCAGCAGGCGCACCTGCCCGTCTCCGGCGGTGAACCAGCCCTCGATCGCCGGACGACGTCGCTTGGTCGTGCTCACGCGGCCCTGCCCTTCTTAAGGTGCTCCCTGGCTACCGGCGCAGCTTACCAACCAAGCGACCGCTCAAGAAGGGCGGGCGGCCGGAGCCCGGCATGCCCGCGGCGGCGAGGAGGGCCACGGCCAGCAGGGCCAGGACGTACAGGCCCGTCCCGTTCCAGTGGCCGTGCTCGTAGGCCACGCCGCCCGCGGTGCCGCCGATGCTGCTGCCCAGGTAATAGGCGAACAGGTAGAGGGCGGACGCCTGGGCCCGCGCGGACGGGGCGCGCCGGCCGACCCAGCCGCTGGCCACGGCGTGCGCGCCGAAGAACCCGACCGTGAAGACCAGCAGGCCGAACGCCACGAGCGGCAGGCAGGACGGCAGCGTCAGGACGAGCCCGGCCGCGGCCAGCAGCAGCGTCCCGGTCAGGACCCGGCGGCGTCCCGAGCGGTCGGCGAGGGTGCCCGCCCGCGCGGAGGCGGCCGAGCCCGCGACGTACATGACGGCGATCAGGCTGACCACCGCCTGCGGGAGGTGGAACGGTCCGTCCAGAAGCCGGTAGGTGAGGAAGTTGTAGACGGTCACGAACCCCGCCATCGCGGTCAGCGCGACCAGGTAGAGGCGGCGCAGGCCCGGGTCGGACAGGTGGGCGAGCAGCGGCCGGTAGTCCACCCGGGACGGACGGAAGAAGCGAGACGGCGGGAGCAGCAGCCAGAACGCGACCGTGAACGCGAGGGCCAGCAGGCCGGTCACCGCGAGGGCCCATCGCCAGCCGGCCACGTCGGTGACGGTCCCGGGGACGAGCCGTCCGAGGACGCCGCCGATGCCCGTCCCGGCGACGTAGCGGCCCATCGCGCCGCCGAGGTGCTCGCCGTCCACCTCGTCGGCGAGGTAGGCCATCGCGACGGCCGGGACGCCCGCGAGCGCGAGACCCTGCACGGTGCGGACGGCGGCGAGCTGGCCGAACGTGGCGCACAGCGGGAGCAGCAGCCCGACCAGCGCGGACACGACGGACGACACGACCATCACGCGGGTGCGCCCGTACCGCTCCGACAGCGAGCTGACCGGGATGACCGCGACCGCGACCGCGCCGGTGGCCAGCGAGACGAGCAGGCTCGCGCGGGCGGGCGATACGGAGAAGGTCCCCGACAGCTCGGGCAGCAGCGCCTGCGTGCAGTACAGCGACATGAACGTGGTGAGCCCGGCCGCGAAGAGGGCGAGGTTGACGCGGCGCAGGCCGGGGGAGCCGAGCCGGTGCCGTTCCGGGACCTCCACGGGGGCGGTGGTCATGGGTTCCAGGTTCAACCTGAATGAGTCATGCGTCCAATGAGAGTTTGCTTGGCAATCGATGCGAGAGCATCATGAGTGCATGGATCTCACGACCGTCCGGTGGTTCCTGGCGGTGGCTGAGCGCGGGCATGTGACGAATGCCGCGGCGGAGCTGCGCATCTCCCAGCCCGGCCTTTCGCGTGCGATCGCCCGTCTGGAACGCGAGCTGGACGCGCCGCTGTTCGACCGCGCGGGCCGCGGGGTCGTCCTGAGCCGGTACGGGACGGTGTTCGCCGAGCACGCCCGGCGCCTCGTCGCCGAGGAGGAGGCGGCCCGCCGGGCGCTGGCCCAGGCGGCCGATCCTGAGCGCGGCGAGGTGTCGCTGGGGTTCCTGCACACCCAGGGGCCGTCGTTCGTGCCCGGCCTGATCCGCCGCTACCGGCTCGACCACCCTGGCGTCACCTTCCGCCTCAGCCAGGACCGCTCGGAACGGGTCGCGGCCATGGTCCTGGAAGGGCGGGCAGACCTGGCCATAACGAGCCCCCGTCCGGACGACCCGTCCCTCACTTGGCACCCTCTGGTCATCGAACGACTACAACTGGCGGTGCCCGCCGACCACCACCTGGCAGAGCGGCGGCGCGCGCGCGTGAGCGACGTCTTGGACGAACCGTTCGTGGCGTTCCGCGCCGGTGCGGGCCTACGGGTGGTCACCGAGGAGCTGTTCGGGCTGGCCGGAGCACGTCCAAGGATCGCGTTCGAGGGGGAGGAGACGTCGACCGTCCGCGGCCTCGTCGCGGCAGGGCTGGGCGTTGCGATCGTGGCGCCGCTCCGTGCGGGGGAGGAGTTCCCGGGGGTACGGCACATCACGCTGGCCGAGCCCGCCGCGATCCGCACGATCGGGCTGGTGTGGGCCCCTGGACGGACCCGGCCGCCCGTTGTGGAGGGCTTCCGTAGGTTCGTCATGGGCCGCGGGGACGACCTGCACGGACCACCTACTGACCCGTAAGTAACGTGGATACAGTAAACCGAGTCGGATTCTGGCGCGTGAAGGAGACTGCGGATGCGGACTGGACTTCAGGGGAAGACGGCCCTGGTCACGGGGGCCTCCCGGGGGATCGGCAAGGCGATCGCCACCGCCCTTGTGTCCGAGGGCGCGAACGTCGTCCTGTCCTCCCGCAAGCAGGAGGCGCTGGACGAGGCCGCCAAGGAGATCCGCGCCGCGCACCCCGGCACGGGCGTCCTCGCCAAGGCCGCCCACGTCGGCGACGCCGAGCAGGCCGCCGCGTGCGTGGACGCGGCCATCGCCGAGTTCGGCGGTCTGGACGTCCTGGTCAACAACGCCGGCACCAGCCCCCACTTCGGCCCGCTGAGCGAGATCGAGCCCGCCGCCGCCGAGAAGACCGTCCAGGTCAACCAGTTCGCCGTCGTCCAGTGGACGTCGCTGGCCTGGAAGCGCTCGATGCAGCACCATGGCGGCGCCGTCATCAACATCGCGTCCGTCGGCGGCATGGTCACCGAGCACGGCATCGGCTACTACAACGCCACCAAGGCCGCCGTCGTCCACCTCAGCCGACAGTTCGCGATGGAGCTGGCGCCCAAGGTACGCGTCAACTGCATCGCGCCCGGCCTGGTCAAGACGGCCCTCGCCCGCGCCCTGTGGGAGAACAACGAGGAGCAGATCAGCACGTACATGCCGCTCGGCCGCATCGGCGAGCCCGAGGACATCGCCAACGCCGCCGTGTTCCTCGCCGGTGACGCCGCGTCCTGGATGACCGGCCAGACGCTGGTCGTGGACGGCGGCGCCACGATCCGGCCCTCGATCGCCTAGGAGACCGCCATGTTCCGCTGGGGACTCACCATCCCGCTGACCGGCCTGCCGCTCGGCGAGCACCGCGACCTCCTCGCGGGCCTGTCCGACCTGGGTTACACCGACGCCTGGTCCGCCGAGACCAACGGCACCGACGCCTTCACACCCCTCGCGCTCGCCTCCCAGTGGGCGCCCAGTCTGCGCCTCGGTCCCGCGATCGTGCCCGTCTACACGCGCGGTCCCGCGCTCCTCGCCCAGCACGCCGCCACCCTCGCCGACCTCGCCCCCGGACGGTTCGTGCTCGGCATCGGCGCGTCGTCCGACACGATCGTCGAGCGCTGGAACGGCATCCCGTTCGACGAGCCCTACAAGCGCACCCGCGACACCCTGCGCTTCCTCCGCAAGGCGCTCGCGGGCGAGAAGGTCAAGGAGGACTTCGAGACCTTCTCCGTCAAGGGCTTCAAGCTGGAGACCGCCCCCGCCACGCCGCCCCCGATCGTCCTCGCGGCCCTCCGCCCCGGCATGCTGCGCCTCGCCGCCCGCGAGGCCGACGGCGCCATCAGCAACTGGCTGGCGCCCCACGACGTCCGCACCGTCCGCGCCGAGCTGGGCGACGCACCGGAGCTGATGGCCCGCCTGTTCGTCTGCCCGACCGACGACGCCGGGGAGGCCCGCGCGATCGGCCGCCGGCTGATCGCCGCGTACATGACCGTCCCCGTCTACCGCGCGTTCCACACGTGGCTCGGACGCGGCGAGGTGCTCCGTCCGATGAACGAGGCGTGGGCCGCGGGCGACCGGAAGAAGGCTCTGGAGGTCATCCCGGACGAGGTCGTGGACGACCTCATCGTCCACGGCTCCCCGGCGGCCTGCCGCGACCGCGTCCGCGAGTACGTGGCGGCCGGCCTCACGACCCCGGTCCTCGCCGTCGTCCCGGGCGGCGGCCTCTCCCCTTCGGAGGCGGTCCGCGCACTCGCCCCGTCGGCCGGCTGATGACCTGGTAGGCGGATGTTTACCCCCTGGGTGAGTGGGGAGGGTGGGGCAGATCCGATCCAGAACGAAAGAGACGTGAGGAGCTGATCGTGCTCACGCTGACCAGTGGCGCCGTCCAGGTCATACGCACGGTGACCGCGAATCCCGAGCTTCCGCCCGAGACCGGGATCCGCATCGAGTCCGGGCTCGACGGCTCGGACGCGCTGCGGCTGTCGGTCGCGCCCGGGCCCGAGATGAACGACCAGGTCGTCGAGGAGGAGGGGGCCAAGGTGTACCTGGAGCCGACCGTCGCGGAGCTCCTGGACGACAAGACGCTCGACGCCCAGGTGGACCCGCAGGGCGACGTGGCCTTCACGATCGCGGAGGGATCCGCGTGACCTGGTCCTGACCACTTCCCCGCTCGGTCAGGACCGGCAGGGGCCGGGGCACCTGGTGTGCCCCGGCCCTTTTCGTGAGCACGGGCCTCTACACGGGCACGCACCGGCGGGTCAGCGCATGGCCGCCACCACGGCGAGGACGGCGAAGAGGAAGGCGGCCGTGGTGAGGATCATGAAGGCCGCGATCACGGCGCAGGCGAGGCCGCGCGGCTGGTCCCGCCAGGTTCCGTAGCGGTCGCGCACCTGCTGGTCCAATTCGGGGTCGGACGACACGGGCCCAGTTTGTCACCCGGACAACGACGGGTGGGATCCAGCGCCCCGGGGGCGGTCATGGGGTTTCGGGGGCGGCGTGAAAAAATCGTTCGATGCGCCTCACCAAGCTCGGGCATGCCTGCGTCCAGATCACCAGGGACGACCGGACGGTCATCATCGATCCCGGCGCGTTCAGCGGGGCCGCCGAGGCCCTCGCCGCATCCGACGCCGTCCTGATCACCCACGAGCACTTCGACCACTTCGACGCCGACGGCCTGCGCAAGGCCCTGGCGGAGCACCCCGCCCTGGAGGTGTGGACGTCCCGCGTCGTCGCCGAGAGCCTCGCCGACCTCGGCGGGCGCGTGCACCAGGTCGGGCACGGGGACGCGGTGACGATCGCGGGCTTCGACGTCCACGTCTATGGCGAGGACCACGAGATCCTGCATCCCGACGTCCCGCCCATCCCGAACGTCGGGTTCCTGCTGGACGGCGAGGTCTTCCACCCGGGCGACGCGCTCACCGTCCCGGGCGAGCCGGTGCCGACCCTGTGCCTGCCGGGCAACGCCCCGTGGCTGAAGGCGCCCGAGATGTTCGGCTACACGCGCGAGGTCCGTCCGGAACGCGCGTTCGTCATCCATGACGGGCTGCTGAACGACATCGGCCTCACGGTCATGGAGCGGCACGTGGCCACGGCCGGCGAGGAACTCGGCAAGGACTTCCGGCGCCTGGCCCCGGGCGAGAGCGTGGAGCTGGCCGCCGCGTGAGCACGAGCACCCCCCGGGCCGTCCAGGCCGTGTTCTTCGATATCGGCGAGACCCTGATCAACGAGGGCGAGATCTACGGGCGCTGGGCCGACTGGCTCGGCGTGCCGAGGCACACCTTCCTCGCCAAGCTGGGCGCGGTGCTGGCGTCCGGCGGCGACCACATGGACCTCCTGGAGTACTTCCGTCCGGGATTCGACCTGGAGGTGGAGGAGAAGCGCCGCGCCGAGGCGGGCGTCCCCAACGGTTTCGGCCCGGACGATCTGTACCCGGATGCGCGGGCGTGCCTGTCCGGGCTGCGCGACCAGGGCCTGTACGTGGGCATCGCGGGCAACCAGCCGGCCGAGGCGGCCGAGCGGATGGCCGCGCTCGCCCTCGACGCGGACGTGGTCGGCATCTCGGACGTGTGGGGCATCCGGAAGCCGTCCCCGGAGTTCTTCGAGCGGTGCGCGCAGCTCGCCGACGTGCTGCCCGAGCACGTCCTGTACGTGGGGGACCGCATCGACAACGACGTCCGGCCCGCCCTGGCGCTCGGGATGCGCGCGGCCTTCCTGCGGCGCGGGCCGTGGGGGCACATCCAGCGCGACGACGAGGCGCTGCGCGACTGCCTGTTCGTCCTGGACGACCTGGCCGGCCTCCCGGCCCTGATCGAGCGCTACGACCACGCCCCTTAGGGGCGATCCCCTAAGCCGGGAGTACCCCTTCCGAACAGGCCGAACGGCCGATGTGAGGTGCCCTGTCCGGTTCGTAGCTTGGAGAACGTGGCCGTGAGAACGCGGCCGCGTTCACCGCTCGACGAATCGGGGAGAAGAGACTCATGAACGGCCTTTACCGTCCGCGCCACGGTCGGATCATCGGAGGGGTCTGCGCCGGGCTCGCGCGCCGGTTCGGCATGGCGCCCTGGACCGTCCGGCTGCTGGCCCTGGCCTCCTGCCTGCTGCCCGGACCGCAGTTCGTCGTCTACCTCGTCCTCTGGGTGATGCTGCCCAGCGAGGACCGCTACATGGCGCGCACGCACTGACCACGCCCGCGCGCCTGCATGATCATCGATGGCTCTTGGCCGGGCCCGCCCGGGGGTGTTAGATCGTGGCACACCATTCCCCAGCGGGAGGGAAGGAGCCGCGGTGCCTGAGCAGGGCCCGGGTCCCGGCCGGACGGCGGACGGTGCGGGGGGCACCGGGCGTGCCGCCGGGGACGCCTGTGACGCCGCCGCCACGGACGCCTCCGCCGAGGCCGAGGCCGCCGCCGAGGACGGCCCCGCGGCCGCTGCGGCCGAGCCGGAGCGGGCGGCCCGTCTGCTCGGCTACCTGCGTGATCTGGCGCGGGCCCGCCTGCGCCCGGCCCGCGATCTGGCCGAGCACCACCAGGTGCTGTGGCTGGCCGAGCTGCCCGGCGACGTCTATGTGGAGGCCGACGCGGGTCCCGGCGACGTCCTGTTCAGCGTGCCGGTCATCCCGCTGGCGCCCCCGGCGGTGCTGGAGGAGTTCGACGGCTGGCTGGCGCTGCGGCACTGGTACCGGATCCTGCGCGACCTCGCCGACCAGGAGGCCGGCGGGGGCCACGAGGTCGTCCTGGCGGCGGGACTGCTGTCCTGGCGGCCGCAGGCCGGGCCCGCCGTCCACGACCACCTGCTGAGCACGCCCGTCCGGATCGTCGTGGACGGGCGGACGGAGCGCATCGACGTCGTCCTCGCCGGGCACACCAGCCTGCGCGACCGCGAGCTGCTGTCCGGCCAGCCCGCCTACCGGCCCGCCGACCGGGTGTCCGACGCGGTACGGGCCGGGCGGGGCTTCGGGCTGAACTCCTCCGTCGGCGACCTGCTGCGCGAGTGGTGCTCCACCGCCTTCGTGGACGGGGCCTTCGCGGGCGGGGACGAGGCCGCCGCCTACCGCGAGGACTGGGCGCCGGAGCCCCCGGGCGCCGCGCTGCCCGCCGTCCCCCGGCTGCGGCTCGCGCCCGCGCTCGTCGTCCGCCCTCCGGGACGGGAGGCGGTCGCCGACTACCACACCAGGATGATCAGGCTCCTGGTGAACGGGACCGCCGTCCCCGAGGGGCTCGCGCGGTTCGTCGCGCCGGGCGGGCGGCCCCACGTCAAGCACATCGCCGAGACCGGCCCCGGCACCACCCAGACCTTCCTCGCGGGGCTCCTCGTCCTAGGGATGCGGGTGGTGGTGGCCACGTCCGGCGCGAGCGCCTCCGGCGCGCTGAGGGCCGCGCTGCCCCCGGACCTGGCGGCCCTCACGGTCGCCGACCCCGCCGTCGCCGCCGACACGGCGGAGGCGCTGCTCGCCCGCGCCGCCGCCCACGACCCGGGACGCCACGGACGGCACGTGGCCGCGCTCGCCGAGCGGGAGGCCGCCGCCGACCGGGACGTCGCCGAGCTGCGCGAGCGGGTCGGGGAGGCCGAGACGGCCGAGGCCACCGACCTCGGCTCCGGCTACCGCGGCGGGCGCGGCGAGCTGGACGAGCGGCTCCGCGCCGAGGCGCCCGACCTGGCGTGGCTGCCCGTCCGCCCGGACCTGCCGCCGGGCCCGCCGATCTCCCGGGCCGAGGCGGCGGAGCTGGTCGTGCTGCTCGCCGAGGAGACGCCCGGGCGCAAGGCCCGCACCGCCCAGCGGGACGTGGACCCGGGCGCGCTGCCGAGCGCGCCCTACGTCCGCACCCTCATCGAGGCGGAGGCGGCCGCCGCCGAGCGCGCCGAGCGCTCCGGGACGGACCTGTCGCGGCGCCTGCGCGACCTCGACGTCACGCGGCTCGCCCGGCTCGACGGGTGCGCCTCCGTCGTCGCCGCCGCCCTCCGCGACGTCGGGCTGGACGGGCATCCCGGCGGCTGGAACCCCGCCGACCTCGCCGCCCGCGCGTTCGGCGACGCCCTCGCCCACCGCCGCCCCCTCGTCTGGTCGCGGGTCGCGGAGATGGCGGCGCGCGCGGACTGGGCGCGGCGCGCGGTGGCGGGCATGGGCGGCCGCCGCGTCGTGCTGCCGCCCGGCGAGCCGGACCTGCGCCGCCTGGCGGACGCCGCGCGGGACCTGCGCGACTACCTCGACGGCGGCGGCACGCTGAAGCGCGGGCCGCTGCGGTCGGCGGCCCAGCGGCAGGCCGAGGCGCTGCTCGGCGGCGCCACGGTCGACGGCGAGGCGCCCACGACGCCGGAGCTGCTCGACCTCGTCTTCACCGACCTCATGGTCCGGATGTCCTGCCAGGAGCTGCAGTACGTGTGGGACGCGGCGGGGATCTCCTTCCCCGTCGACCCGCCGCCCGCCGACCGCGTCATCCGGTTCGCCCGCGCCCACGCCCGCCTTGCCCGCGTCCGGGACGCCATGCCGGCGGTGGAGGAGACGAAAGAACTCCTGCGGCTGTCCCATCTGAGCGTCCCCCTCGGCCATCCGCTCCAGTGGCACGGGTACGCCTCAGCCCTGGCCAGCGCCCTGGAAGGCCTGGGCGTCGACCGCGCCGCCGCCGACCTCGCCGCCCTGCGCGACTCGATCGGCCCCGTGGACGGCGACGACCCGCCTGAGCTCGGCGCGGCCCTCGACGCGATCGACGCCCGGGACGCCGCCGCCTACGGCCGGGCCCTCGGAGCGCTCGCCGAGGCCCGGCACGAGCGGGCCCGGCAGATCCGCTGCGAGGAGCTGCTCGGCCGCGTCCGCGCCGTCCACCCCGATCTCGCCAACCTCCTGCTCGCCACCGACGGCGACGACGTCTGGCAGGCCCGCACCCGGCGCTGGGACGAGGCGTGGGCGTGGGCCCGCGCCTCCGCGCGGCTCGCCGGGACCGCCCCGTCCCCGGCCGCCGAGGGCCTGCGCGCCTCCCTCGCCGAGGCCGAGGAGCGCCTGCGGACCGTCCGCGACGACCTCACGTCCGCCCGTGCGTGGGGCGCCGCGCTGGCCCGCCTGGCCGGGCTGGACCTCGCGTCCGCGGTGTCCGCGTCCGCCGCGCCGCACGAGGTCGTCCCGGCGTGGATCCTGCCGCTCTGGCGGATCCCCGACACGCTTCCGCCGCGTCCCGGATCGTTCGACGTCGTCCTCGTGGACGGCGAGCACGGCGCCGGCGCCGAGGCCCTGTTCCTGCTGTGGCTCGCCCCGAGGATCCTCCTCATCGGTCCGTCCGGGCCCGAGCTCCCCGTCCCGGACGGTCCCGCCCCGGCCGTCGCGCTGCCCGACACGCTCCAGGGAAGGCTCACCCCCACGACCTCCCTGTTCACCCTCCTGACCCAGGACCCGGAGCCCTCGCCGGGCGGCGACGCGCCGGAGCCGGGCGCAGAGCCGGAGCCGGGTGCCGAGCCGGAGCCGGGTGCCACCCGGCCCGATCCGCGCGCCGCCGCCCCGCCGGCGCCGAGGGAGCCCGTCCCGCCGCCGCGTCCCGCTCCGCCCGAGCAGCGCGCCCCGGCCTCCCCGCGGCCCGAGCCGCCCGGGCAGGTGCGGCGCGGGCGGTCGATCGTCAGCTACAAGCGTCCCGAGCTGGTCGAGTTCGTCGGACGGATCGCCGCGCGCGAGCCCGACCTGACCGACGAGCAGATCGTCGAGCTGGCCGCCCGGCTCCTGGGCTGCCCGGAGGACGAGGCGCTCCTCGTCGGCGCCCGGCTCCGCTACGCCGTGGAGGCCTACCGGTCCGGGCAATAGTGCCCCGGACGCCCGTCCTGGAACGCTGTGACCATGGGGAACGCCGGGGACCCTAAGATCGGGACCATGACGCAAGCTCCGCGCGCCCTGAGGGCCGACGCCCAGCGCAACCGGGCGCGCATCCTCGACGTGGCCAGGACGGTCGTCGAGGAGCAGGGCACCCAGGCGTCGCTGCGCGACATCGCCCGGCGCGCCGAGGTCGGGATGGGAACGCTCTACCGGCATTTCGCGACGCGGGAGGAGCTCCTGGAAGCGCTGCTCGGGAGCCGGTTCGACCGGCTCGCGGCGCGGGCCGGGACGCTGGAGGCGACGCGTCCCCCCGCCGAGGCGCTGGAGGAGTGGCTGCGGGAGTTCGCGGCGGGCGCCGCGACGTACCGGGGCCTGGCCGCGTCGATGATCGCGACGCTGGAGGACGACGCGTCCTCGCTGCACGCCTCCTGCATGGCGATGCGGGAGGCCGGGGCGCGGCTGCTGGCGCGGGCGCAGGAGGCGGGGCACATCCGCCCCGACGTCGACGGGACGGACCTCTTCGCGCTCTTCAGCGCCGTCGCCTCGATCGCGGACGTGGCGCCGTCGATCGCCGCGCGCCGCGACCACCTGTTCGCCCTGGTCATGGAGGGGCTCGTCAGCCGGTCCCGGTAAACGGCGCGTGCGTGTCCGGGCACACCGGCACAATCTGCTGCATGAGAACTGAAGAACGGGTCGAGGTGTGGCGCGCCGTGATCCGGGGCGACCACGGGTCCCCATGACCGCGTGGGACGAGGACGCGCTGGCGTGCCTGCGGGCCGCCGCGCAGCGCGGGGACGGCGCCGGGGGGCTGGCGGCGCTCGCCGGCCGGCCGCTCGGGCCGGTGCTCCAGTACGCGGGCGACGTGCTGGTCGCCGCTCTGGCCGAAGGGCTGGACGCCGCGCGGCCGCGGGCCCGCGAATGCGTCGAGGCGCTGGACGGCCGCGGCCTTCCCGGCGACGCTGAGCTGGCCGCCGAGCTGACCGCGGCCCTGGAGGGACCGGGGACCGGGCTCCCGCCCGTGCCGGCCGATCTCGGCGCCGTGGCGGCCGCGCTGGAGGACGCCGATCCCCACGTCCTCGACCTGGCGCGCGGCGACGTCCTCGCCCTGGACGAGCTGACTGGGGATGAGCCGGCCGGCGACGAGCCGGCAGGGGAACCCTCCCTCGACCACGCGGACGCCGCGTACGACCCCGGCCGCTGGCTCCCGATCCCGCCCGGCGCCGTCCCGGACGAGGACGAGGGCACTCCAGGGGACGCGCAGGAGGCGAGGGAGGACGCGCGGCGGGGCCGGGCGCGCAAATGGCTCGCCGACCACGGCTACCGCCCCGCCCCCCGCACCCTCTAGAACCCCGGAAGCCCTCTAGAACCCCGAAAGCCCTCAGGAACCCCGGAAGCCCTCAGGAACCGGGGCGCACCAGCGGGAACGGGATCGTCTCGCGGATACTGCGGCCCGTGAGGGTGATCAGCAGCCGGTCGATGCCCATGCCCATGCCGCCCGCCGGGGGCATCGCGTACTCCAGGGCGCGCAGGAAGTCCTCGTCCAGCTCCATGGCCTCGGGGTCGCCGCCGGCGGCCTGGAGCGACTGCTCGGTGAGCCGCCGCCGCTGGAGGATCGGGTCGATCAGCTCGGAGTAGGCGGTGCCGAGCTCCAGGCCGAACACGATGAGGTCCCACTTCTCGGCGAGCCGCGGGTCGTCGCGGTGCGGACGGGTCAGCGGCGAGGTCTCGGCCGGATAGTCGCGGACGAACGTGGGCGCCATCAGGTGCTCCTCGACCAGGGCCTCGAACAGCGCCTGGACGATCTTCCCCTGGCCCCAGGACGGGTCGGCGTTCAGCCCGACCCGTCCGGCGAACCCTTGCGCGGCCCTGAGCGGGGTGTCGGGCGTGACCTCCTCGCCGAGCGCCTTGGACACCGACTCGTAGACGGTGACCTCTTGCCACGGCTGGGCCAGGTCGTACTCGACGCCGTCGCGGACCAGGACGGTCGTGCCGAGCGCCGCGTTCGCCGCGTCCACCACCAGAGATCGCGTGAGCGCGGCCATGCTGTCGTAGTCGCCGTACGGCTCGTACGCCTCCAGCATCGTGAACTCGGGGTTGTGCTTGTGCGACACGCCCTCGTTGCGGAAGTTGCGGTTCAGCTCGAACACCCGCCCCACCCCGCCGACCAGCAGCCGCTTGAGGTAGAGCTCCGGGGCGATCCGCAGGTAGAGCTGCATGTTGTAGGCGTTGATGCGGGTGGTGAACGGGCGGGCGGCGGCGCCGCCGTGGATGGGCTGGAGCATCGGCGTCTCGACCTCAAGATAGCCGCGCCCGCGCAGCCCGTCGCGGACGGCGGCCACGGCGTCGCCGCGCATCCGCAGCATCCGGCGGGCGTCGTCATTGACGATGAAGTCGACGTAGCGCTGCCGGACGCGGGCCTCGGGGTCGGACAGGCCGGAGCGCTTGTTGGGCAGCGGGCGCAGGCACTTGGCGGTCAGCGTCCACTCGGCGGCCAGCACCGACAGTTCGCCGCGCCGGGACGTGGCGACCTCGCCGCGCACGCCGACCTGGTCGCCGAGGTCGATCAGCGTCTTCCAGCGGCGGAGGGAGTCCGCGCCGAGCGCGTCGGAGGTCAGCATGACCTGGAGGTCGGCGGTCTCGTCCCGCAGCGTCACGAAGATCAGCCGGCCGTGCTCGCGGGCGAGGACGACACGCCCGGCGATCGCGACGCACGCGCCGGCGCGGGTGTCGGGCGCCAGGTCCGCGAAGCGCTCGCGGATGTCGGCGGCGAAGTCGGTGCGGTCGAACGACAGGGGGTAGGGCTCCATGCCCGCGGCGCGGATCTCCTCCAGCTTGGCGTGCCTGACCCGCTCCTGCTCCGACAGGCGGCGCTGCGGCGCGCGGGCGGCGTCGGCGGCCTCCTCGATCTCGTGGATCCGGTCGACGAGGTCGCCCGGCGGCACGATGGCGGCGGCGCGGTCCAGCTTGGGGCGGTTGAAGCTCGGCAGGAAGCCCTCGGCGCGCGCGTAGGCGAGCCCGAGCCGGACGAGGTGGCGGCCCTGGGTGTAGCAGATGTAGCGGGGGCGCCAGTCGGGCAGGTACTTGGCGTTGGACAGGTACAGCGACTCCAGCTGCCAGAACTTCGACGCGAACGACAGGAACCGGTAGTACAGCCGCGCGACGGGCCCGGCGCCGATCTGCGAGCCGCGCTCGAACGCCGAGCGCAGCATCGCGAAGTTCAGCGAGAGCTGCTGCGCGCCGACCGCGGCGGCCTTCTCGGCGAGCTTGGCGACCATGTACTCGTTCAGGCCGTTCTCGGCGGCCCGGTCGCGGCGCATCAGGTCCAGCGACAGGCCCGTGCGGCCCCACGGGACGAAGCTGAGCAGCCCGCGCAGCTCGCCCTCGGCGTCGAACGCCTCGACCATGACGCAGCGGCCGTCGGTCGGGTCGCCGAGCCGTCCGAGCGCCATGGAGAAGCCGCGCTCGGTCTCCTCGCCGCGCCAGGCGTCGGCGCTGCGGATGAGCTTGGCCATCTCCCAGCCGGGGATCTGGGAGTGGCGGCGGATGCGGACGGTGTAGCCGGCCCGCTCGACGCGCCGGACGGCCTGCCGGACCTGACGCATCTCGCGGCCGTCCAGGTTGAAGTCGGTGAGGTCGACGATCGCCTCGTCGCCGAGCTCCAGGGCGTCGAACCCGTGCCGCTTGTAGATGTGCGCGCCGCGCTCGCCGACGCTGACCGCGCCGGGGATCCAGGCGTGCGCGCGGCACTCCTCCAGCCACGCCTCGATCGCCTGGTCCCACGACTCGGGGTCGCCGAGCGGGTCGCCGCTGGCCAGGGAGACCGAACCCTCGACCCGGTAGGCGATGGCCGCCTTACCGTTCGGGGCGACGATGACGTCCTTGTCGCGGCGCAGGGCGAAGTAGCCGAGGGAGTCCTGGTCGCCGTATTCGGCGAGCAGCGCGCGCGCCGCCAGCTCTTCGGGCGGGCTGAGGACGGGGTCGCGGCGGCCCGGTTTGAACAGCGCCCAGAACGTGGCGATGAGCAGCCCGGTGCCGAGCACCCACAGCATCGCGTCGACCCAGAACGGGACGGAGACGTCGATCGGCTTGCCGGTGACGCGGGGCCCGAGGACGGTCTGGGCGATGGCGTAGACCGGGTGCGTCCAGAAGTCGCCCTCGCGATTGCTGTCGGTGACGGTGACCAGGAACGTGCCGATCCCGCAGGTCACGACCAGCAGGCTGGTGAAGACGAGCGCGGCGAGCCGGCGGTTGGCCCGGTCGGGCAGCGTGGTGAACTGCCCGCGCGCGGCGATCAGCAGGCCGAGCACGGCGCAGTAGACGGTCGCGGTGACGATGAGGCCGACCGGGGTGGGCTGCTTCGGGTCGAACAGCGCGGTGAGGACGGCGGTGACGCCGAGCGCGGCGGGCAGGCAGAAGATCAGGATGAGGATCCGCAGGGCGGCCTTCTTGCGCCGCCGCACGCCCATCGACAGCAGGATCCACAGCAGCCCTATGGGGACGCTGGGGAACCAGCCGAGGTAGCCGATCCACCGCAGCGCCCAGATATCGGCTATCTCAAGGATGAGACCATAGGAGACCCAGGCCAGCAGAGACAGGATCCCGGAGAGACGGGTGTACCAGAAGAAGATCGTCGGCGCAGCCTGGATCAGGCGGCGCCACTCGCCTAGCAGGCCCTTCTCCGGCATCGTCCCCCCGTCGCCGCGCTGTGCAAGTCTTTTATTTGTACCGGGTGTCACGTCCATCACGCTTCCGTCCGCACCCGCTCACCCGGCGGCGAACCTTGGCGGGACACCGGGCGTCGTACGGGTAGGGGGATGTGGCTTGCAAGCTCGGTCCAAGGTTGTCAGCAAAAGTCGATATGGTCGCGCATATGCCAAATGAGACCTCGGGCGAGCGGTTGCTCGCCCGCCGCTACCGCCTGGTGACCCAGGTCGGCCGAGGTGGCATGGGCACGGTCTGGCAGGCACACGATGAGGTCCTTGGTCGTGACGTCGCGGTGAAGGAGGTCATCCTCCCGCATGGTCTCACCGACGAGGAACGCGCCGTCCACCACAAGCGCACGTTCCGCGAGGCGCGCACCGCCGCGCGGCTCGGCCACCCGGGCGTCGTCACCGTCTACGACGTCGTCGAGGAGGACGGCCGGCCCTGGATCATCATGGAGCTCATCAAGGCCCGCTCCCTGGACCAGGTGATCAAGCAGGAGGGCCCGCTCGAACCGCGCCGCGCCGCCGAGATCGCCCGGCAGATGCTCGCCGCGCTGCACGCCGCGCACGACGCCGGGGTGCTGCACCGCGACGTCAAGCCCAGCAACGTGCTGGTCACCAGCACCGGCCGGATGGGCGACCGGGCCGTCCTCACCGACTTCGGCATCGCGACCGCCTCCGGCGACGCCACCCTCACCCAGACGGGCCTGGTCATGGGCTCGCCCGCCTACATCGCGCCCGAGCGCGCCCGCGGCCGCGTCGCCGGGCCCGCCTCCGACCTGTGGTCGCTGGGCGTCACCCTCTACGCGATGGTGCACGGCAAGTCGCCGTTCGAGCGCTCGGAGCCGATGGCCGCGCTGGTCGCCGTGATCTCCGAGGAGCCCGACCCGCCCGACAAGGGCGGCCGCCTCATCCCGATCATCGAGGGCCTGCTGCGCAAGAACCCCGACCAGCGGATGGACGCGATCGAGGCCGGGGCGCTGCTGGACGACATCGTCCGCCAGGAGACCGTCGACACCCAGCGCACCATGGCCGTGGAGTACACCGCCGAGGAGCTTCCCGGCCGGACCCTCGTCACGCCCCCCGGCGAGCTCCCGGAGCCGGACGAGGCGCCCGCGCGCCCGGACGGGGCCACCCGCTTCGACGCCCCGGCCGGCGCGGCTGGCGCTGCCGTGGGCGGCGCTCCAGGCCGGGCCGACGTGACCGCGCCGGAGGCCCCGCCCGCTCTGGACGACCCCGCCCGGGACCCGGCGCGCGCCACGTCCTGGCATGCCGGGCCCCCGACCCGCCCGGCCGGCAGCACCCTGCCGCCGGCCACGCTCGGGTCGCGGATCCCCGCGCTCGCCGGGAACCGCAACGCCTTGATCATCGGCGTGGTGGTGCTGGTCATCATCATGGTCGTCGCCGGGATCGCGCTGGCCGGCTCCGGGGGCGACGAGAAACCCGAGAGCCGCGAGAGCCCGTCCTCCGCGCCGCGGAGCGCGAGCCCCTCGGCCCCCGCGACCTCGGCCAAGCCCAGCGCCACACCGGGCGCGGCGCTGCCCGCCGGCTTCCGGATGCACAAGGACCGCAGCGGCTACGCCATCCCCGTCCCGGACGGCTGGACCGGCCCCGAGCGCAAGTCGGGCGGCGACTTCTACTACGCGCCCGGCCGCGAGACCTACATCCAGGTCGACCAGACCGACGACCCCGGCAAGAGCGCCATCGGCGACTGGCGGCGGCAGGAGAACGGCGGCGCGGCCTTCCCCGGCTACCAGAAGATCAAGATCGCGCCGACCGGCGACCACGGGCCCGTCCCCGACACCGGGAACGGCGACAAGTCCGCCGACTGGGAGTTCACCTTCCAGGGCGGCGACCGGCGGCTCCACATCCTCAACCGCGGCTTCGTGGCCGGCGGGCACGGCTACGCGATCCTCGTCCGGGCTCCCGACGCCGACTGGGACAAGGTCATCGCCGACCTCCAGCCCGTCTTCCGCTTCTTCGAGCCGGCGGGCACCTGATGGTGATCGGCGTATGCCGATCTGTTAGCTCGGATCGGTAGGGTCGCCACTCATGTCGGACGGGGAACACACGGACCAGGAGGACGGGCGACTCCTGGCCGGGCGCTACCGCCTGCTGTCGGTGGTCGGTAGCGGCGGTATGGGCACGGTCTGGCGCGCGCACGACGAGACCCTTGACCGCGAGGTCGCGGTCAAGGAGGTCGTGCTGCACGCCTCGCTCGGCGCGCAGGAGCGCGAGACCCGGCACCTCAGGACGCTCCGCGAGGCGCGCGCCTCGGCGCGGTTGAACCATCCGGGCGTCGTGACCGTACACGATGTCGTGGACGAGGACGGCCGGCCGTGGATCGTCATGGAGCTGGTCCGGGCCCGCTCCCTCCAGGGCATCCTCGACGAGGACGGGCCGCTGCCGCCCGGCCGCGTCGCCGCGATCGGCCGGCAGATCGCCGGCGCGCTGCGGGCCGCGCACGCGATCGGGATCCTGCACCGCGACGTCAAGCCCGCGAACGTGCTGGTCGCGGGCGACCGGGCGGTGCTCACCGACTTCGGCATCGCGCAGCTCGCGGGGGAGGTCACGCTCACCCACACCGGGCTGATCATGGGGTCGCCCGCGTACATGTCGCCCGAGCGGGTCAAGGGCGACGGCGCGATCCCCGCCTCGGACCTGTGGGCGCTCGGCGCCACCCTCTACGCCGCCTGCGAGGGCAAGGCCCCGCACCACCGCAGCGACGCCATGGCGGTGCTCGCGGCCGCGATGACGCAGGACGTCCCGCCGCCGCGGAACGCCGGGCCGCTCGCGCCGATCCTGCTGGGCCTGCTGGAGCGCGACCCCGTCCGGCGGATGGGCGCGGACCGGGCCGAGGAGTCGCTCGCCGCGATCGCCTCCGGGCACGCCGCGAGCCAGGCCGCGGCGGAGCTCGCCGAGCAGGGCGGGGGCCGGCCGGACGGCCGGTCCGCCGCCACCGTCGACGACCGGCACTGGAGCACCGGCACCGCGGCCGACCAGGGCTCCACGCGGGTCGCGCACCAGCCGCTCCCGTCCTGGCCCGCGTCACCCGAGTCAGTGCCGCCATCGTCCGTGCCGCCGCAGTCGGTACCGCCGCACGCCATACCGGCACAGTCCGTCCCTGTTCCGGACGTGAATTCCGGCATGCTGACGCAGCACCCGGGATACCCGCAGGGTCCTGGCGGGCCGTGGACGTCGGGCATGGGCCCCTCCGGGCCTTCCGGCGTCCCGCCGAAGCGGCGGAACATGGTGCCCGTCCTCGTGGGCGCGCTGGTCGCGGTGGCGATCATCGTGCCCGCCGCCGTGTTCCTGTGGCCGGACGGCTCGTCCGGCGGCGATCCCGGGGCCTCGCAGTCGCCCATCGCGGACCGGCCGTCCAGCGGACCGTCCACGACGCCGTCCGACACCCCGTCCTCGGCCGCCTCCTCGCCGCGCCCGTCCAGGACGCCACTGCCGGCGGGACTGGTCCGCTCGGCCGGGCCCGGGTACTCGATCGGCATCCCGCAGGGTTGGAGGCGGTCAGAACAGGGCAATAGCACCGTCTGGACCGATCCGGTGACGAGTGCGTACGTTCAGGTCGACCGCACACCGTGGTCGGGCGACCCCTACGAGCACTGGATGACGTGGAAGGAGCAGGCCAGGGCCGATGGCAGGATGCAGGGCTTCCGGGATCTCGGGGTCACCCGCACCTCCGTCGGGGACGTTCCCGCCGCCGACATCGAGTTCGTCTGGGCGCGGCAGGGCGGCACCCGGGCGCGCGACCGGGGCGTGATCTACAACGGCCGCGCGTATGCCGTGGTGGTGGCGGTCCCGGTGTCCAAGTGGAACGAGAACGAGGCACTCGTGAAGAATGTGCTCGACGCGTTCCAGCCCGCAGGGGTGGGATGAACACTTGGGGGACCAGTCAGCGATGGGACAGGCACGTCTGCTCGGCAACCGCTACCGGCTCGACTCGGTGGTCGGCCGCGGCGGCATGGGCACCGTGTGGCGCGCCTACGACGTCATGCTGGACCGCGAGGTCGCGGTCAAGGAGGTCGTCCTCCCGCCGGGGCTGAGCGAGTCCGAGCGCGCCGTCCTGTACGAGCGGACGTTCCGCGAGGCGCGGGCGTCGGCGCGGCTCAGCCACCCGGGCGTGGTCATCGTCCACGACGTGGTGGAGGAGGCCGACCGGCCCTGGATCGTGATGGAGCTGGTCCTGGCCCCGTCCTTGCAGGACCTGCTCGACCAGGGCCCGATGGAGCACCGGCGGGTCGCCGAGATCGGGCTGCAGATGCTCGCCGCGCTCCGGCACGCCCACGAGAAGGGCATCCTGCACCGGGACGTGAAGCCCAGCAACGTGCTCATCACCGACGCCGGGCGGGTCGTCCTCACCGACTTCGGCATCGCCCAGGTGGAGGGCGACGCGACCCTCACCCAGACCGGGCTGGTCATGGGCTCTCCCGCCTACATCCCGCCGGAGCGCGCCCAAGGTGAGCGCGCGGTGCCCGCGTCCGACCTGTGGGCCCTGGGGGCGACCCTGTACGCGGCCGTCGAGGGACGCTCGCCCTACGAGCGCTCGGACGCGATGGCGTCGCTCCAGGCCGCCCTGACCGAGCCGGTCCCGCCGCCGCGCAACGCGGGCCCGCTCACGCGCGTCCTGGAGGGGCTGCTGGCGCGCGAGCCGGTGAACCGGATGACCGCCGTCCAGGCGCAGCCGCTGCTCACCCAGGTGGCGGTCCTGCCGCCGCCCCCGCC
>NZ_SMKU01000137.1 GCF_004349215.1 Actinomadura rubrisoli | reverse complement strand
GCATCCCCGGCCCGGTCCTGCTCCCCTTCCCCGGCCCGCTCCTGGTCCGCTTCCCCGGCCCCGTCCGGGTCCGTCCAGGACGCGAGGAGCTCCAGGAAGCTCACGGTCTGCGGATGCAGGGGCATGCGGCGGCCTCCAGCGGGCGATAGGACGGAATCCACCGGTTCGCCTTCCCCGGGAACCGGCAGGTCAATCCCCCCGGCGGCCGCGTCAGCGCGCGGCGGCCGCGGCCACCAGGGCCTCGAACAGGCGCTTGTCGTCGCCTTCCTCCGGGTGCCACTGGACGCCGATGCCGAAGCGGTGGCCCTGCAGCTCGACGGCCTCCACGACCTGGTCCTCCGCCCAGGCCACGGCGGACAGGCCCTTGCCGAGGCGGCTCACCGCCTGGTGGTGGTAGGTGGGCACGTCGGCGGCGTCACCCAAGATCCCGCCGACCGCGCTGCTCGCGCTGATCTGCACTGGGTGCGAGCCCACGATCCCGAGCTCGGGGGCGTGGCCCTTGTGGCCGACCGCCTCCGGGAGGTGCTGGATGAGCGCGCCCCCGCGCGCCACGTTCAGCACCTGCATGCCCCGGCAGATCGCCAGGAACGGCAGGTCGGCGTCCACCGCCGCGCGGACGAGCGCCAGCTCGAACCGGTCGCGCTGCGGCTGCGGCGGCCCGGTCTCGGGATGCCGCCCGGCGCCGTAGAGGTCGGGGTCGAGGTCGCCGCCGCCCGCGAAGACGATGCCGTCCAGCCGGGCGGCGAGGGTCTCGATCCCCCGCAGGCTCGCGGCCGGGGGCAGCATGACCGGGACGCCGCCCGCCCGCTCCACCGAGCGCACGTACGGCGCGGGCAGGAGCGCCGCCTCGCGCACCCAGGCCCCCCAGCGGGCCGGCTCCTGGTAGGTCGTGATGCCGATGAGCGGCTGAGCACCGCCGGCGTTGGGGCCCCGGGGCCCTCGGGTCACATCGGACATGCGTGGTTTCCCCTCTGCTGAGCTCTGGCCACGGCTCGGTCACCGATATGCGGCGATTCCCCACCTTTGCGTCGTCATCATGGCGCATCCCTCTCTCCTGTGGACCGCCCCACCCCTGGCCTTCCCACCAGCCAGCTTGCCCCAAGCCCCGGATCGCCGCAGGCCGAAGCGCGTAGACCGGTCCACGGCGGCCATGACTGTGCGTCCACGCCTGGCCACCAGGCGTCCGGTGGCGCCGGAGCGTGAGATCCGGAAATCTTGCACCCGGGTTGAGATCCGTCCTCCGCCGCGAAAGGGCGGCGCCCGCGCCGGGGACGGGCGCCGCGACCCGATCACGCGCGGCCGTGGGCGCTCCCGAATTCGGACGCCGTTCGGAGCACTCCAGTCGCCCTTTAGGTACTGATCGGTATTTGTTCCCTTTGTCGCTTTTTCTGAGGTAACACGGAATTAGCGAATGATTACTCTTCGCTATCCTTGACGAGCCTTGTGCTGAATCGGTTGAGTACCTGCGGCTATAGGTGGGAGAATCTCAGCGAGCCGGGCATCCACCGACGCCCAAGGGACGGCGCGGCGGCGCTCCGGTCCCCAGAGGCCCAGGGGGCGAGTCTGACAAATGTCAATGGAACCCCGAACTCTCAAGGAGAGTTTCTCTCAGCTTGAAGCCCATTCCGATAAGGCCGCGAGCTATTTCTACGGCCGTCTTTTCGCGGCGAACCCGCGGCTGCGGGCCCTGTTCCCGCCCGCGATGACCGCCCAGCGCGACCGGCTCTTCCACGCGCTCACCCGGATCGTCTGGAGCCAGGACAACCCGTCCGAGCTGGAGTCCTACCTGAGCCGACTCGGGCGCGACCACCGCAAGTACGGGGTGCTGCCCGAGCACTACCCCGCGGTCGGCGCCGCCCTCATCGCGACGCTGCGCGTGTTCGCCGCCGACCGCTGGAGCCCCGAGGCGGAGGAGTCCTGGACCGCCGCCTACCGCCGCGCCGCCGGCACGATGATCGAGGCGGCCGAGCGGGACGCCGCCGAGGCCCCGCCCTGGTGGGCCGCCGAGGTCGTCGACCACGACCGCCGGGGCCCCGACCTCGCGGTCCTCACCCTCCGCCCGGACCGTCCGCTCGCGTTCCTCCCCGGCCAGTACGTGACGGTGCAGACCGCCCGCTGGCCCCGGGTCTGGCGGCCCTACTCGATCGCCAACGCCCCGCGCCCGGACGGGCTGCTGCGCCTGCACGTCCGGGCCGTCCCGGCGGGCTGGGTGAGCGGCGCGCTGGTCCGCCACACCACGGCCGGCGACACCGTCCTGCTCGGCCCGGCCACGGGCGCGATGACCCTCGACCCCGAATCGGACCGCGACCTGCTCCTGATCGCGGGCGGCACCGGCCTCGCACCGATCAAGGCGCTGGCCGAGCAGGTCGTCCTGTCGGACCGGGCGCGGCGCGTCCACCTGCTGGTCGGCGCCCGCACCGAACGCGACCTCTACGACCTGCCCGACCTGCGGTCGCTCGCGGCCGGCGCCCCGGGGCCGAAGGTGGTCCCCGTGCTGTCGCACTCCCCCGGATTCGAGGGCATGCGCGGAGAGCTGCCGGACGTCCTGGACCGCTTCGACGGCTGGGACGACCACGACGTCTACGTCTGCGGCCCCACCCCGATGGTCCGGCGGACGGTCGCGTCCCTGCAGCGCCTCGGGGTGCCGCTTACCCGCGTCCACCACGATCTGCTCAGGGCCGAGGAGGCCCCGTCCCCCGACGACGGCGTCGCCTAACCCCCTGGCCGCCCACCGCCCACCGCTCACCAGCCCGCGCGCTCGCGCAGATACGCGGTCGTCGGCTCGTCCGCCGGATAGAACGACTCGATCGCCAGCTCCGCCACGGTGATGTCCACCGGGGTGCCGAACGTCGCGATCGTGCTGAAGAACGACAGCTCCCGCCCGTCGAACCGCATCCGCAGCGGGACGAACACCTCGTTGCCCACGGGCGGCGCCAGCGCCTCCCCCACGTCCCCCGGGAAGCTCCGCAGCTCCCGGTAGAGCTGCGCCAGCGCCGCGTCGGCGGTCAGCGCCACGTGCCGCCGCACCCGGTCGATCATGTGGGCGCGCCACTCGGCCAGGTTCAGGATGTTCCTGGCCATCCCGTCCGGGTGCATGCTCAGCCGCAGGACGTTCAGCGGGGGCTCCAGCAGCTCCGGCGGCGCCCCGTCCATGAACAGCCCGGCCGCGCCGTTGGCGTCGATCAGGTTCCAGAACCGGTCCACCACCACGGCCGGGAACGGCTCGTGCCCGTTCAGCACCTGCCTCAGCGCGGCCCGCACCGCGTCCATGCGCGGCTCCTCGATCGGGGTCTCGCCGAACACCGGCGCGTACCCGGCCGCCACGAGCAGCAGGTTGCGGTCGCGCAGCGGGACGTCCAGGTGCTCGGCCAGCCGCAGCACCATCTCGCGGCTGGGCGCCGACCGGCCCGTCTCCACGAAGCTGAGGTGCCGGGTGGACACCGCGGCCTCCGACGCCAGCTCCAACTGGCTCAGCCTGCGCCGCTGCCGCCACGCCCGCAACTGGTCCCCGACCGGCCTCACATCGCCCAGCGCCATCGTCATCGTCGTCACGGCGCCGACGCTACCGGCGCCGCGGTCATGGCGGCGATTACCTCCCACGTGATGCGCCCCCGGCCATGCCGTACGACGAGTCCCGTCCCACCCGCCGGGCAGACTCTGCCATGGCGACATGGCAGCGGTTCGAAGAGGAGGCGGCAGATCCGGCCGCGACGGGCGCTGCGCGATCCATGCCCACCCGTCCGCGGACGGCGACGCCAAGGTGACGGGCGTCGCGGTCGAGATCACCGACCCGGTGCGGAAGGAGTCCTACACGACGGGCGGCGAGCCCCCGGGCGGCTTCCACGCGTTCCGGCTCGACCTCGGCGAGGCGGTGCTGACCTCGGTCGAGGGCGGGGAGATGGTCATCCGCGTGTGGCGGCCGGGCCAGGGCGTGCGGACGATCCGCCGCACCTGACGTCCGTTACCGGCCAGGCCGTCCAGACCAGGCCATCCTGATCTTTGACCAGCATCCGAACAATTCTGTCGGACCGTCCTGACAGAATGCGTCTCCACGGCCGGACGACGAAAGGAACCGAGGACGTATGGACCGCGAGGATTGGACGCCCTTCCTGAAACGGTGGAGCGAGGAATGGATCACCAGCCACGACGGCGAGGAGAACCCCTTACCCGACGCGGAGGTCGTCGCGGAGGGCTGGCTGGGGTTCGCTCCGGCCGCACCCGCCGAGATCGCCGCGGCCGAGGAGCGCCTCGGGCTGCGGCTGCCGCCGTCCCTCCGCGAGTTCCTGCTGGTGACCAACGGCTGGCGCGACGCCGGGTGCTTCATCTACCGGCTCGCCGGCGCCGCCGAGATCGGCTTCATGCGCGACCTGGACTCGACATGGATCGACGCGTACGGCCGGCCCTTCGGCGACCAGAGATACGAGGACACCGACGGCCCGCTCCTCAACCGCGCCGTGCAGATCTCCCTCGCCGGCGACGCGTCCGTTCTGTTCCTCGACCCGGAGAACGTGGACGAGCACGGCGAATGGGCCGCCTACGAGCTCGCCTCATGGTCGGGCAGGGGCCCGCGGCACGCCGGGTCGTTCTATGACCTGATGTACGGCCTGTACGCCTCGTTCCACAGCCTCTGCCAGCCCGACGGCGAGACGCGGCGCACGTGGGACGCGCGGGTGGAGGAGGCCCGGCAGGCCGCGCTCGCGGGCGAGGTCGACGCTCCCCTTGAGGTCTTCACCGAGGCCGGGCGCTTCGGCCGCGACCGGGCCACGCTGCTGTCCATCCAGATGCGGGCCTTCCTCAAGGAGGACGGCAGGTGGTTCCACCACCTTCTGGGCTCCTCGGGCGAGCCCGCCTGGATCGTCGAGGACCCGATCTTCGAGGCCGAGCTGCTGCCGCTGCTGTTCGCCGAGCACCGGTACCCGCGCTTCAGCGGCACGTCGCCCCTGGAGACCCTCATGGGCCACCGGGACGAGCCCGGCCCCCTCCAGTTGGCCATCGCCGACTACCAGGCGCGCGTCCGCGAGCCGGGGTTCCGGGTCCGCTTCGGCGACGGCGCGTTCGACGAGGCGGTGCACGGCGTCCTCGATCGGCTGGCGGCCGTCCCCACGTTCGAGTTCCTGGAGAGGCACCGCCGCCCGTCTCCGGGCTGGTCCGTGGGCCCTTCCGGCGAGGAGCGCGAAGGGGCGGAATGGCAGGCGGAACGGGCCCTCGACGCGGCATGGCCCGAGCTGCGCGAGGCCCTGCGGCTGTGGCGGCCGGTCAGCGAGCACCATATCGCCCCGATCGTCCTGTTCGCCGATCCGCGCCTCGCCCAGATGATCACACCGGAGCGCGGCCGGGAGATCCTCGCGACGCCGAGGGGCGGGCACTGATGCGGTACGGAAGGCCCCGCCCGACCCGCGAGGAGATCGCGGCCGAGAAGGCGGTCCGCGAGTGCGAGGCGCGCGGCCACGACTTCCCCGACGAGCCGCCCCGCGTGGCGGAGTCGTCCCCCGGGACGCACCACGTCCAGCGGACGCCGTGCCGCGAATGCGGGACCGTCCAAGTGATGTTCTGGACGGCGCCCGAACCGTCCGCGATCCAGTTCGTTGCGATCGGGACCTTCGAGGCACCCGAGCCGGGCGACGTCCCGCGGCTGGCCGAGCGTGCCGCGGCCCTCACCGACGCCGAGTACGCGGCGGCGCTCGCGGACGCCGGGTTCGACCCGGACCCGCCCGGCCTCGCGCCCGACCGCCGCGCCACCGCGCGCGCCGAGACCCTCGACCTCGCCGTGGCCGTCCGTTCCGGGCAGTTCTACCTGCTCGACCGCGACCAGGAACTCAGAGCGATCATCCCGGTGCCCGCCGGCGCCGAGGGCGCCGGCCTGGCCGACACGGTCCCGGGCGCGGCGGTCTTCTGGACGGCCGAGCGCGGCGGCACGATCCCCCTGACCGTGGTCATCGCCCCCGGCGACCCCGGCGCCGTCCTCGACGGCCGGTCCGACGTCGTGGAGATCGCCTACCGGACCGCGACCGGGCACGTCCGCGTCCAGGAACTCGGCGGCGCCGAACACGCCCTGCCGCCCCTGCCCGGAGGCCACGGCGGCTACCGGTTCCGCTACCACGTCCACGACGCGGACGAAGGGCAGGCTAGGTACCTCTTGCAGATCTGGCCGGAGGCGCACAGGAGACCGGCGTCGCTCAAGGCCACGAGCGCCTGGGGAACGGCCAGACAGGCCACGGCCTTTACGTTGTAGATTTTTTCGCGGCGAGGATGCCGTAGCCGGCCGCGGCGGCCCCGAAGTCGTACCCGGGGCCGCCGCGACCGTCCGATCGCCGGTGCCTACATCCGCGCGCCGCCGGTGCCTACATCCGCGCGCCGAACGGCGGCCTCATCGAACCCGGCACCTGCGGCGGGCCTTCGGGGTCAGACCTTGCGCCATTGCGGGACCCAGGCGCCGTCCTCGATCACGTAGTCGCCGAACAGGTCGGGCGCCTCCCGCCGCATCAGCTCGCCGATCTTGCCGAAGAGCAGGCGGATCTCCTCCTCGGCGCCGGGGGCGGTGCGGTTCTCCAGGGTGTGGCGCAGGGTGCGGACGTTCGCCGTCCAGACCAGGCCGGTGCCGACGCCCTCGGGGGCGAAGCGGCGCATGAAGGAGGTCTTGTGCTTCTTCTCCTTGAAGGGCAGGCCCTCCTCGTCCAGGCCGAAGTGCCCGGCCATCCAGCCCTGGAACTCCTCCATCTGCTCCAGCAGCGCGGTGGCGCGCTTCATCAGCTCCGGGTCTTCGCGGGCCCACTCGGGGAACCAGAAGGGGATGTCCTGGAGCCGGACGAAGCGCAGCGACTCCTGCGAGATCGCCACGCCGGGCCGGTGCCTGACCAGTTCGTGGGTCAGGACGCGGCTCACGTTGTGCAGGACGAAGCTGAAGCTGACGTGCTCCAGCACCGATCCGTGCAGGCTGCGGAGGATGTTCTCCAGATACTGGCCCGAGTCGGTGCGGACCTTGACCACGTTGGGGTTCAGGCCCGGCTCCCACGAGCGGTAGCACAACCGCCCGGCGAACTCGGCGAGGTTCTGCGGATCGTTCAGCTCGGCGTCGAGGTCGCCCCGGTCGAGCCGCTCCAGCCAGCCCTCGCCGCCCACGTCCCGCAGGTACCGGGCCACCTCGTCGTAGTCGAGTTCGGGACGCGCAACGAGGAACACCTCGGGCTCGACGCTCTTCACTCTCGTATCCCCCCACGGATCGTTTCCTTCGCCCCATAGGAAACCACCCCGGTCCGACAGCCGCGACCTCGGCGCCGGTGTCATGTGCGTTTGAGGGTGACACTCATGAGCGTTTTAACGCAGACTGGTGGGGTTCGGCTGGCAGGGAGGGGTTTCATGGTGGAGGAGAGCGTCCCCGAAGGGATGCCCACCGAGCTGAAGGTGCTGGGCGCCTGCCCGCTGGACTGCCCCGACGGCTGCTCGTGGGTCGTCACCGTCCGGGACGGGAAGGCGGTCGGGCTGCGCGGCAACCCCGACCACCCGTACACGCGCGGGGCCCTGTGCACGAAGGTGAACCGCTGGCTGGAACGTGCCGAGCAGCCGGACCGCGTCCTGTACCCGCTGCGGCGGGTCGGCGCCAAGGGCGAGGGGCGGTTCGAGCGGATCGGCTGGGACGAGGCGCTGGACGAGATCGCCGGGCGCCTGCACGACGTCGTCCGCGAGCACGGCGGCGAGGCGGTCTGGCCCTACTGGGGGACGGGCACGCTCGGCTACCTGCAAGGACTGGAGGGGTACGCCGGGCGGCGGTTCTTCAACGTGCTCGGCGCGTCGGCCCACGACGCGAACATCTGCTCGACGGCGGGTGCGGCGGGGCTGGAGGCGACGATCGGGTCCGCGGGCGGCATGGACCCGGAGGATCTCCAGCACTCCAAGCTGATCATCATGTGGGGCAGCAATCCGCTCACCACCGGCCACCACCTGTGGAAGTTCGTCCAGGCGGCTCGGAAGGCCGGGGCGCACCTGGTGGCGATCGACCCGGTCCGGACGCGGACGGCGCAGCAGGCCGACGAGCACCTTGCCCCGCTGCCCGGCACGGACGGCGCGCTCGCGCTGGCCCTGCTCCACGTGATCGTGGGGCTCGGCGCGCAGGACGAGGACTTCCTGGAGCGGCACACCCGAGGCTGGGAGGAGTTCCGCGAACGGATCGCCGCGTTCCCGCCCGGACGGGCCGCGGAGATCACCGGGGTCCCGGCGGACCGCATCGTCGCGCTCGGCGAGCGGATCGCGCGGACCCGCCCGACCGCGATCCGCGCGACGCAGGGCATCCAGCGCAACGCGGGCGGCGGGTCGGCGCTGCGCGTGCTGGCGTCCATCCCGGGCGTGACGGGCGACTGGGCGCGGCGGCGGGCTGTCGTTCTCCACGTCCGGGCACGTCAAGGTCAACAAGGCCGCCCTGTACCGGGACGACCTGCGCCCGGGCCCGGTGCGGACGCTGTCCATGAGCCGCCTCGGCGAGGGCCTGCTGGACGTGCGGGACCCGCCGGTGAAGGCGCTGTTCGTCATCGCGGCGAACCCGGTGGGCAGCACCCCGCACCAGGGCAGGGTCCGCCGGGGCCTGGCCCGCGAGGACCTGTTCACGGTGGTGATGGAGCAGTTCCCGACCGACACCGTCGACTACGCCGACATCGTCCTGCCCGCGACGGCGCAGCACGAGCACGCCGACCTGCACGAAGGTTACGGCCACCTGTACCTGACGTGGAACGAGCCCGCGGTCGAGCCGCCGGGCGAGTGCCTGCCGACCGCCGAGACGTTCCGGCGCCTGGCGCGGCTCATGGGCCTTGAGGAGCCGAGCCTCTACGACTCCGACGAGCGGCTGGCCGAACAGCTCCTCGCCTCCGACCATCCGTGGATGGCCGGGATCACGCTCGACCGGCTGCGCAAGGAGGGGTTCGTGCGGATGTCCGTCCCCGACCCCTTCCTGCCGTACGCGGACGGGTTCCCGACACCGTCCGGGCGGCTGGAGTTCCGCTCGACTCGCGCGGCGGAGGCCGGGGCGGACGCGCTCGCCGGATACACCCCGCCCGCCGAGGTCGCCGACCCCGAACGCGCCGCACGGTACCCCTTCGCCCTGATCTCGGCGGCCTCGCACGAATTCCTCAATACCCAGTTCGGCAACAACCCGGAGCTGAGGCGCCGTTCGGGCGGGCTGACCGTCCGCCTGCACCCGGACGACGCGGCGGCGCGCGGGCTGACCGCCGGGCAGCGCGTCCGGGTCGGCAACGACCGCGGCGCGTTCGAGGCCGCGCTGGAGATCACCGATCAGGTGCGTCCCGGCGTCGCGGCCACCACCAAGGGCCACTGGGCGAAGTTCGCGGGCGGCGCCAACGCCAACGCGGTCGTGGACGAGCGCGACACCGACCTCGGCGCGGGCCCGGTCTTCCACGACACCCGCGTAGAGATCACCGCGATCCCCGACGATCTTGAGAGTCCATCGGGCGGCGGGCGCCCGTAGCGGACGCTCCGGACATCGGCGTCAGCCGAGCATGATCAGCAGCAGGGCGACGGCGATGAGCCCGAGCACCAGGAGGACGACCCAGATCCAGACAGGGCGGGCGGGATCGTCGGAGCGGGCCGGCTTCGAAGGGCGCGGCGGACGGGGGACGCGGCGCGGCTCGGGCTTCCGGTCGGCTCGCCACAGATCGGCGTAGCGGCTGAGCGCACGCTCGTGGGCGGCGGCGAGATCGGCGGCATCCACCGAGGACGGGTCCCCGGTGACGGCGAGGCCCTCGATGGCGAGGATCGAGCGTCCGTGCTCGTCGCGGACCGGGCCCTGAACACCGAGATCGGCCGCCGTCAGCTCGAACTCCCTGTAGATGGCGTGAAGGCCGGGACCGTACGGGACGACGCGGTAGCGCGGGTCCGCCGGGAACTCCCGGCCGCCGCTCTTGGAGACGGCCCGCCGGAGGTCCTCGTCGTCCTCGTCCGGACCGAGAATGAACCGCTCCCCCACCGCGTAGCGGCGGGCGAGCAGGAACGGGACCGCCACGTCGTCGCTCCTCATCCCCGCCGCGGCGGCTCGTAGGTCAGCATCGAGTCGGGAAAGCGGATGTCGAAGGACTCCATCTCGGCTTCGATCAGGTCGGCCAGGTAGAACGCCGCGCCCTCGACGGTCCGCACCCCGGCGAGCCGCCGCGCCCTGACCCGGCGGTACTGGCGGCGTGCCGACCGGCCCAGCGCCTTGCCGGGGACGATCAGCAGCCGTCCGAGCCTCGGGACGCCCACCAGGGCCGCGGTGATCATCGCGAACACGTTGATGTGCACGCCGGTCGGCCCGACCTTCAGCTCCGACGCCGACTGCGCCGCCCGTCCGAACTCTACCGCCGCCTGCCGGTCGGCCTCGATCTCCGCCGCGTCGCGCGGGACGGTGGCCTTCTGCACGAAGTGGTCGACGATGTCGGCGACCGCCGCCGCCAGCGGGACGATCACGTTCTGCTGGTCGAGGCGGCCGTCCGGATCCCGCTGCACGGTCATGTCCTCGCCGAGGAAGGCGATCCCGCCATAGCCGCTCACCGGGATCAGCCGCACCCGACCGAGGAGCGTCCTTCCGAACCGCCGCCGGGCGGTGCGCTTGGCGACGAACACCGCGAACCCCGTCTCGGCGGGCGTGGCCAGCAGCGCGTCGCGGACCTGGGCGAAGGTGAAGCGGCCGTCGAACAGGTCCCACTTGGTGACCAGGAAGTGGACGGGCTGCGCGGCGCCCTTGAGGCGTCCGACGACCCGCGCCAGGTTCGCCAGGAACCTCTCTTCCTCCTCCGGGCCGCAGCGCAGCATGTACTTGAGGAGCTGGTGGCCGTCGATGATGCCGAGCAGCGCGTGCGCGGCGCCGAGACGCTCGTCGAACTCGGCCGCCTCCTCCTCGTACAGGTCGGCGTCCGGGATGAACTCGCCCGCGTAGTCGAGGTAGGTCAGCGACATGACCGGGTGCCTGGCGCTGACGATCTGGTTCCGCCAGTTGACCCGGGACGCCTCGACCACCAGCCGGAAGGCGAACTCCCGCAGCCCCTCACCCGTCCGCGTCGCCGCCGGCCACCCCTGGCTCGGATCGGCCGCCTGCCGGTAGACCCGATCGAGCTCCGCCGCCTGCGCCGACTGGGCGAGCGACACCGACACCCCCGGGAACGGATCGCTCTTCACCTCGTGGTGCAGCGCCGCCAGATAGGTCGTCTTGCCCGCACCGGGCGCCCCCAGCGCAATGACATTCAGCGCGGCCTGCTCTTCGCCCACGACACCCCACATCTCCGGTCCCGAGAGAAGGGTGCCCGCCGTGACCCGCCACCGACGCACAATCAGCCACATCTGCCCGCAACCGGACACCGCCTACGTATCGCTTTCGTGGTACGGATTCCGGTCACGCAGGAGCATCAGGAAGCCGATCGCGGTCAGCACTGCTGTGACGATGCCGGAGAACGCGAAGGCGTGGCCCGCGCTGAAACGGGTGACGGCTGTTCCGGCGATGGCGGCACCGGCGCCCGCTCCCCCGTTGCACGCCACCCCCGCCAGGATGGCGGCGTGGGTCTTGGCGGCGGCGCCGTCCACCAGAGTGTCCGCCAGCAGATACGCCGTGAGGACCGCGGGGCCCATCGCGGCGCCCACCAGTACCAGCAGAGAACCTGTCACGAGCAGTCCGTCAACGGCCATCATCACGACCACTCCTGCCGCCATGCCAAGGCTCAGGACCATCAGGCGGCCGCTGCCGTCGGACTTCCATGTGCGCCGTCCGTAGAAGAAGGCAGCGCAAGCGCTGCCCAGGGCGAAGACAGCGAGAAGGCCCCCGGAGGAGGAGGCATGGCCGCTCGCCCGCGCGACGGCGGGCACGATGACCTCGATGGCCCCCACGGCGAAGCCCACACCGGCGAAGACCACCAGCATCCAGCCCACCCTGGATGCCGCCGCTCCGATGCCCTGGCCGCCGGAACTCCGGTGCCCGGAGCCCGTCCCACGGCGGTTGTCCGCGGCGGAGGACATGATCGCCCCGCCCGCCAGGCAGACGGCGCCACCGGCCAGCACCGCCAGCCGCGCCCCGCCGAGAGCCACCGCGCCCGCTGCGACCAGGGGGCCGAGGACCAGCGTGCTCTCCTCCACGACCGAGTCCAGGCCGAACGCGCGCGACAGCCAGCGCTCAGGCAGCTTCTGTGCCCATCCGACCCTCATCAGCGCACCGAACGGCGGCGAGCTGCACCCCGAGACGCCCATCAACGCGATCAGCGACCATGGCAGGTCCATCCACTGGCCGACCGGTACGAGCAAGGTCAGCGCCGAGCCGCTGAGCAGCGACATGGTCGCCAACGCCACGCGATGGCCCAGACGCACCGACGCCCAGGAGCGCAGCGGACCCCCGGCGACGGAGCCGATCGCGTATGCCGCCATCGCCAATCCGGCCGTGGAGAACGACGCCGTGACCTGTTCGACGAACAGCACCACCCCTACCGGGATCATGCCGATCGAGACGCGACCGACCAGCGCACCGGCGAACAGCCGCGGGATCCCTGGAGGGGCCAGGAGCTGCCGGTAACCAGGACCGCCCTCTTGGACGGCGCACTGGTTCACACCCGTCCCTCCCTCGATCGTGCGTGGGAACCGGCAGTCTTCCAACAATGCGTCTCGTAGAACACCGATTTTCTGGCCGACGGCCCGCAGCGAAAGCGGCCAGAGCGAGGCGACTTCACGGCGGCCCCTCCCCCGCCACGCTGCGCGGCGCTGCCGCGAATGGTCCGAGCCGGGCGCCGATCGCCGCGCATGCCCCGGCGAGATCGTGGCAGGGCGCCAGCGGATCACCGGTGGACGAGATGAACCACGGCACCCCGCCCACGCCCGCCTTGACGCTGACGCTCTCGCCGACGCCAGGCGACTCGTCCGCGAACACGCGCAGCAACGCGGGGCGCTCTCCATAGCGCGGGGACGCGGACCAACCGGCGGCGGCAAGCACACCAGCCAGGGCATCCAGATGATCGGCCGCGCTCACCGGCAATACGGCGCGACGCCCGACGCTGCCCGGGGCCACTGCGCCGAGGCGCGGGACGTCCGGGCGCCGGGCGACGTCGTCCAGAACCGCCAGGACGCCCGCCCGCCGGGCCGACCGTTCTGCGAGAAGCGCACGGACGCGGGCGGCCGCCGCGCGCAGCCTCCCGGTGAGGACGGCGCGGCCGGGGGCGGTGATGCGCCTCGCCATCCCCGGCCTGAGAGAGCGGAGCACCTACACCACCGCCCTTCGCAGATACCAGTCGACAGTGACCGCCAGCGCCTCCGCACTCGGCGCCTCCACCAGACGCGCGCCATGCCGCGACGGCACCAGGGCCCACCACATCCGCGTGGACACTCCCCACCACGTGATGATCCCGGCAGGGACGGTCACAGGCACGTCCCCGACGGACGGGAGGCCGACCACCGCGTCCGCCAACCGGTTCATGAACGCTCCTCGAAGGACGCAACGACCGCATCGGCGCAGGCCGCCAGATCGGTCACAGGGCCGATCACCCAGCCGCCCGTCAACCAGCGGAACAGCCCCCGCCCGCAGGTCACCAGCCGAGTGCGCATCCCCGGGCCCGTCGCGGTCAACGTCGCGTCGTAGGCGGTGGCGGTGATGCCGCGCTTTCTCAGCTCGACGGCCAGATCCCGCAGCGCCAGCCGGGAGTCGATCCCGTCTGCCTCGTCCAGCAACTCGCGCAGCAACCCGGCATCGTCGGCCTGGGCACCCAGGAACCGCCCCGACCCAGCGGGACCAGCCGCGAGGCGCGCCAGTGAGCACCGCCCGCCTCGTCCTTGACCTCCACCACCCACCCGGGAAACTCCCCGACAAGGCCGCGCCACGCCTCCGGCCCACTCACCGCGCACCCGCCTCGGCCTGGACGACCTCACGCAGCTTCACGTGAAGCTCATCCGCCGTGTCGGCATCCAACTCCGTGCACACGCGCGCCCCGAGCAGCCGACCGTCCAGCCGAGCACGCTGACCGGTGCGTATTGCCCACCATCGGCAAGTGTCGGTGGTGTGAATAATGCTCCACCCGCCGAACGCCTCCCGCAGCGCGGCCTTCTGCGCCGCGACGGCGTCCGCTCCCGGCGGCTGCTGTATCCAGCTCACGGTCAGACCTCGCTTCCAGTTGAGCCGTGGGACAAGCAGGCGTCCGCCTGAGTGGCTTCGGTGCCCCGCGGGCAGGCTCCGAGTGGGTTGGCCATAGCGAGGACCGCCCTCCTGGTCAGGTCCCGGGGAGCGGCGCGGCAGCGCCGGCCGGGGCCGTCCTGTGTGTCGGGCGACACGCTCGCGCATGGCAGGGCGCACGGTGGTCACAATCTGTACCCGGGCGGTCACGGGTACGGGCTGTACCCCTTAGGCGATCAAGTGCAGGGACCGGGCGAGTGAGCGCACTTCGTCGGCCACGGTGGCGGGCGGGCTGGGCAGCATTTCGGCCACCATCGACCGCGCGAACAGGCTGAACGCAAACGTGTCGGCTGATGTCTCTTCCGCCTTGCGCATGAGGTGCACCGCCGCCACGTCGTCGCGCCGGCGGTGGTGGGCGCGCGCCACCTCGACCAGGTAGCGGGACTGCCGGGTGCGGCTCGGGATCGCGGCGGGATCGATCTTGTCGGCCGCATGCAGGGCCAGGGCCGGCTTCTGCAGGTCCAGGTGCATCGTGACGGCGTAGTGCTCCACCATTCCCTTGCCGATCATCAGCCAGGGATGCGTGTATCCGGGTGGGAGCCTCCGGGCCGCGGTCTCAGCCTTGTCGTGGTGGTGCCATGCCTCCCCTTCGCGGCCCACCTTCGCGTGCGACAGGGCGATGGCCAGATGCATCAGGCTGTAGAGCGCCAGGTCCTGGGGGTCGGCGTCCGGACGGAGCATGCCCGCCACGTCGCGCGCCACCTCCACGCGCGCCTCGGCCGCCTCGCCCGCGTCCCGCCACACATGGTTGAGGTACCAGGCTGCGCCCGCCATGGCCGCGGGGTCATCGGCGTCCTGCGCGGCGAGCATCGCCCGGTCGCTGGTCATGTAGACCAACTCCGGGGCGGGCTGGAAGGTCGTGTAGAGCTGCGCCAGATGGTAGATCTGCGCGAGCTGACAGGACGCCTCTCGCCGCTCGGCGCCGTCCAGGACGCGGGCGGCAACGCGGGCGTCGGTGAGCAGCCGGGGCAGCCTGCCGGCCACGGCGCTCCGTTCGTGCTTGGTGGTGTGCCAGAGCTTCCACGCCTGCTCGACTCGTCCGGCGAGCACGTCCGCCGGGACCGGCGCATCCCCGATAGCGACAGGATAGGAGGCCAGCGCGTCACGGACGACGCCCAGGGACTCGTGCGCGTGCTTGGTGAAGGCGGCGCGCGACAGGCGCTGGTCGCCGACCAGGTCGGCGAGGTCCTCGACGTCGAGGGCCTCGGCGAGGCGGATCAGCATCGGCAGCCTGGGAAGCCCCAGCCTGCCGGTCTCCAGGCCTTTGACCCATTCGGCCGACCGGCCCACGAGGCCCGCGAGGACAGCGCGGCTCTTGCCGCTGCGCTTGCGGTAATACTCTAGGCGACGGGCGAATGGGGCATCCGGCGCAAGTCCGCTGATATTGGTCGACATGGACCCTGCCACCTCCTGAGATCTCGACACTCTCAGCGTAGGTCGCGGGGTCCCCGCCGTATCGGGGGTTGTCAAGACTTCCCAACAGGGCACGTCCAGGGCATGCGGGCGTCGGCATGGTCGCCTCGTCCCGGCCCTCGTACGGCTCAGCCCGGGCTCTGCACATCGAGTGCAGATAACGCCAGGAAGTGCGGTGTTCTCTTCAGAACGGCTAAGGATCGTTTCGGCCGGGCATTTCCCCGCCCGGATTCGCACGAATACTCAGTTCGGCGACAACGCGGGGTCGCGGCGGGGTTTTGGGGGGCTGGGCGTGCGGACGCGCGGGACCTGGCTCGCGAACGGGTCGGCGATAGCCGGGTTTGAGGCGTGCGGGGAGTCCGGGCGGTGTTGCGGCGGGCCCGGAGGCTCCCGGCTGCGGGCGGGTCGGCAATCGTCGCATTCGAGGCGTGCTGGGGTCACCGGCCGGGTGCGGTTCGGCGTCGTGGCGGAGGCTCTTGGCGGGCGGCGTTAGCGCCGATGCGGTCGTGAACGGGCGTAACACCGACCTCGGCGCCGCTCGATGGGGGTCGCGGAGCTTTTGGAGTGGGGGCGGCAAGATCTGGTGAAACGGTACGGTTCCCTTCGGAGGGATCGATGACGTCCGAGAGCGGGGCCCTGCTGGAGCGGGCCAGGAAGTACGAGCGGCAGGGGCGGCCCGAGGAGGCCGCGCCCGCCTACGCGAGCGCGGCGGAGGCGCTGGAGGCGCGCGGGGACTGGGGGGCCGCCGTCGCGGTGCGGGCCCGGCAGGCGCGGGCGCTCGCCGCGGCGGGGAACACCGGCGAGGCGCAGCGCGTCCTCGACGTGCTGGAGCGAGGTGCCGCGTCGCTGCCGGGTGAGGTGCGCGCCGTCCTGGACGGGCAGGCGGCGCACGTCCTCGCGACGGCCGGGCGCACGGGAGAGGCCGCGCGGCGCGCGTGGGCGTCGATGAGCGGGTTCTCCTCGCTGCACGACCACAAGCGCGCCGGCGTCGCGGGCGTGCACGCGGCGCGGCTGATCGTGAAGGACGCGGGCGCGCGCGGCGCCCTGCGGCCACTGCGCGAGTTGCTGGCGCGGATGCCACCGGGCGGCGACGGGTACCGGCAGGTCGCGGCGATGCTCGCCGAGGCGGAGCGGCGTCCCGACCGTGATCACGACATCCTCGTCACCGACCCGGACGGGGTGCCCTGGGGACGTCTCGCGGCGGCGCTCGCCGTCGGCGCGCACCTGGCGGTCGGGAACGGCGTGGCCTGGAACTCCCTGACCGACAGCGGCGACCGCGAGGACCGGGTGCTGCTGGAGCGGGACTGGGGCGTCACCGACCCCGCGAGCTGGCGCGAGCAGATGGACGGGCTGCTGGACGCCAGGAACTCCGACCCGGCCGTCCAGATGGTGCTGGACCAGCGCGGCCGGGGCATGGACCCGCACGCGTGGCGCGCGGCGATCACCGCGTGGTGCAGAGAGCGCGACATCTCGGCGGACACCGTCCGCGAGGTGGTCGAGATGTCGGGGCTGATCCTGCGCTACGAGGCCCGTTTCCGCGCGGACGGCCTGCTTCCGCCGGACGGCCTGGTCGAGAGCGTGTTCGGCTACGACTTCGGCCGCGCCGTGAACATGGCCCGCTGGGGGCTGAACGCCGGGTACTGCGACGCGGAGGAGGCCGAGAAGTGCGTCCTCCAGGCCGGCCACCGCGCCCATCAGGTGTACTCGTCGTGGCGGTCGTTCTCGGCGGGATACGTCCTCGGGCGGATGCTGCGGTTCGACGAGGGCGAGTTCGGCGAGTGGTACGAGCGGTCCGTCACGGGCCACCGGATCCTGGCCGAGGATCCGGCGAGCCCGTGGCGCCGCATGGCGTGGGGGTGACGGGAGGCCGTCAGAGGGCGTCGATCTCGGCGATGATCTCCTGGCGGGCGCCCTGGTCCAGGCAGGACGCGGTGACGGCGTTGCGGGCCAGGCCGGCCAGCGCCGCGCGGTCCAGGCCGAAGACGTCGGCGGCCACCCGGTACTCGCCGGTCAGGGTCGTGTCGAACATGGGCGGGTCGTCGCTGTTGAGGGTGACGAACAGGCCTTCGTCCAGCATGCGTGGAAGTGGATGCGCCTCCAGGGTGGCGACTTGGCCCGTGCAGACGTTGGACGTGGGGCACACTTCGAGGGGCAGTTGGGTCTCGCGCAGGTGCGCGACGAGGCGGGGATCGTCCAGGCAGCTGATGCCGTGCCCGACGCGCTCGGCGCCGAGGCCCTCGATGACCTCCCAGATCGTCTCGGGGCCGGACATCTCGCCGCCGTGCGGGAGGCTGCGGAGCCCGGCGGCGCGGGCGGCGCGGAAGGCGTCGCGGAAGGTGTCCCGGTGGGGCGCGCGGACCTGCTCGATGCCGGCGAGGCCGAACCCGACCAGGGCCTGCGGCGGGTGGGCGAGCGCGTGGTCGAGGGTGCCGCGAGTGCCCTCGGCGCCGAACTCGCCGGGGATGTCGAAGATGTAGGCGACGCGGACGCCGTGCCGGTCGCGGGCCTCGCCGGCGGCCAGGTCCAGCGCCTCGGTGATCGCGGGCATCGGCATGCCGGCCCGCTGGTGGGTGTAGGGGGTGACGGTCAGCTCGACGTAGCGGACGTTCTGCGCCGCGAGGTCGCGGGCCGTGCCGAGGACGAGGGTGGCGACGTCCTCGGGGTCGCGGACGAGGCTGGAGACCGACTCGTACACCTCGGCGAAGTGCGGGAAGTCGCGGAACTCGTAGAAGGCGCGCAGCTCGCGCTCGTCCAGCGGGACGGGCCCGCCGGGGTGGCGGCGGGCGAGCTCCAGCACGGTAGGGACCGAGGCCGAGCCCACGAGGTGGACGTGGAGCTCGACCTTCGGAAGGGCGTCGATGAACGCCTGGATCGAGGGGGTTTCGGAGAGCACGCCGTGAAGCTAACAGCCACCGAACCTGGCAGGACAGCCAAAACCGGACAAATTAACGCGAAATTGTGAGGAATGCCGGAGTGCGGCAGGACGGGCGGGTGCGCGCGTCACGGCTGATCTCTCTGCTGCAGGCGCGGGAGACGATGACGGCCCGGGAGCCGGCGGAGGAACTGGAGGTGCGGCGACGGGAGGCGTTCGCCGGTCACCGAGGTGACCATGGTGGCTCTGTTCGACTACTGCCGCCGCGTCATGTTCTGGGCGCCGGAAATCGGCCACGCCGACCAGACCGGACCGGGACTCCATCACCGCCTTCCCGCCGCCTGACGGCAACCGCGAACAGCGTGCCCTCAACCCGTTCACTCGACGACGTCGCCCGGGCCCTGGGCCGGTGAGCCCAACCTGTGAACTGGACAACCTCGACCCCAATGACACCGCGCATGAGCATCGGGCGCCGCCCGGTCCCCGACGATCGGGCCTCTATGAGCCCACGGCCCGATCATCCGCTCCCTCGCGAAGAACTACTCCCCAACGATTTCGGGCGGATACGGTCGAGCCGTTCCAGGCCGGGCAGATTGCGGCGGCGACGAGGTTGCGTGGCGTGCGTGTCTGAGCTGATGATCTGAGCCGTCTAGCGCTTCCAGGCGTCCGCTTCTGAAATGTGAATCATTGCTGCTGAGCGGTGGGATGTGACGGTGTCGTCAGTGGTCTTGGCTTGCCGCAAGGATCTCTGTTGCTGCGTGGTAGAGCCGCAGGCCGGCGTAAATGTATTGATCTGCGGTGGCGGTGGGGTTGTCCAGGGTGGTGCGTGCGTAGGCGATGGCGTCGGCCAAGGTGCCGGTTGTCGTCTTGATTCTCAGCGCGCGGTTGCCGGTGGCTTGCGGTGCGGGGCATGGCGAGGTGTGGGTGTCGGGGGGTTGGGGCAGGCGCTCGGCGGGCTCGTAAGGGCGCTGGTCTGGTACGGCTGTCGTTGCTGGGCCGGGAGTGGTGACGTCGTTCATCGAGTAGTCCAGGCCATGCGACTGCTCCTCCGGGTCGGTTCGGTTGACGGGGGTGAGGTCGCCGCTCGAAGGGACGGGCCGCTGGAGGGCCGCATGTGGTGTCCGCGGCTTTCGAGAAGGTTGAATGAGAGGGACACGGTCGGCGCGGTGCCCCTTCAAGAGCGGCTGGCTGCGGGCCGCGGGCTGCTCTGCAGGCAGGGGCGCTTGTCTATCGCCGTGGGCGGGAGCCGCGCCGGCGAGCCGGTGGGTCCTGCAGCTGTCGTCGGCATCGCCTCCGTCGTCGCGTCAGGCGCCCGGGCCGGTTCGGGTGCCCAGTTCTCGGATGCGTTGGAATAGTCGTTGTCTTGCTTGCGCTGCGGCGAACGCGGCGGCTCCCAGGACTGCCGCGTCGTCGCCCAGCGCGGCGGGCTGGAGGGGTGCGGACGGCCCGGTGCCGGACTGGTCGAGTCGTTGCCGTACGGCGTCGACAAAGCTCGGGCACGCGCCGGCGGATCCGCCGAAGACGATCGCCGTGGGGTTGATGAGTGAGGTGACCCGCCGGAGGAGGTGCACCGAGGAGCCCACGGCGGGGCTCATCGCGGGGTCCGCGGTGGGGTGCTGAGGCCCGGCGGCCCGAAGGCGTGCACTATCGAGTACACCGGCCAGCCGGTGTGAGCCGGTGTGGAGCCGGCCGGCCAGTACTAGGCCGAGTCCTGGGTCTGGGCCGACGCAGAGGTAGACGATGCTGCCGGCCGGGCCGAGGCTCAACCGGTGGTATTCGGCGAGTGCTGCCATGCTGACGGCGCGGCCGACGGTGTAGTGCGGGCCGAGCATCTTGCGGATGAGGGCGATTGCGGGGTCGGGGCGGCCGGTGGTCCTGTGGGTCGGGTTCCTGGCTTTGGTCCCGCTTTGGGATCGGGTTCGTTGTGCTAGGGCGCGAGCGGTCGCCTGGTCGACTGTCACGGTCGCCCACGACAGAGCCTGGGGCGCGGCCCCCACGGCGGTGCAGGCTCGGGTGAGGGCGCCCAGGACGGCCCTGGCGCTGCCGGCGCGGTCTCGCTCGGTTCTCTCGATGTGGATGGGACGGCCGTTGAGCGCCGACACCGCGACGCGGACCAGCTCGCCCGACAGGTCGACGCCCACGACCCAGCCGACCTCGGCTCGTAGCCGGTAGAGCACGGCGGCGCGCCCTCGGTGCCGGCGGCTGTGCCCGGCGGGCTCGATCAGGTGGGCGTCCTGCAGCAGGTCCACCGCCCGCCAAACGGTGGGCTTGGACAGACCGGATCTGCGGGCCAGTTCCGCACGGGAGGTCGGCGCGGACTCCAGCAGCAGGGACGCGATGGTCTGGGCGCTGGCCGTTTTGAGGTTCGGCGGGCCTGGCCGGGTTCGCCGTCGCTCGCTTTCACCGGTGGGGGGCACCGAGATCGCCTCCGTCCGTGTTCGCGGGGATGGTGCGCGAGGGGCGCCGCCCGCGGGGCCCGGTGGTCCCGCGGGCGGGCGTGGTTTTGCCGGTCATCTGGTCGTGCAGGTGTCTGGCCTGTTCAGTTCTGTGGCGGGACCGCCCGGCGGAGCTCGTCGTGCTCGCCCTTCTTCAGTTCTGCCGAGTCGTGCTGGCCCTGCTTCGGTTCTTCGGGCCCTGCCGGGTCGTCCGGTGATGGTTCGTCACTGGGCGGAAGGTCCAGGGACCACATTTGGTTCGGGTCGTCGTCCTTGCAGGGATTGGTGTGCACGTACAAGGGGTTTCGGTCGTCTATCCACAGGCACCTGTGGGTACTTTGGTTATGGAGCATCATGTAGCCGGGCCGTGTCGCGCTGCCCACCTCCCACTGTTGCAAGAGGTTTCCCGGCTTGCATTCGGTCAGGAGCGCCTGATGCGCGGCGAAGTAGGGATGATCTTTGGGGAGAACCTCAGAGAATTCCGGGAGATCGAGTTCTTTTGGTTCCTCGGTGAGGCACTCGTGTTCCTGCTGATTGATGAAGTTGTAGACATTTCCCCGTGTGTGCTTGCCAAGCAGCTGCATTGAGAAGCGCTGTGCTTCGCTCGATGCTTGTGGAAGCGATCCGACGGCGCCGTGCAGGGCTGTTTGGGTGGCCTTCTTCATTCTGGTGAGCTGGTACTTGCCGGAGACGTCGGTCAGGGCGGTGGCGCGCCCCCGCGGGCCTTCGTTGCGCGGCCCCAGGATCACCGGATGGTGGTCGGAATTGAGGCCGTATGGCACCGAGGCGGCCCAGCCGGTAAGGTCGCTGCCTGTCATGAAATAGTCGATCTCGCGTTCGCCGCGTGTGGGAACGCCGGGATTGTAGAGTCGAGTGCCATCTGGAAGCCGAGGGCGATTGGGGAATTGGTTGCCCGCTCCGCGCCATTGGTTGGGTTCCCGGTTGAAGTCGCCTCCTACGATCCAGTGATAGCCGCCTGCTGGGGCGTTGCGGGCTTCGGCGTAGATGCCGCGCAGTAGGCCGTCGGAGTCGCCCGTGTCGTTGATGCCTCTCGCTGCCTGGTGCAGCGTGAAATAGATGGTGTTCCCGAAGCGGACACCGAACGCCGGGCGGTTGATGACCACTCCGTTGGGGCCTCTGATGTCGCGTTCGCGGGGGATGATGAACACCTCGTCGGCGGGCTCACGCGTGAGGATCGCGAGGTTGACCCGGTTGGCGTGTTGGTCGTCTCCGCTGCGGTCGGTCATCATGTAGTACAGGTGGCGCGTGCCGAGCTCTCCCCGGTTCGTGGCCCCCAGCCGCAACTCATAGTGGTGCACCGTCATGCCCAGGTGGGTGATCGGGGCTTGCTCGGCCATGGTCGACGGCCACCCGCCGGCTTCCTGAATCAGGATGATGTCGTGGCCGGCTGCGATTTCAGGCATATCGCTGTGCCATTTCAGTCCCCGGTCGCTGCCTTCCATGTTCCACGTCGCGATCCGGCGCTGCTCAGGGGGATTGGGCGGTTCTGCCTGCGCTATCGGGGTTGTCAGGACCACCGCTGGCAGCAGGGAGGCCAGCACGGCCGCGACCGCGGCCAGGATCGCTCCGCCGCGCCACCAGGATCTGTCCGCGTTCGTGATTCTCCCGCTGGCCCGTGCGGGTCTGTGTGCATCTAAGCCGTCGAGTTGCCGATCGCATCTGCGCGATTCCTGACTCATTCCCTGGTTTCCTTTCATGTGAGTTATCGGTGCGCATCAGTGGTGAGAGGTGGCGCGAAGAGCCACCGCTGCACTGATCAAGGGCGGTGGTGAACAATGCGTGGGTCAGGTGGCAGAGCCCACGAGCGTGCAACCGGCGGCGATGCGGCTGGAGGACGGGGGTTTCGCCGCGCGGGCCGACCGGACCGGGCCCGCGCGAGATCGACGCGTCGCAGGTCGACCTTCGAACGAGTTGATCCCTGAGCGAGACCTTCCGGTGCCTGTTGTGTCGAGTGCCCCACCAGGCGGCTGCCGGAAACGCCTTCCAGGGGCCGTGGTGCTGGCTGCACGTTGTGCCGCCCCTTCTCGGGCCGGGGCGGGCGGCTGAGCCAGAGGGTGGGTCCGCCCGCCGCGGCTCGGTGAGGTCAGCCGCTCAGCTCCATTGGATGGAGGAGGTCCGGTCGTTCATGGTCGGGCCAATATTGCGAGTCGAGTCGAGAGGGCCGGTTCGGGCGCCTCCGTAGTTGGAGTGTTCGAAGTGGTTGGCCTGGCATTCCACATAAGTCTGGAAGGAGATGATCGTGTCGATCCACCATCGGGTAATGGCCGGCAACACCGAATCGACATCGGCGTCGCCATCGCAACCGTGGTCAGCGAAGAAGGTGGTGGACCGGCCGTTGTATTGATCGTGCTCGAACTCCACGCTAAGGACGACGCCGGCCTTCTGCCCGGCTGACCGGCTCTTGGCATGAGGGAGGGCGTTGAGCCGGCGATGGAACTCGGCGTCGGCCATGGCGGCGGCGGCGCTGTGGGGAGCGTCGGCGATTCTTCCGCCGGTGGCGTAAGCGATGACCTCGGTGAAGGTGTGGTGACAGCGCACGTTCCCGCCGGAGGCGAGGTCGACCGTACAGTGTCTGCGGTCGGGCGGCGGCTGCCCGCCGCCGGGGG
>NZ_SMKU01000136.1 GCF_004349215.1 Actinomadura rubrisoli | reverse complement strand
GATCTCCACCCCCGCGGCCGCCGCCACCGCCTGGCTGGTAGCACCCGAGGGCCGCCGCCTGATCGAGCGGCTGGCCGAAGCGCACCTGATCGAACCCGGCCAACCCCACGGATGGTGGCGGATGCACGACCTGGTCCGCCAGTACGCCACCACCCTCGGCCGGCAACACGCGGCCACCGACCACCGCGACCACGCCCTTACACGGCTCCTGGACCACTACACCCACACCGCCCAAGCCGCCGCCGCGCACCTGAACCCAGCCGTCACCGACCCTGCCGCACGCGGGTTCGCCGGCCGCGAGCAGGCATTGGCGTGGCTGGACACCGAACTGCCCAGCCTGACCGCGGCCGCGCACACCGCCGCCCATCCCGACACCGCCATCGCCCTGGCCCGATCTGCACCGGCGGCGGCTGTTCCACGACTGGATCACCCTGTCCTCCTCGCCCACGCACGCTACCGAGGCCGGCCCGGGCAAGGCGGACGAACGCCGAGGACGGTTGCTGCTCAAACCCCGTGTCAGCGCACGAACTTCACGCTGCCGAACTCGGTGTACTCCTTGAACGACCCTGGGGTGATGCGGTCGACCTCCACGTGGCAGCCGCCGATGGCGTACAGCACAGCGCGCGGTGGGTGTCGTTGCTCGCCTCCCCGTCGCCGCCGACGTTGTAGCAGCGGTCGTCGACGGGGTTCGGCAGAACGTGCGGCACGTTTCCGGGCTGGGTGTGGTGGAGGAAGGTGCCGGTGGCAGCGTGGGCGGCGCCGGGAAGGGCACAGCACGAGCACCGCGCCGGCGGCGGCGGCAGTGCTGAACGCGGTGGCTGAACGACCTCGCATCGTTACTCTTGGTGTCGGACTTGTGGCATTAGCTTGGCATTGGTGGTGTGCCGTGCCTCTCGGTCTCATCGGCCGCCGTCACCGTGGCTTCGGGAGTTGCGGGGCCGTGCTTCCCGGTCAGGACGACCAGGGTTCGCGCCAGCGCCAGAACTGGTCGGTCCAGGGGCCGCTTTCCTCGACTTCGAGCGTGATCTCGGGGGCGTGGTAGCTCTCTCTGGGGGAGATGACCAGGCTGGGGTCGAGCATGGAGGCGATGACGAAGTCGGCTTGGCCGGTGTCGAGGTTGATCAGTCGCCACCACTGTGCCTGGTCTGCGGGGTCGGTGGTGGTGTAGGTGACCGTGGTGTTGGGCCTTGCGTGGGACAGTGTCAGGCAGCGGTCGTAGGCGGCGTTCTTGATCTGCACGACGCCGTCGAGCTGCTGCCCCGGGATCAGGATGAAATGCCACTGGACGGTCTTGTCGCCCGCCGACGCCGGCCCCAGGCGCCAGAGCCGCATTTCCACATCGGCGTTCTGGCGCCCCAGCGGGGTGATGTAGAGACCGCTGGCCGAGTGCACGATCAGCTGGGTTGTCCGGGTGGGGATCTGCTTGGTGACCACAGCGCCTCCCTGGTTCGCGGCTCCGGAACCCTTTCCGGAGAACTACGGAGTGTTCGTGTTCAATTACCGCACGCTTTGAAGGGTCTGTGGAGGTGAGGCTTCCGTCCACACAGCGACACCGCCACGGCACCCCCGCCGCCCTTAGCGCCCCGTTCCTGAACCTCGAAGATCGCGAATCGCGCTGGGCGTGAACTCGCCTGCCTGGCCGACCAGCGCGTGGGCATGGCGTCGTGAGAGTCACGATTTGACCTCAACTGCGGTTGAGGCCCAAGGATCAGCAGCAACAGGGGAGCTGCCCTGGTTGCTGACTCTGAGGAGGACGTCCGTGAGCACGGATGCAGGCTTCTACTCGATCATCGACTACACCGTCGATGGCGTTGACACCCAAAGGGAGCTCGTGGCGGCCTTCGCCGAGATCCAGGAGCGGTGGGTGCGCTTCTATCCCGGCTACCGGTCAGCCCGCTTCCACGTCAGCACCGATGGCACCCGCGTGTACAACATCGTGCACTGGGCCAGTGAGGCCGATTACCGCAACTTCGTGGAGACCTCCGACAGCGAAGGCCGGATGGCCGCCATCGGCAAGGCCTTGCGGGGCCTGTCGGGCAAGGCGGAAGCGCGCATGAGCGGGATTCCCACCTACACCGTGGTCGCAGAGGTCGGGCCCGGGCCACAGCGCCTGGTCTCCTGATCGAACCGGAAACTTCACCCGGCGCGCTCTCGCCGAACCAGCCGGGCGCGCACATCGAAGGGCGTCCCATGAAGGTCGAGATCTATGCCGATGTGCTGTGCCCGTGGTGCTACATCGGCAAGAGACGCCTGACCGCGGCACTTGAGGGCCTCGCCGACCGCACCGGTGTGGAGATCGTCTGGCGCGGCTACGAGCTGGCCCCGGGGGAAGGCCGGGTTCCCGGCCCCACGGCCGCCGAGGCCATGGCCGGATGGTGGGGTGATCAGACGGCGGACCGGATCGCCCGGATCCAGGCCCTGGGCGCCGCGGAGGGGCTGGAGCTCAACCTGCATCTGGCCCGGCCGGTGAACACCTTCGACGCCCACCGGCTGTGCCGGCTAGCCGCCGACCATGGCCGGGCCGACCAGATGATGGAGCGCCTGCTCGGCGCCTATCACTCCGAAGGACTCAACGTGGCCGACCCGCAGATCCTGCAGCGCCTGGGTGAGGAGGCCGGCCTGGTCTCCGCCCGGGTGCGCGCCGTCCTCGCCGGTGACGACTACGCCAAACAGGTGCGGGCCGACCGGCGCCGTGCAGCCGAGCACGGTGTCACAGGGGTCCCCTCGCTGGTGATCGATGGCAGGCAGCCGGTCTCGGGTGTCCAGCCCGCCGGCGAACTGCGCCGACTGCTGGAGCGTGGCCTCACCGGCTGACACGAACCTGTCGCCGGCCTGCTGACGGCGCACCACGCTCTGTCACCGCGATCATCGAGAGTGGGCCAGAGCCCAAGAACTTGTCGCCCAACACGGGTCGCGTTCGGCAGTGATCGCCACTCGGCTCTCCTGCTCGGGCGTTCGTCTAACGAACGTTAGACGAACGCCTGGACGGCCGAGCCGGTCACCAGGTGATGCTGTGGATGCCTTATGTCAGCTGTGATCGGCATCGAGACGTACAGGACTTCGCGGCCGCGGGCGTCGTCCGGCGGCGGGGCGGCTGCGAACATGGCGGGGATCTGCTGCAGCGCCGTGGCCGCTCCCGACCTTCATTGTGAACGGGCACCGCACGCGGCCGGTGCGGCGGGCCAAGACGTCCTGACCCGCCCGCTGCGTTCGAGGCCGACGGCGGGCCCCACCCTTCGACGAGCACGCTCGACCCCGTCCAACGGCCCGGTCGGCGACCGATGAGTTCCGCGTCGCCGGCCGGTCTTCATGATCGACGAATTGTCGGCCACGACGAAGGGAAGCACGATGCAGCAGGACCATCCCCCCGTCCGCCGTCCGCGCCGCTCGCGGCGGTGGCACGGCGGACTGGCCACCGCAGCGACCGCGGCGGCCGTGCTGTTCGCCTCGACCTCCGGCGCGCAGGCGGGCGCACACCTCGCCGACAAGTCGGCGGACCTGCCGGCCTTCCGGGACGGCACCGTCCCGGTGGACGGCGGCACCCTGCACTACGTCAGGGGCGGTTCGGGCCCGGTTCTCGTGCTATTGCACGGCTGGCCGGAGACCTGGCACGAGTGGCACAAGGTCATGCCGGAGCTGGCGAAGACCCACACGGTCGTCGCGTTCGACCTGCCGGGGCTGGGCGCGTCCAGCGTTCCGCCCGGCGGCTTCGACAGCGCCCACACCGCCGCGCGCATCCACCAGGGTGTGGCGGCGCTGGGGCTCGGCAAGGTCGCCATCATGGCGCACGACCTCGGCGTGTCAGCGGCCTACGCATACGCGCATGACTTCCCGTCCGAGGTCTCTCGGATGGCCGTCCTGGAGTCCGCGCTCAACGGATTCGGCCTGGAGAACGCCTATGGCGTGAGTTGGCACCTGCTGTTCAACCAGACCGCCAAGCCCGTCCCGGAGAACCTGATCAACGACGCCGCCCACACCCGGACCTACCTGACCTGGCTGTTCAGCTCGGCCCGGTACCCCGACCGGATCGACCAGGACCGCTACGTCCGCGCCTACTCCAACGCTCGCCACCGCAGCGCGGGCTTTGAGTACTACCGGGCGTTCCCGGCCAACACCGCCTACAACAAGGCCAGTTCGAGCACCAAGGTGAAGATCCCGATCCTCGCAATGGGCTCGCAGTACGTCTTCGGCGCAGGGGTGGCGCAGTCCTTCCAGGCCGTCGCCACCGACGTCCGAACTGCCATCGCACCCGACTCCGGGCACTGGATCCCCGAGGAGAACCCGACCTATCTGAAGCAGTGCGCGGGCCTGTTCTTCGGTCCGGCGCCGACGACTCCGCCGACCGGCGACCTGGAGACCTGCGCCCCCTGATCCGCCGAAAGCGGGAACCGCCACCCACGTCGGACGCGGGCGGCGGTTCCAGCCTGACCGACCGAGGAGCGGCCTTCCTGCTGACCCGCTGGTTCGGCGGAAAGGTGGCCGGGCAGGGGCTGGCGCTGACCCGGCCTCAGATGTCCGCCGGCTGCTTTGGCGCATGCCTGGTTCCGAGTCAGGAATCCCGTTCAAGTAATCAGCCGAGATCGTCTGAGGTTCCCCCCAGGGCACGGACACTTGCCCTGAGGTCACCGATGATCATCAGGAAGGATGTTCGCCATGCCGTCACCACACCCGCTCGAGTTCCGGCGTCGCGCGGTCGAGGTGGCCCGCCAGGGCGATAAGTCCGTGGTTCAGCTGGCCAAGGACCTGGGGATCAGCCGGTCCTGCCTGCAGAACTGGGTGAATCGGGCCGACGCCGACACCAACAAGGCCGACAGCGGCGATAAAGACGCCGGTCGTTTGACCAACGCCGAGAAGAAGGAACTGGTCGAGCTTCGGCGGCGTAACCGGCAACTGGAGACCGAGAACGAGATCCTCAAGCGGGCGGCTGCCTATTTCGCCCGGGAGAACGTGCTTTCAAAGTAATCTACCCGCTGGTCCGTGAACTCGCCGCCGGCTCCGTTCCGGTCGCGGTGGCCTGCCGGGTATTGAATGTCTCCACCTTGGGATATTGCGACTGGCTCGGGCGGTCCGAACCGCCGCGCGTGCTGCGGAACAAGGAACTCACCAAAATGATTCATTATATCCACGCCGAATCGCGCGGGAGTTACGGCTCGCCGCGGGTGCACGCGGAGTTGACGCTGGGGGCTGGGTGAGCGGGTCAACCGCAAGCGTGTGGAGCGGCTGATGCGCGCTTCGGGTCTACAGGGTGTCTACCGGCGCCGGGGCCGCCGCGACGTGGCCGGCCAGGCGACCGAGGAGGACCTGGTGCAGCGCCGGTTCGAGGTCGTCGGCCCGGACCGTCTGTGGCTTACCGATATCACCGAACACCCGACCATGGAAGGGAAGGTGTATTGCGCGGCGGTGATGGACACCTATTCACGGCGGATCATCGGTTGGTCGATCGATGCTCGGCAGAACATCGATCTGGTCGTCAACGCCCTGGCGATGGCTGTGACACGCCGGAACCCGCCGACCGGCTCTACCATCCTACATTCCGACCACGGCACGCAATACACGTCCTGGGCATTCGGGAAACGATTGCGGGACGCAGGGCTGCTCGGGTCGATGGGAACGATCGGTGACTGCTACGACAATTCTATGATGGAGTCGTTTTGGGGGACGATGCAGCTGGAGCTGCTCGACACCCGGGCATGGAAAACTCGCAAAGCAATCCCGTGACCAAAAGTGATCCAAGCGGTTTGATGCTTCCCTCGGGGCAGTCCGACCAGGGCAGCGGTATTCGAAACGACAAGAACTACCGGTGCCACGGCCTGAGGTGCCACTAAACTGACAAGTGCCACCAAGGTAGCGCCTCCGCTTGCATCGGTGCCGTCATTTCGACCGCCGGCATCGTGATGTCGATCTGGCCCCGGAGGATCGGGGGGTCGCTGTCGCGAACAAAGGGAACACGTCTGGAGCCCCACGAGGGCGGCAGGTGGGGCGGGCATACGAGAGGCAAGCACGTTGGCAAGTCCAACGAGGAGCTCAGCCGAGTCGCTTATGATACAAAGCGGCCGCAAGGCCCACAAAGGCCGGGTAGTTGCAGATTCGATGCGTTTACGGGCGACAGAGACGCCGAGCGGGACGGGCAGCCCGGCCCGATCGGATAGGATTTGCAGGGGAATCAAGGACAAGGCGGGAGAGAGATCGAGCAACCTGCAGGCAGCGAGCTCGCTCAGCACGACGCAGCCTAATCGCCCCGCATCCCGGCGAGGGACTAGATCACGAATCTGCGATGAGCGGCGGACTTGGATATCCCGAAGCACGCGGCAGCACTCGCCAGGCACACTCATTGACCAGCACGCAGGTGGTGGTGGCAGGTGCAGCCTCATCAGGGGCGCGCTGAATTTGCCTTAGGTGTCGCCGTAGGCGAGAAAAGTCACGGTCGCATCATGACCGATTCCGACTAGCGCACAGTCCAGGGTGTGCCCGGTGACCGGATATGAGGAAAAGCCGTCAGAGAAGTCACCGCCCTCCCACGCCTCGGGGGGGTATTCGACATTACTCCACCATTGCATTCCCGGCTGTAGAACGTTCATAACCTCCAGCAGGATCGGCCTAGCGACTGACGGGGTCCACGGTCCACAATTTGCACCGAAAGCCACATCCGTTGTACACATATACACTAGGAATGAGAGTATCTGTTCCGCGCGAGCAGAGATAGGGGACAGTATCTTTGCCAGCTCGTCCACTGTAGAAGGTAGGGGCGGCTCAATATTGAAATATGGGCCTCGGGGAAACGCGGGATCGAAGATCACAGGGTACAAAAGCTCGGCCGGGGAAAGCTGGGGATCGCCGCCTACCCGGACTCGGAGATATGAGTCCTCATCGGTACTCAGCGGAGCAAGTAGTCTCTGAATCTCAAACGCAGCGTTCATGCTCCAGTTCTACCGTTTTTCATCTGAGAATGGAAGCTGGAGTCTGCCTGTGGCCGGCCCTAATGTCTGAAGACAGTCCCGTAACGGGTGGCGGCTTCGAGCGATGAACTCGCTGTGGGACAGGTGATCAGCGTGGCCCGGACCGAGCGAAGGTTCACGGACGTTGCACACGTCTCGCAGGCCGGTACGGATTGTGGCTGGCCAGGCCAGCAGACCGGTACCTGCATGCCGGTCGGGCCATCGCATGCCCTTCGCATGCTGCTGATCGCGGTCTACGCGCACCAGTCTGACGGTGTGACGGGGGTCGTGCTGCTGCTCAGGCTCTCGAAGTTGAGCCTCCCGGGTCTGGAGGGGTACTTCGATTTGTCCCGTATTACGAAGAGTCCCGTTGCCGGCTGCCGTTGTCTTTGTACGCGCCGAGCGGGATGCGGCATATCTCGGCGGCTAAACGGCGGTCTTGTACCTGTGGGTGCGTGCCGAAACCTGTCATCCACGCGCCACCTGCGAGTGCTCGTGAGTGAAGCGACCGAGCCGGTAAAGGACGGGGGGCACGGAACTTGTCTGGCGGGCCGCCACGGGGTCATCCCGGCTGATTATGTCTGCTCGTTGTTCGCTCGGGGACACCAAAACGGATTGGCAGGCGGCGACATGGTTTGACACGCAAGTGATACGGGATGCGGACAAGTTGCTAAGCGCTTATCCAGAAGTTCTGTGCGTTACTCGGTGTCAGGCCGTTGGGGTGGGAGGGCGTTGACAGGAGCCTCGCCGGGGGTTGGATCGAGGTGTCTGCATCGTTCCGGCCGCCCAGCGAGGTCGTGGTCAGTATGCGCCCGGTCAGCGTGTTCGCGAACGCTTCGGCTTCTGACGACTCCCCTGGTTGACCGCCACCGCAGGAATGAATCCCGCCCGCCGGGGGGGCGGCCTGGGCGGTCCAGTGGCGCCCAGGCCCGGCCAGTCCTGGTCAACATGGTCCCGGGTTGGCTTGGCCGACCCCTGCGGCCCGCGTGGCCTGCCGCCACCGAGCCCGACTGGTCGCCACCGAGGGTGAAGGGTATCCCGCACTACGACCTTCCCGTCGTGGACGTCCTGGCGGTGGGCTGCCCCCGCTGCAACGTTGCGGCAGGTGAACCCTGCAGGTGGCCCTCCGGAGGTCACGGCCGGCACCGGCCTCGTCTCGCCGCCGCCACTACCGCCGGGCATGTCCAGCAGATGGAACTCGCGTCGTGGGTACCGATCGTCGCTGGCTTGACCCCGCACGGTTTTCGGCACTCTCAGAGGGTCTGGCTGGACGACGTCGGCATCCCCAGCGTTCTCGTTCATGACCGCCTCGGCCACTCGATGCCAGGCATCGGCGGAACCTACGCCCACGTCTCTGTCGTTCATGCGGGGGCAACTCCGTGGGCGGCTTCAGTCGCTGTGGGAACAGACACTGGACCAGCGACGCGCGCTGTGGCCAACGCCCTTGGTGCCGGTCTTGAACGATCTACTGTTCACCGCGTGAACTGGAACCGATGGCGGCCGTCTCCCGAACATCTCCCAATCGGGGCGACCACAGCCGAGTTCCCCCCACTGGCGGTCGGCTACCGACTTGGGCCTGTCACCGGCGGATCGCTCATTCTCGCAGGTCAGATAGCAACTGTTGGACGAATCCCGTGACGGCGAGGTCCATAAAGGCTCTACCGCGACGCCAAGATCCTGGAGGTCGGCGAGGGCACGTCGGAGGTCCAGCGCATGCTGATCGCGCGCGCCCTCGGCCTGCCCGCCTCCTGACCCCGCACCCGGCGCCCGCCGAGCCGTCTGACATATCCGGTTCACTGGGAATCTTCCGGAATCGGTTGATCGGCCCGTCCACCGCGTGGGACGCTTCGGGCTTTGCGATCGATCTTGCATCGGGCTCGCGGTCCCGAGCCCGCCCGGGGGACCCGCGATGGGTGTGTCAGCGATTCATGCTCCGCCGCTACCGGCGGAGCGTGAAGGCGTCGCCGGTGCTCTCCGGGGCGCCCGGACGCGCGACCTGCTGCGCCCGGACGCGCTGTTCGTCGTCCTGCTGACCGTCGGCACGGCCCTGCGGGCCCTCGCTGTGGCGGGCTATCGGCCAGCGCTGTGGTTCAACGACTCCTACGACTACGTCCGGATCGGGGTCGCGCCCTTCCCGCACCCGCTCCGCGCGCCGGGGTACGGCCTGATGCTGTGGCTGCTCAAGCCGCTGCACAGTCTGGCGACGGTGGCCGCCCTCCAGCACGTGATGATCCTCATCCTGGCCATCGCGGCGTACCGGGCGATGGTGGGGACGCTCGGAGTCGGCAGGCGGACGGCCGCGCTCGCGACCGCCCCGGTCCTGCTGGACGCGTACCAGATCCAGCTGGAACACATCCTGATGTCCGACACGCTGTTCACGGCCCTGGTGTTCGGCGCGATGGTGACGCTGGTGCGCAAGGACTCCCGCTGGTCGTGGCTGCACGCGGCGACGGCCGGCGGCGTGCTCGGCGCGGCGGCCGTCACCCGGACGGTCGGGATGGCCCTGGTATTCGTGGCGGTGCTCTACCTGGTCGCCCGCTACCGCACCCGATGGCGGCGGAGCGTCCTGACCGTGGCGGCGCTACTGGCGGCCTTCGCGCTGCCGGTGGGCGCCTCGATGGTGTGGTTCCACTCCGAGCACGGCCGGTACGCCCTCACCGACTCGGACGGCGTGTTCCTGTGGGGCCGCACCGCCGCGTTCGCCGACTGCACCGCCCACACGCCGCCTGAGCGCCTGGCCCGCATGTGCCCCCGCAAGCCCCCCGGAGAACGGTCCGCCTCGTCCACCCAGATCTGGGAGGAGGGCTCGCCGACGGGCTGGCAGCACGGCCATGCCTTCTCGCCGGAGACGAACGAGCTCGCCAAGTCGTTCGCGCTGTGGGCGATGCGTACGCAGCCGACCGACTACGCCGAGACGGTCTCCTACGACTTCTTCGTCCGGACCTTCGCCTGGTCCCGGGTCGGCTATCCGCATCCTTGGACGGAGTCGTTCTACCACTTCACCGCCCGGCCGCGTCCCGTCCCGGGGATCGCGCTCATCGGCGGCGGCATGGACGCCGAAGTCGCCCGCGAGTACGAACGGGGTCCCGCCGAGACCCGCGTGGTCGAACCGTACGCCGCCCCGCTCCGCGGCTACCAGCGGTTCGTCCGCCTGCCGGGGACGGTCCTCGCGCTGATCGTCCTGGCCGGGGCCGCCGGAATGCTGAGACGGCGCCGCAACTCGGCGTGGCTCCAGGCCGGCCTGCTGTGGGCCACCGGCATCACGCTTCTGGCCGTCCCGCCCCTGGCCGTGGACTTCGACTACCGCTACACCCTGCCCGCCACCCCGTTCCTGTGCATCGCGGCGGTCACGGCCTGGCGCCGTCCCGCCGTCAACGAGACCCCGGCCGCCGAACGGGAGGAGACTGAGTCGGTGTGACCGAAGGTTTCACTGTCCGGCATCCCACGCTCGACGACGTTCCCGCCATCTTGGCCGTGGTCGAGGCGAGCGACATCGCGACGGTGGGCGAGCCCGACTTCACGGCCGACGAGGTCCGCGAGGTGCTCACCGCGCCCGGCCACGACCCGTCCAAGGACTCCTGGATCGCCGCGCGTCCCGACGGCGGGGTGATCGCCTGGGGCTTCATCGAGAGCACCACCGGCGACCACGCGCTGATCGACGTGTACGCGCACCCGGACGGCGGACGTCCCGCCCAGGCGCCGCTGCTGCGGCTGGCGCTGGCCCGGATGGCCGAGCGGGTGCGGGAGTCCGGTCTTGCGGAGATCACCGTGAGGACGGGCGCCATCGCGTCCGAGGAGCACTGGATCGGCCTGCTCAAGGCGTCCGGCTTCGCCTTCGTCAAGCGGTACGCCCGGATGAGCCGTCCGCTCTCGGGCCTGGAGCGGTTTCCGGACCTCCCGGACGGGATCGCGCTCCGGCCCGTCCGGCCCGGCGACGAGTCGGACCTGCGGACCGTCCACACCGTCCTGCGGGCCGCCTTCGCCGACATCCCCGATGCGATCCGCTCGGGCTTCGAGGAGTTCAAGGCCACGGTCGAGGCGCTGCCCGGCGTCTCGTGGGACGAGTGGTTCGTGGCCGAGGCGGACGGCCGGGCCGTCGGCGCCCTGCAGTCCGCCGACCAGGGCGCGCAGGACGGCGAGGGCTGGGTCAAGCACCTCGGCGTGCTCCGCGAGCACCGCGGGAAGGGCATCGGACGGCTGATGCTGCTCACCGCGTTCGCCACCTACGCGGCGAAAGGACGGAGCAGAGCCGGCCTGGGCGTCGACCTCACCAACCCGACCAGCGCCTACCGCCTGTACGAGAGCGTCGGCCTATACCCCGTCTACGAGGCGGACGTCTACGAGCGCAAGCTCGCGGCCGGCTTCTCCCCGACCTGACGCCCCGCACGGGCGTTTCTCGCCATACTGGGATGCTCCATCTGAAACCCGGAGGGGCACCGGTGTCACTCGAAGTGGTCGCGTTGCGCGTTGGCGGATCGGTGGCCCGACTCGCGGTCGGGCGCGTGCTGGCCGGACGCGGCGCCAGGGACGCGGCGGGCAAGGACCTCGTCGAGCTGATCAGGACCGGGTTCCCGGACGAGCTGAAACGCCGCCGCGTCCAGCGCCAGTTCGACGGCATCGCCGACGCCGTCGCCGAGCGGCTCCTCACCTTCGCCAGAGGCGAGTTCCGCGGGCTCACCGACGGCGACCGCCAGGCCGCGCTCCACCAGGCCGTCCTGACCCTGGACGCGGCGGACCTGTCCGACGAGGCGTTCTTCGCCGCCGACGCCGACCCCGTCAGGCTGTCGCGCTCCCTACGCTCCCGCCTGCCCGCCCGCAAGGCCGAGTTCGAGCTGGGCGAGGCCGGGGCCCGCCTCTACGAGACCGTCCTGGACGAGTGCTGCGACTGCCTGGCCCGCATCATCGTCCACCTGCCGCAGTTCGGACCCCGCGCGTCCGCCGAGACGCTGAGCCGCCTCACCGGGCTGGCCGACCAGGTGCAGGCGGTCCTGTCCCGGCTGCCGGCCCGGACCCTGACGGCACCCGAGGGCGAGTCGGACGACGACGAGTTCACCCGCCGCTACCTCTCCTCCATCAGCAGGTCCCTCGACACGCTCGAACTGTTCGGCGTCCGCTTCGAGCGCTTCACCCGTCCGCAGACCACGCTCAGCGTCGCCTACATCAGCCTGAACGTCTCCGACGAGAACGCCCAGGGCAGCCGCCGGTCACGACCGCGGGCCGTCGCCATGGGCGAATGGCACGACGAGACCCGCACCGGCGCGATGCGCGTCGAGTCGGCACTGGGCAAGCACCGTCTGATACTGGTGCGGGGCGAGGCGGGCGGCGGCAAGAGCACCCTGCTCCGCTGGCTCGCGGTCACCGCCGCGCGGGGCACGTTCACCGGCCCCCTCGCCGGATGGAACGGCGCCGTGCCCTTCCTCATCAAGCTGCGGAGCTACGCGGGCGGCCCGCTCCCGCGCCCCGAGGAGTTCCTCGACGGCGCCGCCGGACCTCTGGCCGGGCTCATGCCGCGCGGCTGGGCGTATCGCCGCCTGCTGTCGGGCCGCGTGCTCCTCCTGGTGGACGGCGTGGACGAGGTGCCGGACGCCGAGCGCCACGCCGTCCGGAACTGGCTCCAGGGGATCATCCAGGAATACCCCTCGATCCAGGTCATCGTCACGTCCCGTCCGGCCGCCGCGGGCTCGGACTGGCTGCGCGCCGAGGGCTTCGCGACCGCCTTCCTGGAGCAGCTCGCCCCCTCCGACCTCCGCGCCCTGATCCAGCACTGGCACAACGCCGTCCGCGACTGCGCGGCTCTCCCCTGCGCGCCGGAACGCCTCCCCTCCTACGAGGCCGGTCTCCTGGCCAGGCTGGAATCGGCCCCGCACTTACGGACGCTGGCGTCCAGCCCCCTGCTCGCCGCGATGCTGTGCGCGCTCAACCTGGACCGCGAGGCCCTCCCCCGCAACCGCATGGGCCTCTACGCCGCCGTCCTCGACATGCTCCTGGAGACCCGCGACACCAAGCGGGGCATCACGAGCACCCTCGAACGGGACGAGAAGGTCCGCATCCTCCAGGACATCGCCTGGCACCTGTCGGCCAGCGACCGCGTCGAGCTGCCGAAGCCCACGGTCGAGCGCCTCGTCACCGACCGCCTGGCCTCGATGCCCCGGATCCGCGTGCAGGCACGCGACGCCCTCGACCTCCTTCTCCAGCGCAGCGGCGTGCTCCGCGAACCGGTACCGGGACGCATCGACTTCGTCCACCGGACCGTCCAGGAGTACCTCGCCGCCAAGCAGGCCGCCGACCTCGGAGACATGGACCTGCTCGTCCAGAACGCCCACCACGACACCTGGCGCGAGACCGTCGTCATGGCCGCCGGCCACGCCAACGATCCGCTGCGCCGCGAACTGATCACCGGCATCCTCGACCGCGCCCGCAACGAGCCCGACTGCGCTCGTACCCTCAAGCTGGTAGCCGTCGCCTGCCTGGAAACACTCCCGTCGATCCCCACCGACGTGCGCGCCGACCTCGACCATTGCCTGGACGACCTGATCCCACCGACCGACGATGCAACGGCCCGCTCCCTCGCCACAGCCGGAGAGCCGGTCCTTTCCCGTTTCCCCGAGACCCTGGAGGGACTCACGGAGAAGGCCGCGACAGCGACCGTCCGCGCGGCCTGGCTGATCAACGGCCCCGAGGCACTCGACGTCCTCGCCCGGTATGCCTCCGACGAGCGCTGGAGCGTCCGAGAGGAGCTGAGGACAGCCTGGGGCTACTTCGACGCCGACCAGTACGCCGCCCGCGTTCTTGCCCGCCTGCCCGCCGGGGCCCGGCTGTCCCTGCATCATTCTCCCCAGCAACTGGAAGCGCTAGGGAAGGTGGCTCCGCTCGGCAACCTGCACGTCTACGCGAAGGATTTCACCGGCTTCGAGTTCCTCACGCGCCATAACCACACCCTGACTGGTCTCCATCTGCACTACGACGAGCCGGGGGCCGATGCCGCCCTCCTACCGACGCTGCCCTCGCTCAAGAATCTCAGCTTCTCTTCTCCCGGCCTCGGAGACCTCGGTTTCCTGGATCACCTGCCACGGCTCTACGCACTCTCGCTCTCCGACTGCGCCGCCGTCACCGACTACTCGCCGGTTGAACGGCAGGCGCAACTGATTGTCCTGTCGATGGACGGCTGCCACCATCTCACCTCGCTCCCTTCCCTTCACAAGATGAAAGCCCTCGGCGTTAGCGGCTCCCGGCTGGCCGACGGGTTGGAGGGGATCCGCGAGGCGGCCCCAGGCCTTCGCGCTCTCTATGTGAATGATTGCGACTGGGTGACCGACCTCGGGCCGCTCTCCTCGCTGACCAACCTCACCTCGGTCGATCTGTCCCGGACCCGCATCGACGACCTGACCCCACTGGAAAACCTCTCCCACTTGCAGGAATTGCATCTCATCGGCTGCAAACGCCTTACGGATCTACGCCCCCTCGCGGCCCTGCGGAACCTCGAACTGATCTACCTGAACGGCGCCGCGCCAGGACTCGACGTGTCTCCGCTGGCCGACCTTCCCAACGTGCTCGTCCACATCAACGCCGGCCAGGAAGTGCGGGGCGCTGAGGCCCTGAGTAACCGTCTGAGCATCTTCTGAACCGCAGCACCCTAGACCAGGAAGTAGTAACCGTATGGATACAAAGAGTACTTAGCGGCTTCGGTTGGGGCGTATGAGCTGGGGGCATGTCCTTGCTACGCATAGTGCACAGGGTGAGCAGGAGACCCCGGAACGCAAGGGAGCCCCCATGGACCGGTACGAGATCACGGTGGAGACCGGCAACATCGAGAACTCCGGGACGGACGCCAACGTCTCCATCACCCTCTACGGCGATGACGGCTCCGCAGGGCCGGTCAGGCTCGACGACTCCAGGGACAACTTCGAGAACGGCGCCATCGACCGCTTCGTGATCGACCTGACCCCGGTCGGTCGGATGACCTCCATCCTGATCGGCCACGACAACTCCGGGAACAAGTCCGGATGGTTCCTCAACCGGGTCATCATCACCGACCGCCGCGAGACCGTGGAGTTCAGCGCCTACCGGTGGCTGGCCACCGACGAGAACGACGGCAAGACGGAGGTGCGGCTGGCGCGCCTGCATGATTGAGGCGGCTTGAAATTCAGTCGACAGCCGGTCCCGCGACGCACTGTGATGGCCCCGGGTGCCCGCCGCACGCAGCGGGCCTATCTAGGGGCTGCCCATGACGACCGAAGCAAGTGCGGACCACCGTCCCGCAATCGATGCGGCACTGGTCAGGAAACTGGTCGATACGCAGTTCCCCCAGTGGACCCGGCTGCCTTTGGAGCTGCTCGACCCGGCCGGGTCGGACCATGTGATCTACCGGCTGGGCGAGGAGCTCTCCGTCCGGCTGCCCCGCCACGCCGACGCCATCGGGCAGGCCAGGAAGGAGGCCGAATGGCTGCCCCGGCTGGCTCCGCACCTTCCGCTGGCCATTCCGGTACCGGCCGGGGTGGGTGAGCCCGCCTTCGGCTATCCGTGGCCCTGGGCGGTGTCCCATTGGCTGGACGGCGAGGTGGCGACCGTCGAGGCGCTGTCCGACTCGTCCGAGACCGCCGTCGGACTGGCGGAGTTCCTCACCGCCCTCCAGCAGTTCACGCCCGAGGACATGCCGGACGAGGGTGCCCGCGCGGACCTCACCGTCGAGCCGCTGGCGGACCGGGACCGCGAGACCCGAGCCGCCATCGCCGACGTCGACGGCGTGTTCGACACCGCGGCCATGACCGAACTGTGGGACCAGGCGCTGAGCGCCCCCGGGTGGGGCCGCCCCGCGGTCTGGTTCCACGGCGACTTCCACACCGGCAACCTGCTCACCGTCGACGGCCGTCTCAGCGCGGTCATCGACTTCGGGGAGCTCGGCATCGGCGACCCGGCCCGCGACTTGATCATCGCCTTCACGCTGATGTCGGCCGGGACCCGGGCCGCCTTCCGGGCCGCGCTAGGCGTGGACGACGCCACCTGGACCCGCGGACGCGGCTGGGCCTTGGCCACCGGCCTGAACGCCTACACCTCCTACGCCGCCGTGAATCCCCGGGTCGCCGCCCAGACCACCCGGCAGATCACCCAGGCCCTCATCGGCTAGGCGCTCACTAGGCCACCCGCCGCGCCGAGTCGTGCGGGGTATGCCGTCGGGTGACCGATCTCGGGCCGCTCTCCTCGCGCGCCCGCGCTCGTCACGGCCTGCTCGAAGGAGCGATGAGGTCGCGGAACTGGCCGCAGCCGAACGTGGGCCAGCTGTCGCCTTTGGCGTTGAGGAGACCGATTTCCGGTACGTGCCGGACACCGGCGATCTTCTCGTCGTCCCTGATGGCGAGCCCGACGATCATCGCTCTGCGGACACCGGGATCCGCCTCGGCGGTGCAGGCGACCTGGGCGATGGCCAACCGGGACCAGGTCGACGGTCTGGCCACGTACACCGTCAGCTCATCGGGCGGCCGCTCCTCCATACCCGTCCGGGGGTCCAGGGCGGGAACGACGTTGGCGAGTCCCGCGCGTCGTTCGGCGGACGTGGGCGGCACCATCAGTTGCCTCACCCCGAGTCCTGGATGGCCGGGCAGCCCGGGACGCTCTACACGGACCAGCTGTCCCTTCTTGACGAGGAAGATGTGCATCGACGTCGCGACCCCATGAGCGACCGGCAGGTCGCCTGCCCCGATGATCCCGGTCGGCCTGATACCGCAAGCGCAGGCTGTGCACACCAGCAGACCGACGGCGGCGGCCCGTCTCCAGCGCGCCGCGAAGAAGGACCGACCACGCAACCAATACACAGTCACGAACCCTAAGAGACGCCGAGCCGATCAGGCACGACCGGAGTGGCTGTGGGATCCTCAGGCCACCGCCCGCCGCGCCGAGTCGTGCAGGATGTCGGCGAGCTCGCGTGCGCGGAGGCCGATGCCGCCGTGGCTGGTGTCCAGCGAGTGCACCTCGAACGGACTGGCCGGGGTGAGCGCGTCGGCCTCCTTGATGAGGCGGTCTTGGAGGGTCAGCGGCATGCTCAGGTCCTTTGTGAGGCGGACGTAGGTGTGCGGGACCCGGCCCCAGGTGTCGGCGTCGGCGCGGTCGGTGCCGAAGTCCAGGATCTCGTCCGGCTCGAATCCGTTGAGCATCGCGAAGAACTGCTGGTCCGTGCCGTCGGCGAGGAGCGCCTCCTTCAGCGCCGCGAGCAGGCCGGCGTCGGCGAGGCGCCAGTTGAACCGCAGGACGCCGAGCTCCGCCGGGTCGGCGGCCACGAAGCCCTGCGTCTTGGTCAGGTGGAGTGCGCTGGTGGCCCACTCCGGCCCCCGCATGTACTCCTCGGCCGTACTGTCCACGCAGCACCAGGCGGCGATGTACACCGTCCGCTCCAGGAGGTCGGGGATCGCGTTGGCGACGGGTGTCACCACCACCCCGCCGCGGCTGTGCCCGACCAGGATCACGGGACCGTGCTCCCGGGCCCGGCGCACGACGCCGATCACGTGCTCCACCCAGTCGGCGTGCGTCACGTCCGCCAGCGGCGATGGCTCGGCGGCGAAGGCGGCGAGGTCCTGGGGCGCCTGATAGGACGCCGACAGACCGGCGCCCGCGCCGTGTCCCGGCAGGTCGACGGCGAGCGAGCGGTGCCCCCTCAGCACCAGCTCGCGCTGGATGCCCGCCCAGGACCGGGCGTTGCCGTTCGAGCCGTGCACCAGGACGAAAGTCGGACTCATGGAGGTCCCTCCCAGATCGGTGGTGACGCCGTCGTCGGCATCAGAGGCACAACGGTCGCTCGAACACCGGACGCGGGACCATCCCAAGACTTTGGGGGTCGACGGCCCCATGATCTCGTTTGCCGTTCCGGTGGAGGCGGGCGAGACTTGGCCGCGTGGCACGGTTAGGGGAACTGTGTGCGGCGGCCAGGCAGGGGGCGAGCGCGGACGACCTCGGAGAGGCCGTCTCGCGGGCGCTTGCGCCCGTCGTCGCGCACGACGCGTTGAGCCTGGTGGGCAGCAACCCCGGAGCGGGCTTCGGCCCGGCGTCGTTCAGCTTCCGGCATCGGTACGATCCGGCCCTCGGCCTCGCGCTGCTGCGCGCCGCCTACGCGGGCGAGGACCCCTGCACTCCGCGAGAGCTCGTCCAACGGCCCGTCCCCGCAGGTGTGACGGGGGCGGATGGCGGCGGCCACCGCGACCTGCTGGCGCGGCGCCTGCTCGCCAGCCACGGGGTGGGAAGCGAGCTGCGCCTGCTGCTGCGGGACGCCCGGGGCGTGTGGGGCTGCCTCGTCCTCCTGCGCGCGCAAGGAGGCAGGCCGTTCGAGGACGAGGAGGTGAGCCGCGCGGCCCATCTCGCGCCGACCCTGATAGCAGCCCTGCGCGCCTACGTCACCGCCGGACCGCTCGTCCCGGCCGACCCGGCCCCGCCGACCGGAGTGATCATCGTCGGCCCCGATCACGAACCCCGCGCGGTGACCCCTCCGGCGCACGGATGGCGGCAGCAGTTGCGGGGCCGTCCCCTGGACTGGACGACCGAGCCCTACATGTTCGCCCTCTCGATGCAGGCACGCAAACACGCGCAGGACGCACGCTTCCCTCCTCCGCTGATCGTCGGCCCGGCCGCGAGCCACGGCCGATGGCTCGCCTGCGACGCACAGCCTCTCGGCGACGGCTGCACCGGAGACGTGGCGGTCATCATCCAGGCGGCGACGGCCGAGCAGTTGTTCCCCGCCTTCTGCGACTGGTACGGCATCACTGCCCGTGAACGCCAGGTCATCGTCCACCTGCGCGAGGGGATGGCGCCCAAGCAGATCGCCCGGCGCCTCGATCTCTCGCTCTACACCGTCAACGACCACCTGAGAGCCATCTTCCGCAAGACCGGCGCCAGAGGCCGCGACGAGCTCATCACCGCGATCACCACCTGAACGGACGGCCGGGTACCAGCGCATCACCGTATGGGTCATTTCCACGGCCGCCTCGGAGTCCTATCGTCAGCCCGTGGCCAGGGATCAAGACCGCCGTCCCCGCAGATGCGGCAAAGAAGCCCACGTGAGACGCACGCGGGCGAAGTGCCCCGCCTTCAAAGGATCGGGGCCGCTCTGATGCGCGACTGGAACGCCCCCACCTGCGGTTACTGCCACGGCACCCGGCGGCTGGTGATGGTCGGCCGCGACAGGTTCTGGATCGAGGTGAACTGCTGGTACTGCGAGGGCACCGGCAACGAGGACGGCCAGGCCCCGGAGATCGAGCCGCCGGACCCGACGGAGCGCCGGCCGTTCGGCTGGCACGCCGCGGTCGCCGAATCCGGACTGTGTCCGCAATGCCTGGGACAGGGCGAAGTGATCAGCCTTGCCGAGGGCATGCGAGGACGGGCGCCGTGCCCGCGATGCGGGCCCGTTCCGGGAGCGTCCTGACGAGACCCGCCTCTCGCCGTAGCCTGGGGTTGTCGTGACGCCAGGAAGGGTGCGAGGCCGATGCATGACGAGATGACCATCGGAGCTCGGCTCCGAACCCTGCGCCGCTGGCGCGGCATGAGCTTGGACGAAGTCGCCGGACTGTCCGGACTGAGCAAGAGCTTCCTGTCCCGTGCCGAGCGCGGCCTACGCGCACTGGACCGCCGATCCCACATCTCCGCCCTTGCATCCGCGCTGCGCGTATCGGAGACCGATCTGGTCGGCGGCCCCCACCTTGGGGCCGACCCCGCACAGGCCGGACCGCATGACTACATCCCACCGCTCCGCGTGGCTCTGGAAACCAACGGCTTCCATTCCGACCCCGTGGTGGATCGTGCCCGACCCCTCTCTGAACTCGCAGCCTTGATGGGGGGACCCATCGAGCAGGAGCGTCGCAGGTACAACTACATCCGGGTCGGGGAGGATCTGCCCGACGTCATTGACGAACTGCACTGGCACGTCGGGCAGGCGGGTGACGAGAGGGCGCAGCGCCTCGCCCTTGAGGTCCTGGTGGAGGCGTACATGTGCGCTGCGGGGATGGCGCGGACGCTGCGCCATCCCGACCTCGGCCACATCGCCGCAATGCACGCGGATGAGGCGGCCGTCCTGCTGGACGATCCGATCGCGCGCGGCAAGGCGGCGTTCTCGCTGGTCCGCCCGAGTCCGAGCAACTGGCACCGGGTGAAGGCGATGGCCGAGCGGGCGGCGGACCGACTTGAGCCCCACGTCCACGACGCTGAGGGCCGTCAGGTGCTGGGCATGCTCACCCTGAACGCGGCGCTGGCGTCGGCCGCCAGCCGAGACTCCGATGCCGCCGAGCACTGGCTGGCCGAGGCGCGGGAACTGGCCGGCCAGGTGCCCGACGACCTGGAGCGAAACTGGCAGGCGTTCGGGGCGACGAACGTGGCGATCTGGAACGTCACCGTCGGGGTCGAGTGCGGCAAGATCGGTGGCGAGGTCTTCGAGCTGACCAAGTTCGTGGACGAGGAGAAGCTGGACCAGAACCTAGCGCGCAAGACGTGCTTCCTCGCGGATGTGGGACGCGGCTTGGCGCGCGACCCGAAGTGGCGCGACGAGGCTGTGCGCTGGTTCCGCCGCAGTGAGGTCGTCGCTCCGCAGCGCTTCCGTAACGACGTCAAGGTTCGCGAGTCGGTCGCGGTGATGCTGGAACAGGCGCGTGTCGCCGCGCAAGGCCGTGAGCTGCGCGGAATGGCGGCGAGGATGGGCGTCCCGCACTAGCGAATGCGCTGCGTTGCCACTTGGCAACGCAGCGTGTCATCGCCTTCGTACAGTCCTGCCTATGAACGCGTTAACGACTGCGCATCTGGAGCGGCTCGCGGCCGAGCTCAGGGGGCGGGGCTGGGAGGCCACGGTCCGGGCGCCCAAGGGGCGCAAGCAGGTCGTGCATGTGCGGAACCCGCGCGAACCCGGTCTGAACGACGACGTCGGCGTCGATGACGCCGCGTACAGGTGGGCATGGAGCGGCCAGGTCATCGGTCCGCTGACGGAGACGCCCGGCGTCGCCGACCGCATCATGCACGTCCTCCGCGAGGTGGAGTCGTGAGCTCCGGGTCGGGCGCGCACGAGACCGGGTTCATGTCGCTGAGCCACGATCTGTGGCAGCAGACCCTCGCGGCCCTGGACTCCGGCGACGAGCGGGTCCGCGAACACGCCTACCTCCACCTGCTCGCCGCGGCTCCGCGCATCTGGGAGCCGCGCCCCCTCCCCGTCCGGGTCACGAAGGCGGGGCACTGACGGTGGGCGCGGTGATCCCTCTCGCCGGGCGGTCGCCGCGCCCACCCAATCGTCGTGCAGTCAACGCCCGGCTCGTCGGGGGCTGTGAGCGAAGCTGCACGACCGGCACGGGTCCCTGGATGGGCACCCAGCGGCCCGTGCCCGCCGCCCGGCCGGCATACACCGCCCCCGCCGGCCGGGCGGCCCCACCACGGCGCGGCGGCACGCAGCGACCCCCCGGCGTGCGTGCCGCCGCGTCCACACGGAGGTGACCAGTGAACGCTGACCGCCGCACGAGAGCGCGAACGGCGGCGGACCGCCAGCGGCGAAGCCGACCCCGGGCTGCGCCCGCAACGCAAGCCCGGTCCAGAACCACCCTGACGCGACTCGGCTCGCGCCGTAGCCTGAAATTGTTGAGACGCCAGGAAGGGTGCGAGCCGATGCATGACGAGATGACCATCGGAGCTCGGCTCCGAACCCTGCGCCGCTGGCGCGGCATGAGCCTTGCCCAACTCGCCGGACTGTCCGGCCTGAGCAAAGGCTTCCTCTCCAAAATCGAGAACGGCAAAGCCGCGCTCGGCCGGCGATCCCACATCTCCGCCATCGCCACCGCCCTGCGCATCTCCGAAGCCGACCTGATCGGCGGTCCGCATCTGACGGCAGATCCGGTACGGGCCGCACCGCACGCCACGGTGCCGGCCGTCAGGGCAGCGTTGATGACGAACTCCCTGACGGCCCCCGCCGCCGACCATGCCCGGCCGCTCGCGGAGCTGGTCGCGGAGATGGGCCGCATCGATCGCAGCGAGTACAAGCACATCGAGGTCGGCCAGAAGCTTCCCGCGCTCATCGACGAACTCCACGTCCACGCGTGCGCCCCAACCGATGAACCCGCCTACCGGCTCGCGCTGGAAACCTTGGTCGAGGCATTCCAAGCGGCGACGTTCACGAGCAAGGACCTCGGTCACGGAGACCTCGCCCACGTCGCCGCCATGCGTGCGGCGGAGGTCGCCGCCATCCTCGACGACCCGGTGGTGACGGGGAAGGCCGCGTCCCTCCGGATCCACACGATGCCGACGACCGCCCGCGACGTGGCCCTGACCGCGGCCGAACACGCCGCGAACGCGCTGGAGCCCCATGTCCACGACGACCTCGGGGTACAGGTGCTCGGCATGCTCACGCTGGCGGCGTCGATGACGGCCACGGTCATCTACGACTACGACCGCGCGGAGCACTGGATGCGGCAGGCGGACGAGCAGGCGACGCGCGTGCCTGACACGCCGGGCCTGAACTGGGGCGCCTTCTCGAAGACGAATGTGGGGGTGTGGAAGGTCGCGCTGGCCACCGAGCGCGGCGCGAGCAGCGGCGACCTGCTGGGGCTGGCGAAGAACGTGGATGAGGCCAAGCTGGAGCCGCGCCGGGGGCGGCACGCCACATTCCTCGCCGATGTCGGCCGCGGCCTGGCCCGCGACAAGCGGACCCACAAGGACGCGGCGGGCTGGCTGCTCCGCGCCGAAGAAGTCGCCCCGCACAAGATTCGCAACTCGGCGGCCGTGGGAGAGACGGTCGCGACCCTCGTCCGGCAGACGCAGGGCGCCTCGCTCGGTCGAGAACTCCGCGGGCTGGCCGCGCGGATGGGGATTCCGCACTGATCTCACCGTGGGTTTCCATCGAAGGTCCGCTACCTCGGCGACTTGTGTCGGTAACGTCTGATCTACTGCTTGCCGGGAGATCTGGCGTACTGGAGGAAGGAAACCTGGTGGGGGTTCTGACCGACTACTTCCGCGCGGCCGATGCGGAATCAGTGGTGCAGGCGCTGAGACGTTTGGATGGCGGTCCGCTTGTGGGCACGCGGTCGCCCGCCTTCGACGGAGTCGAGGCCAAGGGCATCGACGTATGCGTCGTCCTGGGGCAATTGATCGCGGCCATCAAACAGGTGCCGTGGACAGTAGAGCTCGTTGAGGAAAAGACGGTGTGGCCCGCTACTCCGCCTCCCGGTCCGGACGACCTCGGAGATGAAAATGACCCTTGGGGGACCGGGCCGTGGGTATCGGAGCTTGACAATACGACGCGGGACGCGCTTGCGGGAGTGTTCGACGCGGACGTATCGAGAGTGGTCACCGAATGGGTGCAGGCCGAGGAACTCGCCGGAGTTCGCGCCGATGACATCGAACCGCTGGCCAAGGAGTTGGTTCACCTCGCCAGGCGGGCACGTGACGCGGGAGATCGGCTTTATTGCTGGACCTGTCTTTAGGCCGCCGAACCTGGTGATTCCGGTGCGTCGTACAGGGTTCACCCTGGCGACCACGCGGCGAAGACGATCGGTGGCGTGACGGTCTCGCCGGGACGGGGCGGCTGGTCGTGGCGGACGGGTGGTTTACGAGGAAACGCGTCCGGTCCTGGCCACGGGGGTGGGGGCC
>NZ_SMKU01000135.1 GCF_004349215.1 Actinomadura rubrisoli | reverse complement strand
GTGTTGGAGGTGGCGGTGTGGGGGTGGGTGATGGTGGCGGCGTGAGGAGTGCAGGCGGGGTGGCGCGTGCTGGTTGCGTGGGCGGACGAGACGGTGGTGGTGGCTTTGGTGAGTGCAGGTGGGCGTCTGCCGGTCAGGGGCCGTGCAGATTCCGTTGAGGGCTCGAAGGCGGTCAGGCACTGCCGGGAGGTGTGGTCGTCTGCATCGGCGCTGTCAATCGTCGGTGGGGCGGGGAGCGCGGACGTTCAGTAGGAGTCCGGTGAGGGCGGCGCCTGCGGCGGCGAGGGTGCAGAACAGGTAGACGGACGTGTAGTCGCCGTGGCTCGCCGGGCTCGGCAGCAGCGCGGCCAGGACGGCGATGCCGAGGGCGCCGCCGAGTTGGCGGGCCGTGGTGTTGAGGCCGGTCGCGCCCGCGAACCGCAGCGGCCCGACCGACAGTGCGGCGGCGGTGGCGGTGCCCGTGCCGACCGCGCCCATGCCCGCCCCGACGAGGAGCCCGACGGGGAGCCAGAAGGTCAGGAAGTGCGGCTCGGCGGGGAGCGCGGCGCACGTCCAGATCCCGGCGGCCACCATGGTCAGGGCGCCGCCGGCCACGGCGGGACGGGCGCCGAGGCGGCCGGTGAGCCGGCCCGTCGCTATCGCCGCGGCGGTGGCGGTGAGCGCGCCGGGCGTCGAGGCGAAGCCCGCCTTGAGGACGGAGTAGTGCCACTGGTCGGTGACGAAGAGCACGCCGAGCAGCAGCCACGAGTACAGGGCCGTCCCGTACAGGAACGAGGCCGCGTTGGCGACGGCGAACGAGCGGCTGCGCCACAGCGAGATCTCCAGCGCCGGGACGGGGTGCCGCGCCGACCGCCGCAGCGCGAGCGCGATGAGGGCCGCGCCGCCGAGCAGCAGGCCGAGCGTCCGGGCGTCCGTCCAGGCCCAGTCCCGGGTCTGGGTCACGCCGAGGGCGAGCCCGCCCACGCCGCCGCCGAGCAGGAGCGTCCCGGCGAGGTCGGGCAGCCGGCCGCGGCCGCCGGAGGCGCGGGGCAGGCGCAGCCCGGCCAGCAGCATCGCGGCGCCGACCGGGAGGTTGATGGCGAACAGCGAGCGCCAGCCGAACGCGTCCACCAGCACCCCGCCCAGGCTGGGGCCGATGGCGGCGGCGAACGCGCCCGCCGCGCTCCACAGCCCGATGGCGCGCGCGCGGCGCTCCGGTGGCGTGTCGTGCAGCAGCAGCGCGAGGGACGCGGGGATCATCGCGGCCGCGGCGGCGCCCTGCACGCCGCGCGTGGCCAGCAAAACCGGGACGTTCGGGGCGGCCGCGCAGGCCAGCGAGGCGAGGGTGAACAGCCCGACCCCGGCCTGGAACAGCGCCCGCCGCCCGACGACATCGGCCAGCCGTCCGGCCGGAGCGAGCAGCGCCGCGAACAGGACGGCGTACAGGGTGATCACCCAGGTCAGGCCGGAGAGCGAGGCGGCCGGGAAGTCGGCGTGCAGGTCGGGGACGGCCAGGTTGGCGACGGTCGCGTCGAGCATGGCCAGGAACGTCGCCCCGGCGGCCAGCAGCGGGACGCCGCGTCGCGCGGCGGTGCCCGCGGCCGGCGGGGCCAGGACGGACTCGGCGGTCATGGGATGCCCCTCCAAAGAAAATAAACGAACGGTCGTACTTTCTTCTTCCGGGGGCGCCGTCGTCAAGGGGTCCCGTCCGTTGACTTTGGACGAACGATCGTGCAGATTCATGGCATGGGCACCGACGGACGGCTCCTCAAGGGGGAGCAGACGCGCAGGGTCATCCTCGGCCGCGCCGCGGACATCGCCTCCGCGGAGGGCCTGGAGGGACTGTCGATCGGGCGGCTCGCCACCGAGCTGAGGATCAGCAAGAGCGGCGTGTTCACCCACTTCGGCTCCAAGGAGGAGCTCCAGCTCGCGACCGTCCGCAGGGCGGTCGAGGTGTACCGCGAGCACGTCGTCCAGCCCGCGCTCGCCGCTCCGGAGGGCCTGCGCCGCGTCCGCGCCCTCCTGGACGCCTGGCAGCGCTACCAGCGCGCACCCGTGTTCCCCGGCGGCTGCTTCTTCTACTCCACGACGGCCGAGTTCGACGCGCGCCCCGGCCGCGTCCGCGACGCCATCGCCTCGTCGCAGCGCGACTGGCACGGCTTCCTCGAACGCTGCCTGCGCGAGGCCCGGGACCTCGGCGAGATCGACGCCGCCACCGACGTCGCCCAGCTGGCCTTCGAGTTGGACGCCGTCTGCCGCACCGCCGCCGCCCGCGCCCTCCTCCTCGACGACCCGTCCGCCTACGACCGCGCGACCCACGCCATGAACACCCGCCTGGCCGCGGTCGCCCTCTGACCGGCCCGGGCACCGCCCACCGCATGGCGAGCGGCGGGTCGTTGTTGTGACGGGGGCCATAGCAACGACCCGCCGCAAGACGCTGCTGCTTCTGGGGGCGGACCCCAGCGGCTTCGCCGCGAGGTGAGGTTGGCGGGGGTCAGGCCGTCTTGCTGTAGGACGGGCGGGCGTTCAGGGCCTCCACGTCCGAGAAGGACGTCTGGCGGTAGGCGCCGGTGATGGTGGTCAGCTCCTCCGGGTCCAGGACGTCCTCGATGGAGGTGAAGCCCTCCGGGGCGCGCTCGCTGACGGTGTGCAGGATGCGGTCGGCGGGCATGTCGCGGCAGGCCAGGACGATCGCGTTGACCGTCTCCCGGCGGTCGCGCTCGTAGGCGAGCAGGCCCTCGGCGGGGTCGGCGGCCCCGGCCAGCCGGTGCACCAGGACGCGCGCGTCCAGGACGGCCTGGGAACCGCCGTTGGAGCCGATCGGGTACATGGGGTGGGCGGCGTCGCCGAGGAGGGTGACCCGGCCGAACGTCCAGCGGTCCAGGGGATCCCGGTCCACCATCGGGTATTCCAGGATCTCCGCCGACGCGGCCAGGAGCGCCGGGATGTCGAGCCAGCCGAACGTCCAGTCCTGGAAGTGGGGGAGGACGTCCTCAAGGCGGCCCGTGCGGTTCCAGTCGGCGGCGCGCTCCAGCCGGTCGTCGGCCAGCTTGACCTCCGCCACCCAGTTGAGCAGGGCCTTCCCGCGCCGCTCCGCCTGCTTGGAGATGGGGTAGACGACCATCTTGGACGCGGTGTTGCTGCCCGCGACGGCCATCGTCCGGCCGGTCAGGAAGGGCTCGCCCTCGGCGATGCCCCGCCACATCCGGATGCCGTTCCACAGCGGCGCGCCCTCGCCGGGGTGGAGCTGCTTGCGGACGGTGGAGTGCAGGCCGTCCGCGCCGACCAGCACGTCGGCCCGGACGGTCTCGGCGGCGCCGGACGTCCGGTCGCGCAGGGTCGCCCGCACGCCCGTGCCGTCCTGCTCGAAGCCCTCGAACACGGTGCCGGTGCGGACCGCGTCCTTGCCGAGCCGCCCGATGACGGCGTTGAGCAGCGCCATCTGCAGCTCGCCGCGGTGGATCGAGTACTGCGGCCAGTTGTAGCCGAGGGCGCGCCCGCGCGGCTCGCCCCAGATCCGGCCGCCGAACCGGTCGAAATGCACCATCTCGGCGGTCGGCACGCCGGTCGCGGCCAGCTCGCCGCCCAGCCCCAGCTCGGTGAGCTCGCGGACCGCGTGCGGCAGCAGGTTGATGCCGACGCCGAGCGGCCGCAGCCGGACGGCGGAGTCGACGACGAGCGCCTCGACACCGGCCTCGTGCAGGCTCAACGCGGTGGTGAGCCCGCCGATCCCGGCCCCCACGATGAGTACGCGCATGAATCGCCCTTCGTTGTTCCCCGGGGAGAGCGGAGGCCCCGCATGGGCGCCGGTGCCCGCGCTCGCCCGTCTCGCTTCTTCGCGTTGTTCGCGCCGCCTCCGAGAAGCGGCGGCTTCCAGCGGCCCGCCGTCAGCGGCGGCCGGGCGCGGCGGGCGCGGCGCCCGGCACCTTCGCGCCGCCGCGCACCAGCCGCCCCACCTCGGCCCGCATGCGGACGAACTCGGGCATCCCCCGCGTCTCGATCTGGTCGCGCACGGCGGGCAGGCCGACCGGGAGGTCGGCGTGCACGCGGGCGGGGGAGCGGTTGAGGACCACGACCCGGTCGCCGACGTAGACGCTCTCGTCGATGTCGTGGGTGACCAGCAGGATCGTCATCTTCTGGGTCCGGTGCACCTGGAGGACGAGGTCCTCCAGGTCCTCCCGGGTCTGGGCGTCGACGGACCCGAACGGCTCGTCCATCAGCAGCAGGGACGGCCGGTAGGCCAGGGCCCGCGCGATCGACACGCGCTGCTGCATGCCGCCCGACAGCTGCCACGGGTACTTGCGGCCCGCGTCGGGGAGGCCCACCGACTCCAGGGCCTCCTGCGCGGCGGCGCGCCTCGCGGAGCGGGACTTCCCGCGCCTGCGCAGCGGCAGCGCTACGTTGTCGCGGACGGTCAGCCAGGGGAACAGCGAGCGGCTGTAGTCCTGGAACACCACGGCGAGGTCGTCCGGGACGCCGCTGACCGGCGCGCCGTCGAGGGTGATCGTCCCGCCGGTCGGCCGGATCAGCCCGGCGACGCAGCGCAGCAGGGTGGACTTGCCGCAGCCGGACGGGCCGACGATGCTGAGCAGCTCGCCGTCCCGCACGGTGAGGTCGAGCGAGTCGATCGCGACGTGGCCGTCGGAGTAGGAGTGCGTGAGGCCGGTTATCTGGAGCACCACGGCCGCCTTTTCTGTGTTTGCGTCGTGCGGGGGGTAACGGTGGGTCAGCTCGCGAGCCTGCGGGCTCCTGCGTGCCATGCCAGCAGGCGCCGCTCCAGCAGCATGAAGACCGCGTTGAACAGGAACCCCAGTATGCCGAGCATGACGATCCCCGCCCACATCTGCGGCAGATCGAAGTTGCGCTGCGCGCCGATGAGCTGGGAGCCGATCCCGGCGGTGCTGCCGAACAGCTCGGAGATGACCATCAGGATCAGCGCGAAGGACAGCGCCACCCGCAGCCCCGCGAAGATCTTCGGCGACGCCGCCGGGAGGATGACCGTCGTGAGCCTGCGCAGCCGGGAGACGCCGAACACGCGGGCCGTCTCCAGTTGGAGGGAGTCCACGGTGCGGACGCCGTCGGAGGTGTTGAGCAGCACCGGCCACACCACGCCGAACGCGATCGTGACGACCTGCATGGTCGCGCCGAGCTGGAACACCATGATGAAGAACGGCACCAGCGTGGGCGGCGGCACCGCGCGCAGGAACTGCAGCGCCGGGTCCAGCAGGTCGTGCAGGACCTGGGACCGCCCGATCGCGGCGCCGACCGCCACGCCGACGACGCCCGCCGCCGCCCAGCCGATGAACAGGTGGGTCAGGCTGGTGGAGAAGTCGTCCCCCGCCTTGTCCGACAGGAACAACCGCGACGCCGGGCCCGAGAACCACATCTCGTGCAGCGCCTTGACGATCGTCGTGGGCGGCGGGAAGTAGGTCTCCTTCACCACGCGCGTGGTGATCTCCCACAGCACGACGGCGAGGACGACGAGCCAGGCGCGCTCGACGAACCCCCGCGCCAGTCTGAGCCCCCTCATGCGACTCCCTCCGCGCGGGCGGAGTGCCAGCGGAACGCGATCCGCTCCAGCCGGAGCAGGCCCGCGTTGGCGAGCAGGCCGAGCACGCCCGCCCAGCAGGCGCCCGCCAGCATGAGGTCGGTGCGGCCGCCGCCGGCCTGCGTCTCGGTCAGGTAGATTCCCACGCCGTTGTCCCCGCCGGACAGCAGCTCGGTGCTGATCACGACGATGAGGGCGACGGACGCGGCGATCCGGACGCCGGTGAGGATGAACGGCGCGGCGCTCGGCAGCGAGACCCGCCACAGCACCGACGGAGTGCCGAACCCGAAGGCGCGCAGGCTCTCCTTGGCGACCGGGTCGACGTCGCGGAGCGCGTAGAGGGTGTTGACGAGGATCGGCCACACCGAGGCGTAGAAGATCAGCGACATCTTCATCTGCGTGACCGAGCTGAACATGATGATGGCGAGCGGGATCAGCGCGACCGAGGGGATGGGGCGGCACAGCTCGACCAGGGCGCGCGAGGCGGTGCCCAGCAGCGGTACCGAGCCGAGCAGCACGCCCAGCGGGACCGCCGCGAGCACCGCCAGCGCCAGGCCGCCGGCCCACGCCTTCAGCGTCGCCCCGAGGTCGACGAGGAAGTCGTTGTCGCCCCCGAGCTCGAACGCCTCCCGCAGGACGGTCGACATCGGGGGCAGGGCGGTCTCGTCCGCGAGGCCGGTACGGCTCGCGGCCTCCAGGACGAGGACCACCCCTGCCACCCCGGCGGCGCCGAGTGCGATACGGCGTCGGTTCATGAACTGGACGCGATGAGGGGCTTGATGTCGACGCGGTTCGGGACGTACGCGAACTGCTGCATCACGTCGGCCACGCGCTGGAGGCGGGTGGCGTTGAGCGAGGTCGGGTACGTGCCGTAGCTCATGGTCGAGGCGACCTTGGCGTCGATGCCCTTGGCGTACGTCGGGAGGACGTCCTGCACGACCTTGCGGTCGGCCGCCATGCCCTGCGCCTTCACCAGCGCGCGCTGGAACGCGGCGACGACCTTCGGGTTCTTGTCGGAGAACGCCTGGGTGGAGGCGTACCCGGCGATCGGGAAGTCGGCGGTCGGGCCGCTGGACAGGTCGGCGATCATGCGGGCGCCGAGCGACTGCTGGATCTGGGTGCCGAACGGCTCGATCGCCTGGACGGCGTCGACGCTGCCGGACTTCAGCGCGGCCTCCATCGCGGGCGGCGCGACCTCGACGAAGTTCTTGTCCTCGTCCAGGGTCAGGCCGTCGGGCTTGGCGGCGGCGCGCACGAGCAGCGTGCTGATGTTGCGCTTGGTGTTGACGCCGATCTTCTTGCCCTGGAGGTCCTTCATCGTGTGGATGGAGGAGTCCTTGGCGACCAGCAGCGTGTGGGTCTTCGGCCCGCTCTGGAAGCCCTCGGCGACGATCCTGGGCTTGAACCCGGCGTCCTTGGTCGAGGCGGTGAGCAGCGAGACGTAGTTGCCGAAGGTGATGTTGAGCTGCCCGCTCTTGAGCAGCGGGATGGCCTCCGCGCCGCCGCTGACGACGCGCGTCTTGACGTTGAGGCCCTCCGCCTTGAACAGGCCCTTGGAGATGGCGAGTTGGAGGGGCGCGGTGTCGGCCACGGTCATGGTGCCCACGGTGATCTGGTCCTTCTCCAGACCGTTGGCCGACTTCTTGTCGTCGGAGCCGCCGCACGCGGCGGCGGAGAGCGCTACCGCGATGGCGAGCGCGCCACTGAGGGCCGCGCGGCGGTGGGAAGCAGACATGAGCAACGCTCCATATGCGGGGAAGCTGACTGAAGCTGATCTTTCAACCGAGCGGGGAGCGTAGCGCACCCGTGGACAGGGCGTCCGGGAGATGCAAGCTTTTACGTGGACATATGTGAACATGCCTAACAATCTGTGACATTGATATCCAGTCCATCACAAGTCCAGACCGGTGTGATCATTCGGGTTGGCCATGATGGTGGCTCTGTGTTGCAATGTTCCGCGCTCGTCCGCAGTGCCGCGGGCGAGCGACGCCGACCCGAATCTCATTCAGGTCACCGTGCGCCGCGAGCGGACAACCCAGTGAGAGGTAGCGGAGGGCAGTGCGGAAAGCCGAAGGGGCGGAGATCGCCCCGCAGACCCCCCAGCAAGCCCCGCCTGCCAGCGAGGACACTCGACACAGAGGGTCTCTGGGAGGCCGGGTCCGGCTGCGCAACTGGCGCGTGCCGACGCGCCTGTTCGCGCTCATCGCGGTCCCGACCATCGTCGCCGCGCTGCTCGCCGGATACCGGGTCACGGTCTCCATGGACAACGCGGACGCGTACCGGCGCACGGGCCAGTTGGCTACTCTCGGTAAGCAACTGACCGCGCTCGCGCACGAAATGGAGAACGAGCGCGACGCGCTGGCCGAGCGGGCGGCCGGCGGCGACCGCGCCGTCGACCCCGCGACGCTCCAGACGCGGCAGGAGTCGGTGGACGCCGCCGCGCGCAAGGCGATGGACGCCGCCGGCAAGGTCGGCGGCGGCGGATCGGGCCTGAGGCTCGCCGTCGGCAACGTCGTCAACCGCGTCAACGACATCGCGCCGCTGCGCAAGCTGGCCGAGCGCCTCGCGCCCGGGCCGATCGTCGACAAGTACAGCGAGTTCATCGCCGACTTCAACGGCTTCCACATCCTGACCTCCCAGGACGCTCCCACGCCCGAGCTCGCGCAGAAGGCGCTGGCCCTCGCGGACGTCGCGCGCGCCAAGGACGCGGCGTCCCGCGAGCGCGCCCTCGTCTCCGCCGCCCTCTGGCAGGGCCGGTTCGAGCCGATCGACCGCCGCTCGGTCGACGACGCCCGCGCCTCGATGAACACCGCCACCGCCGCCTTCCGCAACTCGGCCACCCCCGCGCAGCTCCGCCTCTACGAGGACTCCGTCACCGGCCCCGAGCTGGACCGCGCGGAGGTCACCCGGCTCCAGGCGCTCGCCCGCGCGGACGCGTCCGCGCAGCTGAAGGTCAGGCTCGGCGCCCGCGTCGCGCGCGGCTGGACCTCCGACGCCACCGCGCGCGTGGACCGGCTGCGGGCGGTCGAGCAGGAGCTGGCCGCCGACCTGGCGTCGCTGGCCGAGCAGGAGCGCTCGGACGCCGAGAGCGCCGCCGTCCGCGACGGCGTGCTGCTGTTCCTCGTCCTCGCGATCGTCCTCGTCACCGTCATCATCGTCGCCCGGTCGCTGGTGCGGCCGCTGCGCCGGCTGCAGTCGGGCGCGCTGGAGGTGGCCAGCACCCGGCTGCCCGGTCTGGTCGACCGGCTGCGCGACCCCGAGGCGGCCGCCGGCGGCATCGAGGTCGAGCCCATCGACATCGACTCCACCGACGAGATCGGCCAGGTCGCGCGGGCCTTCGACGAGGTTCACCGCGAGGCGGTCCGGCTCGCCGCCGACGAGGCCGTCCTGCGCGGCAACATCAACGCCATGTTCGTCAACCTCTCGCGCCGCAGCCAGTCGCTCATCGAGCGCCAGCTGCGCCTGATCGAGGAGCTGGAGCAGAGCGAGCGCGACGAGGAGCAGCTCGCCAACCTGTTCCGGCTGGACCACCTCGCCACCCGCATGCGCCGCAACTGCGAGAACCTCCTGGTCTTGGGCGGGCAGGAGCAGGTGCGCCGGTGGAACCAGGCGGTGCCGCTCATCGACGTCGTCCGGGCGTCGCTGTCCGAGGTGGAGCAGTACGAGCGGATCGCCCTGCGGGTTCAAGGCGACATGACCGTCGCCGGGCCCGTCGTCAACGACCTCGTCCACCTGCTGGCCGAACTGGTGGAGAACGCCACGGTGTTCTCCTCGGAGGACACCAAGGTGACGGTCTCCGGCCAGATGCTCAGCGGCGGCGGCTCGATGCTCCAGATCACCGACAACGGCGTCGGCATGTCGCCCGACGAGCTGGAGCAGGCCAACTGGCGGCTCGCGAACCCGCCCGTCATCGACTTCTCCGCCGCCCGCCGCATGGGCCTGTTCGTGGTCGGCCGCCTGGCCGTCCGGCACGGCATCCGGGTGGAGCTGCGCGCCGCGCAGGGCGGCGGCCTCACCGCGTTCGTCGTCCTGCCCGACGCCGCCGTCACGCCCGGCGAGACGGGGGGCATCGGCACCCGTGGCCTCGGCTCGCGCGAGCCGAGCGGCCAGGGCCGGCTCGCCGCGCTCACCGCGTCCGGCGAGCCGCCCGCCATCGGCGTCGGCGGCGCGTTCCGCCAGAACGACGGCTCGGGCCCGATCCCCTCGCTCGGCGGTACCGGAGCGCAGCCGGTCGCGGGCAGCGGCGCGCACCCCATGGTGGGCGGGACGGGCCCGCACCCCATGGTCGGCGGCACCGGCCCGCAGCGGCCCGTCCGCGGCACCGGCCCGCAGCCGATGATGGGCGAGACCGGGCCGCTGCCGGCCACCGGCGGCGGGACGGGCGCGTTCCCGGCCGTCGGGGGGTCGGGTTCCTTCCCGGCCGTCGGCGGGACCGGTGCCTTCCCGGCAGTCGGCGGGTCCGGCGCGCACCGCGCGGTCCCCGGCACCGGCGCCCAGCCGATCGTCCCGCCGGGCGACCCGTACGCGGGCGACGACCGGCAGCCGCCGCGCAGGCCGGGCGAACTGCCCGTCCGCCAGCCCGGCGCGCAGCTCCCGGGCCGTCCCGCCATCCCGTCGCCCGAGGAGCAGGGCCAGCCGAACGGGCTGTTCCAGCCCCGCAGCGAGCGGATGCAGGGCCGGCAGGACACCGGCGGTGGCAACGGGCTCTACCGGCCGGGCCGTCACACCGCTCCGCAGTCGGTCGTCCCGGAGGCGCAGCCGATCCTGCCCGAGCACGGCGCGCCCAGGCAGATCCCCTGGGAGACGGGCCCGCTCCAGCAGGTCGGCGGCGGCACCGGCCCGCAGCCGGCCGCCCCGTACGCCGACGGCTCCCCCAGCGGCGCGCAGCCCCAGGTCCCCGACGGCGGGGCCCCGTGGGGGGACATCGGCGACCCGGCGGCGCCGGACGCGGCACGGCCGGACGACCCGACCGTGACCGCGCCCAACCTGCCGGAGGACGCCGTCCCGGAGCCGCCGCGTCCCGAGCCGTCCGGATACGAGCACCCCGTCCAGGGCGCGCTCGCACAGCCCGCCGTCGCGCGGCCGCCCGCCGCGCAGGCACCGCCGCAGGGCCCGCCGCAGGCGCAGCGGCCGAAGGCGCCGCCCCGGGTGCCCGAGCGCTCGCCGATCTTCGACGCGATGCAGTCGGAATGGTTCCAGCGCAGGTCGGGCGGCGCGGCCGGCGAGGACCCCGCCAAGGGCTGGGAGTCCCCGGCGGACGCGGGGTTCCGCGCCGCCGAGGCCGCCCAGGAGCCCGTGCAGGGCGCGCGGACGGCAGTCGGGCTGCCGAAGCGGGTGCCCGGCAAGAACCGCATCCCCGGCGCGGTGGGCAGGCAGGCGAACCCGGCCCTGTCCGCCAACGGGCAGGGGCCGGCCGCCCCGGCGCAGGGCGGCCCCGCGAGCCAGGCCGGCCAGGACCAGGCGGGCCAGGGCCCGTCCGGCGAGGGCGGCCCGGCGCAGGGACAGGCATCCGGCCAGCCGGCCGATGTCGTGCGCAACCGTTTTTCGAGCCTGCAGCGCGGCGTCCACCGGGGGCGCAACGAGGCTCGCGGCGGGGGCACATCAGGTGAGGCGCCGTCGCAGGGCGACGACGAGACAGGAGGCACCCGGTGAGCGGGCAGGATCTCAACTGGTTGGTGACGAACTTCGCGGACCGTGTTCCGAAGGTCGCGCACGCCGTCGTGGTCTCCTCGGACGGCCTGCCGATGGCGTACTCGTCGGGCTTCCCGCCGGAGCGCGCGGACCAGCTCTCGGCCATCGCCTCGGGGCTGATGAGCCTGACGCAGGGCGCGGCGAAGATCTTCGACGCGGGGGGCGTGAACCAGACCGTGGTCGAGATGGACCGCGGGCTGCTGTTCGTCATGTCCATCACGAACGGGTCGGTGTTCGCGGTCCTCGCGGCGCCCGACTGCGATCTCGGGCTGGTCGCGTACGAGATGACGCTGCTGGTGGAGCGGGTGGGCCGGGTGCTGACCCCCGCGCTGCGCTCCCCGGACCAGCAGCAGCCGCCGTACGCGGGACCGCCGGTGCCCGAGATGGGCGCCGGGCCCGCCCGTTATTGACCGTGATTGCGTGATTGCGTGATTGACGTGACTGACTCTGACGGAGGTCGGCGACATGGAGCGAGGCAGTCCCTTCGGAGGCGGTCCCGGCGGTCCCGGCGGCCCGGGCGGCCCCGGCGGGTCGGGGCCGTGGCCCGGTGACCAGGGACGCGTTCCGGGGCAGGGACGCCCGCCCACCCGGGACGAGGGGGGCGACTCCAGCTCGCTGGTGCGGCCCTACGCCGTCACCGGAGGGCGCACCAAGCCCCGGTACGACCTGGCCATCGAGGCCCTCGTCACCTCGGCGCCCTACCCGCCGCGGGACGTGGCGATGCTGACCCCGGAGTACCGGGCGATCATGGACCTGTGCCGGTCGGCCCGCTCGGTGGCCGAGGTCTCGGCCCTGCTGCGGCTGCCGCTGGGGGTGGCGCGGGTCCTCGTCGCCGACATGGCCCTCGAAGGACTGCTGCGGTTGCACCAGTCGCGTCCGACCACCGCCGGCGGCCAGCCGGACCTCCGCTTGCTAGAAAGGGTGCTCAGTGGCCTTCGGAAGCTCTGACCAGGTTCCGGCCCCGGGGCCGCGCGGCGGGGAGGCCGAGCTCACCTCGGTCAAGATCGTCGTCGGCGGCGGGTTCGGCGTCGGCAAGACCACCTTCGTCGGGTCGGTCTCGGAGATCATGCCGCTCACCACCGAGGCGGTGATGACCGCGGCCAGCGCCGACGTGGACGACCTGTCGGCCGTGCCCGACAAGACGACCACCACGGTCGCGATGGACTTCGGGCGCGTGTCGCTCGACAGCGAGCTGATCCTCTACCTGTTCGGCACGCCCGGGCAGCACCGCTTCTGGTTCATGTGGGACGACCTGGTCCGCGGCGCGATCGGCGCGGTGGTCCTGGTCGACACCCGCCGGCTGGAGGACTGCTTCGCGGCCGTGGACTACTTCGAGGAGCTCGGCCTGCCGTTCGTAGTGGGCGTCAACGGGTTCCACGGCGAGTTCCAGTACGCGGTCGAGGACATCCGCGACGCCCTGTCGATCAGCGCGCACGTGCCGATCGTCCAGTGCGACGCGCGGAGCCGCGACTCCACCAAGCAGGTGCTGATCACGCTCGTCCAGCACGCGATGACGGTGCACTCCACCGGCGCCCCGGCCGGGGCGCCCGCGCCTCCGGCGACCTCCGGCGGCAGCCTGGGACCGGCCTCGCCCAGCTGGACGTGACCGCGGATCCCGGCCCGGCTGTCGCGTCGCCCACATCGGACCCGCCTACGGTCGCGTAGGTTGTGTGCAGCATGCATCATAAATCCACGTGATCGAACATGAACCTGTCCGAGGGGTTGTCATGGGCGAAGTGGAGCAGATTCGGACGTACGTGGCGATCGGCGACAGCTTCACCGAGGGGCTGAACGATCCCTATCCCGGCGAGGCGGACCGCTTCCGGGGCTGGGCCGACCGGCTCGCGGAGCACCTCGCCGAGCGGAGCCCCGGCCTGGGATACGCCAACCTCGCGGTGCGCGGCAAGCTGCTGCGCCAGATCGTCGACGACCAGGTGCCGCAGGCCGTGGAGCTCGCGCCCGACCTGGTGACGTTCTGCGCGGGCGGAAACGACATGATCCGTCCCGGCGCCGATCCGGACGCGCTCGCGGTGGTCTTCGACGACGCCGTCCGCCGGCTGCGCGCGACCGGCGCCCGCGTGCTGGTGTTCACCGGCTTCGACACGCGGGGCCTGCGCACGGGCGGCCGCATCCGCGGCCGGGCCGCCACGTACAACATGCACCTGCGCGCGATCGCCGACCGCCGCGGCTGCACGGTCGTCGACCTGTGGCCGCTGCGCGTCTTCCACGACCCCCGCGCCTGGTACGAGGACCGCCTGCACCTGTCGCCCGAGGGGCACCGCCGGATGGCCCTGCGCGTCGCCGAGGTCGTCGGGCTGCCCGTCAGGGAGGACTGGCGCGAGCCGTGGCCGCCGATGGACCGTGCCGATTGGCTCACGATGCGCCGCGAGGACATCCACTGGGCGCGCACCTACCTGCTGCCCTGGCTCGGCCGCCGCGCGACCGGCCGATCGACCGGCGACGGGCGCGGTCCGAAGCGCCCCACCGCCCTCCCGCTGTAAAGGGTCCTCCCGCTGTAGACGGTCCTTCCGCCGTCGCGGGCGGCGCGGGCGCCTCCCCGGGCCCGGCGCGCGCCGGCGGGCGCGTCACGAGCCCTGGGCGGCGGGGCCGGGCCCGGCGGCCACCGCCTCCGCGAGCGTGGGCAGGACGGGGATCCGCCGGTGCAGGCCGGTGATCTCCAGCGTGCGGCGGACGAGGGGCCGCGGCCCCGCCAGGGCCAGGCTGCCGCCGGCGGCGGTGACGGCCTTGTAGCAGCCGACGATGACCGACAGGCCCTGCGAGTCCATGAACTCCAGGTCCTCCAGGTCGAGGACGACGTGCTCGCCGTGCTCGGCGCGGGCCGAGCGGAGCTGCCTGCGCAGCTCGTCCGAGCAGGCGATATCGAGCTCGCCGCGCAGGCGCACGACGGTGCGTCCGCCGTGCTTGCGGGCGTTGATCTCCAGTGGTGGCACCGGGGGGTTCCCCCTCCTGTCACGTGGCGTCGGCCGGGGGGCCGCCGGCCGATACTTTCCCTGTGACAACTATCGCGGACGGCGCGCCGCATGCCAACCCGCCGCGCGACAAGGGTGTGTGTGATCGCGCCGGGTCGTAGGGTGCATGCGAGAAGTGATGTCCCCCGACCCGCTGTGTATGGAGAAGGACCCCCAGGTGAGTTCCCCCCGGCTGCCGGACCATCTCGAAGTGCTGCTCACCGACGAGCCCGTCCTGGACGTGTACGCGTACGGGCCATGGCGCGTGCCGGACGGCCTGTACGCGGAGCTGCGCGAGCGCGCGGTCGCCTACAACGCCGACCCGCGCGCCGTGGTGCTGACCAGGCAGCTCAGCGACTTCTACGGGCAGGGCACCAGCGCCGCGGGGGCCGAGCAGTGGTCGCTGCTGACGTTCCTGCTGGGCGCGTCCGCCGTGCGCGGCGGGACGCGCGGCGACGTCGACTACGAGCTGCTGTCGGACTTCCTGGCGACGCCCGAGTCCGCCGTCCGCGACTCGGTGGCGTGGTTCACCCAGGGCGCGCGGTGGCGCCCGCCGGGCCTGTGGCTGCCCGAGCCCGCCGGCGACGACCGGGAACGCCGCGCCGTGATGTACGAGCTGGCGCGCGAGGGCCTCGACGTCTTCGACGGGCTGGAGCCGCTGGAGCGCCGCCGCCGGACGCTGATGGACCTGTTCGACCGCCGGGCCGCCGATCCGGCGCTGCGCGAGCAGGACATGACCGTCCCGCAGGGCGCGCTGGAGGACCTCTGGGCGGCGGCCCTGACCGATGACGAGCTGGCCGTCCTCCCCGAACTGGCCGGGCCGATCGGATACCTGGGCTGGGCGTGCGCCGGGCTCGACGCCGCCCGCGAGCGGCTCGCCGGGGCCGTCCCGGACGGCGACGAGCCGGACGTCGCGCTCGCCCGGCTGCTGCTGGCCGCCGAGGCGGCGGCCGTCCCGGCGGAGATGGCCGTCGCGCTCGGCGCCGACCGCTACGCGAACGTGGAGGACCGGTTCCGCGCCGTGCGCGAGGGCTTCTCCGCCGAGGCGTGGCAGCTTGAGGTGCGCGCGTGGCTGGCCCGCGGCCTGGTCGCCGGCGAGGCCGACGCCGCCCGCGCCTGGCTCGACATGGCGGTCCGGATCACCGGCGCGGTGCAGGGTCTGCCGGACGCGGCGACCAGCCCCCGCTGCCGCGTCCCCGTGCGGCCCTTCCAGGCCGACCTGAGGCGCCTGTTCACGGCCCGCCGGGTCTTCAACCCGCTCGGGGACACGCTGTTCCCCGGCCGGTCGCAGGAGCCATCCGGCACGGGCGGCTCCGAACGCCCCGCCGAGGGCGCGCAGCAGGAGCCGCCCGGCCCGGACGAGGCCGTCGAGAAGGCGCTCGTCGGGCAGCCGGAGCTGACCCGCGCCGTCCAGGACGCCCTGGCGGCGCGGCTCGCGGGCGAGCGGCCCGTCCGGATGCTCATCGCGGGTCCCGAGGGCACCGGCAAGGGCACCGCCGCCGAGGTCCTGGAGCGGCGCCTCGCCGAGGGCGGCGCCGTCCGCGAGGCGCTGTGGATCTCCGACCAGGTCTTCGCCTCGCTCGGCGTGAGCGACGCCGTCCTGTGGCTGCAGGCCCGGATCCGCGACTGCCTGGACGCCCGCATGCTGCTGGTCGTCGACGACCTGGAGCGCCTCGTCACCCACGAGCGCTGCGGCGCCGCCGCCGTGGAGGAGCTGCGGCGGCTCATGGCGCGCTCGCCGTCCCTCGACGTCGTCGCGCTGTGCCGCCCCGGCGGCGACCGGCGGCTGTTCGACGCCAACCCGGCGCTGGTGCGGGCGTTCGAGGTCGCGCGGACGCGGGACTTCGCCGAGGACGACTTCGCCGAGCTGTTCACCCTCGCCGTCGCGCGACGCGGCGCGACCGTCGGCCCCGAGGTCGCCGCCACCGCCGGGGTCCTGCTCAGCCGGACGCCTCCGCTGCTCAACCTGCGCGGCGCCCGGCTCGTGGAGCACCTGGCCGCGCAGTGCGCCGCCGCCGTGCGGTCCCGCACGTCCGCGCCGCCCCGCACGTCCGCGTCCGGCGAGCTGGAGATCACCGCGGCCGACCTGCCGCAGCGGCTCATCCCCGGCCGCCGCACCGAGACCGACCCGCTCGCCGAGCTGGCCGCCTGCGCCGGCCTGGAGCCGGTGAAGCGCGAGGTGGACGCGCTGGTCGCCGAGGCGAAGGCGGCGCACCTGCGCCGCGAGGCGGGCATGGCCGTCGCCGAGCGCCCCCGGCACCTGGTCTTCGCCGGGAACCCGGGCACCGGCAAGACCGTCGTCGCGCGGATCCTCGGCCGCATCTACGCCGATCTCGGCGTCCTGTCGTCCGGCCACATGATCGAGGTGGAGCGCGCCGACCTGCTCGGCGAGTACGCCAGCGAGAGCGTCCTGCGCGTCCGCCGGGCGGTGGAGCAGGCGCTCGGCGGGGTCCTGGTCGTCCGCGACGCGCACACCCTCGCCTCCGCCGCCCCCGAGGGCGCGCGCGTCCGGGAGGCCCTGGAGGTGCTGCTCACCGCCGTCCAGGCGCACAACGACGACCTGGTCGTGGTGCTGACCGGGCCCGAGGCCGAGCTGAACGGGCTGCTGAAGTCCGATCCCGACCTCGCCGCGTTCTTCCCGCGCACCGTCCGGTTCCCCGACCTCACCGAGGACGAGCTGGTCGAGGTGTTCGCGGGCAAGGCCGCCGACGCCGGGTTCGCGCTCGCCCCCGGCGTCCTGGACAAGGTCCGCGGGCTCGCCCAGTCGGCCTCGCGCGACCGCGGCTTCGGCAACGCCCGCATCATGATCAACCTGCTGGACCGGGCGGTCGCGATGCAGGGCCGCCGCGTCCTGGCCGACGGCATCGTCGACGAGACCGAGTCGCTCGACGAGATCCTCCTGGAGGACGTCCCCGACACCCTCGCCCGCGGCCGCGACGCGCTGCCCGGCGACCCGATCGCCGACGTCGACCGGCTCATCGGCCTGGAGACGATCAAGCGGGAGGTGGCGTCGCTGGTCGCCGAGGCCCGCGCCGAGCAGATGCGGCGCGACGCCGGCGTCCCCCTCGCCTCCCCGACCCGGCACATGGTGTTCATGGGCAACCCGGGCACCGCCAAGACCACGATCGCCCGGCTCATCGCCGCCGTCTACGCCCAGCTCGGCCTGCTGTCGTCCGGCCACCTGGTGGAGGTCACCCGCGCCGACCTCGTCGCCGAGTTCATCGGCCAGACCGCGCCCCGCGTGCGGAGCGTCGTCGAGCGGGCGCTCGGCGGCGTGCTGTTCGTGGACGAGGCGTACGCCCTGTCGGCCGCGGGCGGCGACCAGCGCGACTTCGGCCACGAGGCCGTTGCCGAGCTGCTGCGGCTCATGGAGGAGCACCGGGGCGACCTGGTGGTCATCGTCGCCGGCTACGACGCCGAGATGGAGCGGTTCCTGAAGTTCAACCCGGGCCTGGACGCCCGCTTCCCCAAGGTGCTGCGCTTCCCCGACTACTCCGACGACGAGCTCGTCACGATCTTCGAGTCCATGGCCGCCGAGGCCGGCTTCGCGCTCGCCGACGGGGTGCTGGACGCGCTGCGCGGCCTCGTCGCCGCCCAGCCGCGCGGCTCCTCGTTCGGCAACGCCCGGCTCGTCCGCAACCTGCTGGACGCGGCGGTCTCCCGCCAGGCCGAGCGCATCACCGCCGCCCACGACGCGAACCCCGCCGACGTCGGGCCCGCCGAGGTGCGGCTGCTGCGCCCCGAGGACCTCCCCAAGACCCCGCCCCGCGAACGGGAGGGCGGCTACGGATACATCTAGGCCACGGGGTCGTCGTCAGGCCACGGGATCGTCGGCGTAGGCGGCGGCCTGGAGGCCGTACAGCTCGGCGTACAGGCCGTCCTGGGCCATCAGGGTGCCGTGGTCGCCCTGCTCGGTCACCCTGCCGTGCTCCAGGACGAAGATCCGGTCGGCGTAGCGGACGCTGGCCAGCCGGTGCGTGATCAGCAGGACCGTCCGGCCGTCGGCGTGCGTGCGGATCCGCTCGAACAGGTGGTGCTCGGCCCGCGCGTCCAGGGCGGCGGTCGGCTCGTCGCAGATCAGCAGCGGCGCGTCCCGGTAGAACCCGCGGGCCACCGCGAGGCGCTGCCACTGGCCGCCCGACAGCTCCGCGCCGCCCTGGAACCGGCGGTCCAGCAGCGTGTCGTAGCCGTGCGCCAGCCCGGCGACGACCTCGTCCGCCCCGGCGGCGCGCGCGGCCGCGAGCACCGCCGGTTCCTCGCCCGCCCCCGTGCCGGCCTTCGCCTCCGGACGGCCGCGGCCCATCGTGATGTTCTGCCGCGCGGTCATCGGCCAGTGCGTGTACTCCTGCGCGATGACGGCGACGCGGTCCCAGACGTCCTCCGGTGGGACGCCGGTCAGCGGCACGCCGTCCCACAGCACCTCGCCGCCGTCCGGGTCGTACAGGCCGGCCATGATGCGCGCGAGCGTCGTCTTGCCCGAGCCGTTCTCGCCCACCAGCGCCACGACCTCGCCCTTGCGCAGCTCCAGCGAGATGCCGCGCAGGGACGGCGTCTCCGCCCCCGGATAGGTGAACGTGACGTCCTGCACCTGGACGCGCGCGAAGTCGTCCGGAAGGGGCCGGCGCTCCTCCAGCCCGGAGGCGGCCGGCAGGGCGCGGCGCGGGACCCTGGACTCGGCGGCGGCGCAGAAGGCCAGGTAGTCGCCGAAGTACAGGCCCTCCTCGTAGCACTGGTTGACCGCGAACACCAGGTTGACCAGCGACGTCTGCCCCGCCCTGATCGCCAGGACGGCCGTGCCCGCCACCGCCAGCGGCACCGCCCCGCGCCACAGCATCAGGCCGAGCGCGGCGTAGACGGCCGCGATGGCGACGCCCTTGAGCATGTCCCCGGTGACGCGGACGATCGTCTGGCGGCGGGCCAGGTCCAGCTCCACGCCGCGCTGGTAGGCCGCGAACCGGTCGTACTCGCCGAGCAGGAACGACCGCATCGTGAACGAGCGGACCTCCGCGGCGTGCCGGCGCTCGATCATCAGATCGGACAGGATCCACTTGCGGCGCGCCACCCCGACCAGGGTCAGCTCCGTCAGATACCGCATCCGGGCGCTGCGGACGGACGCCCACCCCTCGGGCAGCGCCGTCAGCAGGAGCAGCGGCAGCAGCAGCGGGTGCAGCACCCCGAGCGTCCCGGCGGCCGCGACCATGCCCACGGCCCCGGTCAGGACGTCGATCGCGTGCTGGACGACCCGGGGCGCCGACATCATGCCCCGGCCCTGCGCGCGCTTCAGCTCGTCCAGGAAGTCGGAGTCGTCCAGCGCGGTCAGGTGCACCGCCGTCGTCGCCTCGTACAGCCGCAGCTCCACCAGCCGCTCGACCTGGGGCTCCAGCCGCGCCTGCGCCCAGCCCGCGCCCGCCTGGAGCCCGGCGCGCAGCGCCACCGCCCCTGCCACCACCGCCAGCGCGGGCAGCGCGTCGCGGACCCGCTCCGGCGTCGGGCCGCCGCTGAACAGTGCCGTGAGGACGCCGGTGGTCGCCAGCAGCCCGAACGCGGTGAAGACCCCGGCGAGCAGATTGAGGGAGATCGTCACGGTCGTGTCGGCCCGGCTGGCCCGCCACGCCAGCCCGGCGGCCTGGACGATCACGGACGGTAGCCTCCGCGCCATCGTGCTCATCCCGGTCTCGGCGAGCTCCCCGGTGCGCGCGTGCCACCGGTGGGTCGTCAGCTCCGGCAGTTCCAGAGCCGGAGGCGCCCCGCCTTTCCTGCCCCTCTTGCCGCGCCTACCTCCGCTTTCACTCCCGTCACCCTGGTACGGCCCCTCCTTCAAACGCCGCCGCGCACCCATCCGCCGCCTCTCGCCGTACGTACGTCCAAGGGAAGTGTGCTCCGGAAGGAGGAGGATGTCCCACACATATGTCACATAGCGTGGCTATTTGAACTGATGGACAATCATGCGCCGGATGGACGCGGCCGGCACCCCGAGTTGTCTAAGGTCTACGGCAAGACCGACGCCCGGCCCGAGGGGCCGGACACACAAGGAGGGCGAGCGCGTGGCGCGCAGCAGGCACGACCCCGTCCCCGCGGACCCGAACGCCTACGGGCGGGACCCGTACGGCGACCCGTACGCGGACCCGTACGCCGGTGACCAGCTCGCCGGAGGCCGGATCGACCAGGGCGGCTTCGGGGACGGCCCCCCGGTCCGGCGCCGCCGCCGGCGCCGGTGGCCGGCGATCCTGCTCGCCGTCCTCCTCGTCCCGCTCCTGCTGCTGGTGGCCGGCTACTTCTACCTGGACTCGCGGCTCAAGCGCGAGACCGTCCTCACCGACTATGCCGGCCGGGTCGCCGACACCCCCGGCACCAACTGGCTGGTCGTCGGCTCCGACAGCCGCGCGGGCCTGTCGAAGGCGGACCAGCGGCGGCTCAAGACCGGCTTCACGGCGGGCCGGCGCACCGACTCGATGATGCTGCTGCACTACGGCTCCGGCGGCACGTCCCTCATCAGCCTCCCGCGCGACTCCTACGTCCCGATCCCGGGGCACGGCTCCAACAAGCTGAACGCGGCGTTCGCCTTCGGCGGGCCCAAGCTGCTCGTCCAGACGGTGGAGAAGAGCACCGGCGTGCACATCGACCACTACGCCGAGATCGGCTTCGGCGGCTTCGTGGGCGTGGTGGACGCGATCGGCGGCGTCGACATCTGCGTCAAGGAGCGGATCAACGACCCCAAGGCCGGGCTCAAGCTCCAGCCCGGCTGCCAGACCCTGAACGGCGGCGAGGCGCTCGGCTACGTCCGCACCCGGGCGTTCGCCCGCGCCGACCTGGAGCGGGTCGAGCACCAGCGGCAGTTCTTCGGCGCGCTGATGAAGAAGTCGACGAGCCCCGGCGTCATGCTCAACCCCTTCCGCGCCATCCCGCTCGCGCTCAACGCCACCGAGAACTTCCTCGTGGACGACGGCGACCATCTCTACGACCTCGTCCGCATGATGTGGGCGATGAAGGGCGTCAGCGGCGGCGACGGCGTGACCACGACGGTCCCGATCGGCGGCGGCGGGAGCGCGGCGGGCGTCGGCTCGTACATCAGCTGGGACAAGGCCAGGGCGGCCACCCTCTTCGAGGCCCTCAAGCAGGACCAGAAGATCCCGCCGAGCGTCATCACCAAGTGACGCCGTGCCCGGGCCCGCACCCCGCCGGCGTTGGCCGATGCGGGCGCCACGAGGCGCGTGCCCGGGCGCAGCAGGGACTGGTGAAGCATGCCCTAGAGTCGGGGCATGTCAGATGTGACGCCTGACGGCACGGAGCTGGACGAGCTGCCGTCCAAGGAACTGCACGACCGTGCGATGGCCCTCGCCAAGGAGCGGCGCGACGTCGGCTTCCTGTGGGACCTGCTGCGTGCGATCCCCGCCGCCGCGGCGGCCACCGGCGAGGTCGACCGCGCCGAGTTCGACCTCCTGCACGGCCTGTCGCTGCTGGAGGAGTTCACGCACGCGGGGGAGGGCGACCTCGCCGACGCCCTCCGCCCGTTCTACATCGACTACCTGGTCACTCACCCCAAGGGGAGATGACCCTCTCTTTACCGTTACTTGATCTCCCTCCGGCCGTCACCGGGAATCACTCTCTGTAGGCAACTGACCGCAGAGGGTGGTTGAAGTGAACAAGAAGCATCTGAAGATGGCGGGCATCGCCTTCGCGGCGTGGTACATCATCAGCACGCCCAAGGGAGCGGCGAATCTCGTCCACAACGCCCTGAGCGGCCTCGGGTCCGCGGCGGAGTCGTTCTCCCAGTTCATGAGCGCGATTCCGAACTAGCCGCGCGCTCCTTCGGCCCCGCGCCCGGAAGGTGCGGGGCTCTTTCGCGCACGGGCACCAACCGGTGGCCCCGCCGTCACAGTAAAATCCCGCTTTGCGGGCTGACGCGGCTGGGCACAATTGGATCGGGTCAATGTGCCGCTGCGCTACAACAGGGACGGCGTTACGTGATTAGTCAGAAGAACCTCCGCTATGTGGCGATCGCCTTCGTCATCTTCTACCTGCTGAGCTCACCCCAGGACGCCGCGGACGTGGTGAACAACACGTTCAGCAAGCTCGGGGAGGCCGGCGACCAGCTGTCCTCGTTCGTCAACAACCTGGGCAAGTAGGAGCCTGGGCCGGCGCCCGGCCAGGGACGCCGGCGACCTCGCCGCGGACCGGCGGCGGTGATCTCCTAGGATCGACCGCATGTCTGTCTTCGACGTAGAGATCGATGGTCTGCGGGGCGGTTCCGCCGACCTCGGGCAGTACCAGGGCAAGGCCGTGCTCGTCGTCAACGTCGCCTCCAAGTGCGGCCTCACCCCGCAGTACTCCGGCCTGGAGCGGCTGCAGGAGCGCTTCGCCGAGCGCGGCTTCACCGTCCTCGGCGTCCCCTGCAACCAGTTCATGGGCCAGGAACCGGGCACCCCGGACGAGATCGCCGAGTTCTGCTCGACGACCTACGGGGTCAGCTTCCCCCTCACCGAGAAGGTCGAGGTCAACGGCGACGACCGGCACCCGCTGTACCGAGAGCTGGTCGGCACGCCCGACGCCGACGGCCACACCGGCGACATCCGATGGAACTTCGAGAAATTCCTCATCGGCCCGGACGGCGCCGTCGCGGCGCGGTTCGCACCCCAGGCCGAACCCGAATCGGCCGAGGTCGTCGCCGCCATCGAGGAGACCCTCCCCACCTGACCACCCGGGCCGCGCCCTCCGCGACCCGGGAGGGCGCGCCCCCTGTGAACCCCGCCACAACGGCTTGCCGCTATTCGATGCGGCGTCTATTTTGGGCGCCTAGCACGGGAGGTGCCATGGGCTGGACGGCCGACGACATACCTGACCTGCGCGGACGGCGCGCGATCGTCACCGGGGCCAACAGCGGCATCGGCTACCACACCGCGCTCCAGCTCGCCCGGCACGGCGCGTCCGTCGTCCTCGCCTGCCGCAGCGCCGAGCGCGGCCAGGCCGCCTTCGACCGGATGAAGACCGCCGCCCCCGCCGCCGACCTCACCCTCGGCGCCCTCGACCTGGCCGACCTGGCCTCCGTCCGCGCGTTCGCGGCCCGCCACGGCGAGGACCCCCTCGCCATCCTCGTCAACAACGCCGGCGTCATGGCCCTCCCGCGCCGCACCACCGCCGACGGCTTCGAGATGCAGTTCGGCACCAACCACCTCGGCCACTTCGCGCTCACCGGCCTCCTCCTGCCGGCCCTGCGCGCCGCCCCGTCCGCCCGCGTCGTCACCGTCACCTCCGGCGCCGCCTGGGCCGGCCGCCTGCGCTTCGACGACCTCCAGGGCGAGCGCCGCTACCGCAAGTGGGCCGCCTACGGCCAGGCCAAGCTCGCGAACCTCCTGTTCACCAAGGAACTCGCCCGCCGCGCCCCCGACCTGGCCAGCGTCGCCGCCCACCCCGGCTACGCCGCCACCAACCTCCAGGTGGCGGGCCCCAGGATGCAGGGCAGCGCCCTTCTGGAACGCGGCGCCGCCCTGACCAACCTCGTGGCCCAGCCGGCCGCCTCCGGCGCCCTCCCGTCCCTCTACGCCGCCACGTCCCCGCACGTCCAGAACGGCGCCTGCTACGCCCCCCGCCTCCTCCAGTAC
>NZ_SMKU01000134.1 GCF_004349215.1 Actinomadura rubrisoli | reverse complement strand
GGGCGGGGTGGCCGTCCGCCCATTCGCGGTGGTCTTCCAGGTGGGTGTCGAACGGTGTGGCGGGACGATGGGGGGCGGCCATGCAGGCGTCGAGCAGGATCGCCATGATCTCGCGGGAGATGGCCGTGGTCTCGTCGGGTGCGTGGTAGCCGGGGACGGGGGTGCCGTAGAGGAGCAGGTACCGCTGGGGGTCGTGCAGGGCCCAGGTCCGCATGGCGTGCGCCAGCGCGGCCAGGTCGGCGCCCTCGCCGGCGGCCGTGTGCAGGGTGTCGGCCAGGCTCCGGTAGGCGTCGGTGATCAGCTCGGTGATCAGCTCGTCGCGGTTGGCGTAGTAGCGGTACAGCGCAGGTCCGCTCATGCCCATCTGCTTGGCGATCGCGTTGAGCGACAGCGCGGACGCCCCCGCCGCGGCGATCTGCTCCCACGCGCGTTCCTTGATCTCCGCACGCACCTGGGTGCGATAGCGCTCGCGGGGAGTCCTCGTGCCCGCCTCCGCCATGACCTGCCGCCTTCCCCGTATCGCGAAGCCGCCTCGTTGTAGTTAGAAGCTATCACGAATCTTATTGACTATTGTGCGTTCAGAGGGTTATAGCTTCTAACGAACGCCAAGGCTTCTAGCGTCGGTTCGCAGCCGTGCGCTCATCTGAAAAGGGGAACACCATGTCCAGCGTCCGCGCGGCCCTGCTCACCGTCCCGCTCGTCGTCGGCGTCCTCGGCACCGCCGCCGCGCCCGCCGGGGCCTCCGACCAGGCCGGCAAGTCCCTCACCTGCCGTGGGGAGGGCGTCGATCCCAAGGCCCTCGTCCGCTACAAGACCGAGACCGTGGTCCACGCGCGGCTGAGCACTATTTGGAAGCTGCAGACCGATGTGGAGCGCTGGCCGTCCTGGCAGGCCCCCGTCAAGACCATCGAACGCCTCGACCACGGCCCCTTCCGCAAGGGCTCGGCGTTCCGGTGGACGACCCCGGCACCCGACACCACGCTGGTCATCACCTCGACCGTCAAGCAGCTCAAGCACAACTCCTGCATCCGCTGGACCGGCCCCGCGGTCGGTGACGGGCTGCTCATCAACGGCGTCCACGTGTGGAACTTCGCCAGGGTCAAGGGCGGCGTCCTCGTGCGCACCGAAGAGACCCACACCGGTGAGCAGGTCGATGCGAACGTTCCCCTGGCGACCGAGATCCTCGCCAAGGGCCTCAACGCATGGCTGCGCGACTTGAAGGCCACCGCCGAGGCCCGCGACCGCGGCTAGGGCCGGATCAGCGAGCTGCTGGTCACGATCGGGTGACTCGCCCGCGCCGGGACAGGAGCGGGCGAAACCCCGGAAACGATCCGGCCACGACGCTGCCTAACATGGCGTGGTGGACATATCCCGGCTTTCCGCGGACGCGCGGCGACGGCGCAGCGCCGAGATGCGCGAGTTCCTCAGGTCCCGGCGAGCCCGTCTGACGCCCGCGGACGTGGGCATGCCCGACGCCGGAGGACGCCGTACGCCGGGGCTGCGGCGGGAGGAGGTGGCGGTGCTCGCCGGCGTGGGAGTGTCCTGGTACACCTGGCTTGAGCAGGGACGCGACATCAACGTGTCGGCCGGCGTCCTGGACGCCGTCGCGCGCGTCCTGCGCCTGGACGCCGCCGAGCGCGAGCACCTGTACCTGCTGTCCGGCCTCAACCCGCCCCGGTCGGCGCCGTCCGAGCCGCACGTCCCGGAGGAGCTGCGGCGGCTGATCGACGGCTGGCTGCCGCGGCCCGCCTACGTCATCGACCGGCACTGGAACGTCGTGGCGCTCAACCGCGCGGCGCGGCTGGTGTTCCAGTGCAATGAGAACGACCACAACTGCCTGGTCAGCTTCTTCACCAACGCCCGCTACCGTGCCGCGCACCGGGACTGGAAGGACGCGGCGCGCGAGATCGTCGGCCGGTTCCGGGCGGACGCCGCCCGCTACCCGGACGACGCGGAGTTCAGCCGCCTGGCCTCCGACATGTGCGCCGCCAGCCCCGCCTTCGCCGAGATCTGGGCGGAGCTCCCCGTGGGCGCCCCCACCCACGGCGCCAAGGCGCTGGAGGTCCCGGACGCCGGGCTGCTCACCTTCGAGTTCACCTCGCTGCCCCTGCCGGAACTGCCCGGCCAGCGTCTGCTGCTGCACACCCCCGTCCCCGGCACGGGCACGGACGCGCGGCTGGCCGCGCTCCTGGCGGAGCCCTCGATGGTCTGAGGGTGGTGGTGCCGGACCCAGGCCCAGCCGACACTGAGGGATTCCCCCACGTCGCACGATCGTTGTGCACATGAAGCGATTCACGAACAAGACGGTCCTGATCACCGGCGGCACCAGCGGCATCGGGTTCTCCACCGCGCGCCGGCTCCTCGACGAGGGCGCGTACGTCGTCATCACCGGCCGCGACAAGACCCGCCTCGACTCGGCGGTCACCCGCCTGGGCTCCGGAGCGGGGCGGGTCCTCGCCGTCCGCGCGGACGTCGGTGTCCAGGACGATCTCGACGCCCTCATGCGGCGCGCCGAGACCTGGCGCGGCACCCTCGACGCCGTCTTCGCCAACGCAGGCATCGCGGACTTCACGCCGGGCGCCGAGGTCACCGAGGCTGGTTTCGACCGCACCATCGACGTCAACTTCAAGGGCGTGTTCTTCACGATCACCAAGGCGCTGCCCCTGCTGCGCGAAGGCGGCGCCATCGTCATCAACGCCTCCTGGACACTGCACCGAGGACTCCCCGCGGCCGCGCTCTACGCCGCCACCAAGGCCGCCGTCCACAACCTCGCCCGCACGCTCGGAACCGACCTCGCGTCGCGCGGCGTCCGCGTCAACTCCGTCAGCCCCGGCTACATCGCGACCGAGATGTACCGGAACACCATCACCGACCCCGGCGCCGAGACCCGCATCACGGCGGAGATCCCGCTCCGCTCGCTGGGTCACCCGGACGACGTCGCCGCGGCCGTCGCCTTCCTGGCCTCGGACGACGCGTCCTACATCACCGGCCAGGACCTGGTCATCGACGGCGGACTCGTGGCCTCGGCACCCGCCGGCCTCTAGGTGTTCTGAAGCGGGCGCGTGGGATCCCCCGAGAGAGCTACAGGGGGCGTCCGCGCGCGGGTGATTCGCGGACGGCGCCGGGTTCCTAGCGTCGCTGGTGGGTCGCCGAACGTGCGGCCGATGCCAAGGGAGGCCGCGATGAACACGACGTCCACCGCACGACACGACCACCGAACGAATCCGGGAAGCGGGCGCGTCGGCCGGATCGTCCGCTCGCCGCTGGGTTGGATGCTGACCGGTCTGGTCGGCGTCGGCGCGGTCTCGGGTGTGACCGCGAACGGGCCTGGTCCGGTGCCGGTGCTGGGCGCGGCCGTCGCTGTGGCCGTGTACTGGACGGTCATGCGCCACCTCGCGCGGCGGCCCACGCCGGAGATCGCCCGGCGCGGGGCCGGGAGGGAGGCGCTGCTGGGCGGCGGGATCGGCCTGGGGTTCGTCCTCGTCCCCGTCCTCCTGATCACGGTGTTCGGGGGCTACTCGTTCTCCTGGGCAGGTCATGGGTTCCTGCCGGTCGTGGCGTCCGCTGCCGCGACGGCGGTCGGCGCGGCGGTCGCGGAGGAGCTGATGTTCCGCGGTCTGGCCTTGCAGGCCCTGGAACAGCTGTGCGGCAGCCGCGCCGCCCTCGCGATCACCGCGCTGTTCTTCGGCGTCGCACACCTGGCCAACCCCGGTGCCACCGCGTGGAGCGCACTGGCGATCGCCCTCGAAGCGGGTGTCCTGGTCGGCGCCGCGTTCCTGTGGCGACGTAGCATCTGGTTCGTCGCGGGCCTGCACTTCGGCTGGAACACCACCGAGCAATTGCTGGGCATCCCCGTCTCCGGTCACGCGGCCAAGGGCCTGCTCACCGCCGAGGTCGACGGCCCGGCCCTGCTGACCGGCGGCAGCTTCGGTCTGGAGGCGTCGATCGTGCCCGTCGTCATCGGCGTGGGGCTCGCCGTCCCTATGCTCGTCCTCGCCAGCCGGCGCGGCGGTCTGCTGCCCCGGAAGCGGGCCCGGCGCTGAGCCCGGAACTGGAGGAGACGGACGTGATGGTCCCGCTGACGTCCTGGACGGCTCGGCTCCCGCGAACGGCGCTCGGCTGGTGGGACGAGCGGGACGCCTCCGTCAAGGACGGCGTTCTAGCCGGAATCCTCACTCTGCTGGCGTTCGTGCCGACGCTGTCGAACATCGGGGCGCAGATCGGCGATCTGCCCGGACGACCGGCGGACGTGCTGAGCGTCGGGTTGACCCTGGCACAGACCCTGCCGCTGGCGGTCCGCGGACGGTGGCCCGCGGTCTGCCTTACGGTGGTCGGCGGCGCGTTCGCGGTGCATCAGGCACTGGGCTGTCCGGCGACGTTCGGGACCGTGGGGCTCTACGTGGCCCTGTACTCCGCCGGGGCCCACCAGGTCTCCTACCGCCGTCCTCTCGCTGCGGCGGCGAGTGCGGGCTACGCGGTGCTGGCGGTTGTCCTGCACCGCTTCGGCTCACCGCAGCGATTCGGGGACTATCTCGCGTTCTACCTGGGCCTGGCCCTGGTCTGGCTGATGGGGACCGCTGTGCGGAAGTGGCGGGCCGAGGATGCCGAGCGGCGGCGGCTGTCCGCCGAAGTGGCCACGGCCGCCGAACGGGCGCGCATCGCGCGGGAGCTGCATGACGTGGTGACCCATCATGTGACGGCCATGGTGGTCCAGGCCGACGCGGCGCAGTTCCTGATCGGCTCCGCGCCGGAGCGGGCCGGTGAAGGGCTTGCGGCCGTCAGTGACACCGGCCGCCGGGCGCTGACGGAACTGCGGTACCTGCTCGGTGTGCTGGAGGCGACCGGCGGATCGGCGACCGCGGACCCGGGCCGCGCACCCGCCCTGGGAAAGGTGGGGGACCTGGTCGAACAGGCCCGCATGTCGGGTCAGCCCGTCGAGTTCACCGAGCAGGGCACCAGGCGGCCGCAGAGCGTGGACGTGGAGCTCGCCGCCTACCGCGTGGTGCAGGAGGCGCTCACCAACGCGATGAAGCACGCGCCCGGACGGCGCACGGTCGTCGACGTCCGGCACGGCGAGAAACGCATCGAGATCGAGGTGACCACTGACGGACCCGCCCTCGCCCCGCCGACCGTGCCGGGGGCGCGCGAGGCGAGGCCGCCGGGCCAAGGGGGAGGACGAGGGCTGGACGGGCTGCGCGAACGGGTGCGGATGCTCGATGGTGAACTGGGGACCGGGTCCCGGCCTGACGGCGGGTTCGTTGTCCGCGCCGTGATCCCGTCCACGCCGATTCAGGAGTGACCCATGTGCGACTCCCCGCCGATCCGGGTGCTCGTCTGCGAAGACCAGGCGCTGGTGCGGACCGGCTACGTCACCATCTTCTCCGCGCAGCCCGACCTGGAGGTCGTCGGTGAGGCCGAGAACGGGCACGAGGCGGTGGAGGCCGCCCGGCGGCTGCGCCCCGACGTGGTCGTGATGGACATCCGGATGCCCCTGGTCGACGGCATCGAGGCGACCCGCAGGCTCGCCGGTCCCGACGCCGAGGAACCACCGAAGGTACTGGTCGTTACCACGTTCAACGTCGACGCCTACGTCTACGACGCGCTGCGAGCCGGGGCGAGCGGCTTCCTCCTCAAGGACACGCCCCCGGCGGAGCTGGTCGGCGCCATACGCACGGTCGCCCGGGGCGAGGCACTGCTGGCGCCCGCCGTCACCCGCCGGCTCATCGGCCACTTCGCCGAACGGCTGCGCCCGGACGCCGCGTCCCGTCCGGCCAGGGAAGAGGTCATCCGGGCGCTGACCCCCCGCGAACTGGAGGTCCTCCACCTGATCGCGGACGGGCTGTCGAACGCGGAGATCGCCGCGGCCCTGTTCATCACGCCCGAGACGGTCAAGACCTATGTGTCGAGGATCCTGGCGAAACTCGCCCTGCGCGACCGCGTCCAGGCGGTCGTCCTCGCCTACCGGGTGGGGTTGGTATCCGGCACGCCCTGAACCTGATCTGCTTTTTCGCAGGGGCGGTAGCCGGAGCAGAGGATGCGGAGCCAGGTGATCCGGTCGCCGGCGGTGGCGTAGTAAGCCTGCTGTTCGACCAGGTAGTGGGTGGTTCCGGTGCGGACTTGGAGCCGGTAGGAGAGGTGTTCCCGGTCGCTCATGCGGGCGGTGGTGACCTGGACGAGGCGTTCGATGTGGTTGTCGGGGTCGAACCAGCGGCCCAGGATGATGTCGTCGACGGTCTCGGCCGGGGTGGCCGCTTCCCAGGCCCGTCCGGGGGTGAGGGCCCTGAAGTCGATCTCGGGTCCGAGCAGGGCGCACAGCGCGTCGCGGTCCTTGGCCGCGAGGGCCTGCGCGAACCTCTCGCCGAGCGTCGCGCTCATCGTCAGGCTCCGTCTGGCTGCTGGAAGGTCACGGGACGGCCTTGCTGCTTCCACGCGGCCAGGCCGCCGTCGAGGTGGGCGACGTCGGTGTAGCCGAGTTCCTGGAGGGCCAGCGCGGCGAGCGCGGAGCGGCCGCCGGACGCGCAGTACAGGACGGTCGGGGACGCGGGGTCGAACTCGGCGCGGTGGTAGGCGCTGGAGGGGTCGGCCCAGAACTCCAGCATCCCGCGCGGTGCGAGGACCGCCCCGGGGATGTGGCCCTCACGCTCGACCTCGCCGGGTTCGCGGAGATCGACCAGCGTCGGGCGGCCGTCCTCCAGGGCCTGGGCGGCCTCGGCGACGGTCAGGTTCCGAACCTGGGTGCGGGCGTGAGCGATCATATCGGTGACGGAGCTTCCCATGACCTTCCTTTCCTCGGGTCGTTTCGCCATTCCACAGCCGTGGACGTGGGCGGCGCATCCGTGCTCAATACGGAAGTCTTCTGAGGGGGAGGTCGCGCGGTGGACGATGAGGCCATGCCGGGCCGGTTGCGGGACGCCGGGGTCACCCGCCGGGAGCTTGAGGTCTTCTGGCTGGTCGGCGACCGGCTGGGCAACCGGGAGATCGCCGACCGGCTGCGGCTTTCGGAGCGCACGGTGGAGAGCCACGTGTCCGCGTTGCTGCGCAAGCTCGCCGCGGGCTCCCGGAGGTCGCTGGTCGAGACGGCCGGCCGGCTGCGGGAGCGCAGCAGTGCCCTGCCCCAGCCGTTGTCGTCGTTCGTCGGCAGGGAGAGCGAGCTCGACGATCTCGCCGGGCTGGTCACGACCCGTCGCATGGTGACGCTCACCGGTCCCGCCGGAATCGGCAAGACCCGGGTCGCGCTGCATATGGCCCACGCGATGAAGGAGCCGCCGCCGGCCGTCCTGGTCGATCTGGCGGTGGTCCCGCCGGGGCATCCGGTGGACCGGACCTTCGCGGACGCCCTCGGGGTGGAGGGCGACGGCAGGGCGATCGGCCCGCTGATCCGGGCCGCGATCCGGGCCCGGCCGTGCCGGCTGATCGTCGACAACTGCGAGCACGTCACGCCCGCGACGGCGGCGCTGCTCGCCGACCTGCTGGCCGCCGCCGGAGGTCTCCACGTCCTCGCGACGAGCCACGGGCCGCTCGGCGTGGCGGGTGAGGTCGTCTTCGAGGTTCCTCCGCTGCCGCTCAGTGAGGATGACGATCCCGGCGTCGTCCTGAACTCGCCCGCGGTCCGGCTGTTCGTGGACCGCGCGACCGCCGCCGCGCCGGGTTTCACCGTCGCACCGGCGGACGTGGCCCGGATCGCGATGATCTGCCGGCGCCTGGACGGGCTGCCGCTCGCGATCGAACTGGCCGCCACCCGGATCCGGGCCTTCTCGCCCGGCGAGCTGCTGGACCGTCTGGACGACCGGTTCGCGCTGCTGACCGGCGGAGCGCGGCCCGGCCGCCACCGCACCCTGGAGGAGGCCCTGCGCTGGAGCTATGACCTCCTCGACGAGGACGAGCGGCTGCTGCTGGACCGCTGCTCGGTGTTCCCCCACGAGTTCGGCTACGACACCGCCGTCCAGGTCCTGGCCGGGCCCCCGCTGACCGCGGCCGATCTCGCGCGGCTCTTCCCCCGGCTGCTGGACCGCTCGCTGATCTCCGTCCGCCGCCGGGCGGGCGCGACCCGGTACCGGCTCCTCGACAGCATCCGCCAGTTCGCGCTGGGCAGGCTCGCCGAGCGCGGCGAGTCCGAGGAGGCCCACGACCGGCACGCCCGGCACCATCTGGAACACGCGGTGACCCTCGTGCCCGGCCTGCGGGGGCGGGACCAGCCTGCCGCGCTGCGCTGGTTCGGCGAGCACTGGACCGATCTGCGGACGGCGATGCGCCGGGCCCTCGACACCGGCGACACGGCGTCGGCCTGGGGGTTCCTGGCCGGGATCGGCACGGGCTGGGAGATCCTCGGCGCTCGCGGCGAGCTGTTCGACTGGCTGGACGCCCTCGTCGACCGGCCGCGCCCCGGCGGCGCGATCGGCGTCCACGCCGCGATCACCTGCTGCATCCTGTACTGCTATCAGGACACCGGCCGAGCACGGGAGTTCGCGACGTGGGCGGACGCGCAGGCCGCGGACGCGGAGGAACGGGCACTCGCCGACCTCATGCTGGGCTGGGTGGCGATCTACGGCGACGACCGTGACGCGGCGGCGCGGATCCTCGGCAGCGCGGCCGCGGGCTTCGACGGACTGGGCGATGTCTGGCACCGTGCGCTGGCCCTGTCACTGCTCGGGCTGGCGACCCAGGACATCGGAACGGCCGTCGAAAGGCAGAGCGCCGCCGCCGACCTGTTCGGGCGGCTCGGCGACCACGTCAAACGCGCCAACTGCCTCAACCACATGGCCTCCGCGGTCATCGAGGCGGGCGTCCGCCTCCCCGAAGCGCGGACGTGGCTGGACGAGGCCGCCGAACTCGCCCTGCGAACCGGGAACGACCACGAACGGTTCCATGCCGAGCTCAACGGTACGCGCCTCGCCCAACTGCGGGCGGACCATCGGGCGGCGGCGACGGGTTTCGCGGAGCTCCTGCCCGAGTTCCTGCGGATCGGCGACCTGCGCTGTGCGACCCGATGCCATTACGGCCTCGGCCAAGCCGCGGCGGCCGCCGGCGACCACGAGCGGGCGAGGGAGCACCTCGTCACGGGCAACCGCATCGCCGTCGCCACCGACGACCAGCACCTGATCGGTATCGGGCGCGGCCTGCTCGCCGCGACCGAGCACGCGCTGGGCCGTCCGCCGGACCCCTCGCCGCCGCGCCGGTGACGGCCCGCGAAGCGGCGGCTTGCGCGCGGGTCTCAGGTGCCGAGGAGGATGAGTTCGGCCAGGTGCTTGATCGTCGGCATGGCGTTCGGCCGCTGCCGCAGCTGGCGGTTGAAGGCGAAGTCGTTGATGACGGCGAGTGCCGCGTGGACGCGGGCGCGGGCCTGCATGACCGGCATCTCCGGACGGATCTCGCGGAGCAGGTGCAGCCATTCGGCGAGGTATTCCTGCTGGCTCTGGGTGGCGCGGGGACGCTGGTCGTCGGAGAGGTGCCTGGCCTCGCTGAGGAGGATGTCGATGAAGGTGATGTGGTCCACCGCGAAGTCGACGTAGGAGTCGCTGAGCCGCCGTAGCGCGTCTTCGGCGTTCGAGGCGGCGGCGAGCGCGCGCATCATGTCGTGGCGCAGCCATTCGTCGCTGCGGACCAAGGCCGTGTAGAGCAGTTCCTGTTTCGAGCGGAAGTGGTGGTAGACGCTCGGCCCGGAGATCCCCGCCGCCGCGCCGATGTCCTCCATGCTGATCCCGTTGTAGCCGTGCGCGGCGAACAGGGGCACCGCCGCCGCGAGCAGCCGCTCACGTCTCGCTTGAGGGGCGAACCCCTGGACGGCCTCCGGCTGCGGCAGGTCAGGTGAGGGTGTGGCGGCGAAGACCGTCCGGACGAGCTTCTCCAGCAGTGACGCGTACTCGCCCTTGGGCAGTTCCACGCTGTGGTGGCCCACGATTTGCAGCACGGCCCAGCCCGTCCACGCCAGCAGCTCCGCGTCGGACGGGTCGAGCGCGGGACGCGCGGCGAGCAGCGCCGAGGCGAGGTGGCCGTTCAGGGCGTCCAGCTCGTCCCGGATCATCGCGTGCTCGTCGGCGGGCAGCGCCCTGGCCTCGCGCTGCCACAGGACGCCCAGCCGGGGGTGGTCGAGAGCGGCGCGCACCAGGTCGGGCAGCATGCCGTCCAGGGGCCTGTCCGCCACCACGTCCCGGAACGGCTGGAGTTCGGCCAGGACGACCACGGCGAGCAGCCGGGCCTTGCCGGGAAAGTGCCGGTACAGCGCGGACGGCCGGACGTTGACGGCGCCGGCGACGTCGCTGACCGACACCTGGCGGTAGCCGTTGCGGTGGAACAGGTCGGCGGCCGCCGCGATGATCAGCTCCCGCCTGTTGCGCGGCCGGGTGCCGTGCGGCGGTGCCCCTGCGGTTTCCATGTCCGGCTCCCTCTTCGTCGTGTTCGCGGCCGCCGAACTCTCGGCCCGAACCGGCTCTGGTCCACCACGAAAACGTAGCCGCACCCGTCCGCCCGTCCGCCGCCGCCGCCGTGGTCGAGTCACGCAGGGACTGATGCCAATCTATGGATCATTCACTTGTCTAGGCCGCCCGCTGGTCTATAGTCGCGATGTGGTCGAGCTTACGCCTAGTTCTAGGTCACTTAGCTGGACGGCTCGGCCCGAGACGGGCTTCGTCCGAGAACAGCGATCTTCGAGAGGTGAACACCCATGCGGCCTCTGCTCAGAAGGGCGACGCCGACACTTGCCCTGGTCACCGCCCTGCTCCTCGCCGTCGCCTTACTGCCGGGCCCTGGAGCGACGGGTGCGGCCAAGACCGGGGTCCTGGACGGTTCGCGGTCGGCGGCGACCGCGCGGGAACCGGGGGCCTGCGAGAAACTGCTGTCGGCCCCCGTCGAGCAGCTCAAGGGGGCTCCCACGCGCGTGGAGACGGCGGCCGTCGTCGCGGCGAAGGGCGATCTGCCCGAGTACTGCCGGGTGACCGGATACGTCGCGCCCCATCAGATCCGGTTCGAGCTGCGGCTGCCGACCGGGTCGTGGAATGGGGGCTACTACCAGACCGGCTGCGGCGGACTGTGCGGGAACGTCCCGATCGAAGGCTGCGGCACCGCGCTCGGACGCGGCTTCGCGGTCGCGGCGGAGAACACCGGCCACACCGCCGACAGCCAGGACGCCCTCTGGGCCTACGGCGACAAGGCCGCCAAAGCCGCGTTCGGCTACCTGTCACCGCACGTGGTGTCGGTCGCCGGGAAGGCCCTGACCAAGATCTACTACGGACGGGCGGCGCGGCACGCCGTCTTCGAAGGATGCTCCAACGGCGGGCGGCAGGGCATCGAGGTGGCGTCGCGCCACCCGGAGGACTTCGACGGGGTCATCGCCCGCGACCCGGTGCTCCACGCCCCGCAGGTCGGCATGTTCTACATCTGGGTCACCAAGGTCAACCGCCGCGCCGGCGGCGGCACCATCCTGCCGGCGCAGAAGCTCCCGCTGATTCACAAGGCCGTGGTCGCCGCCTGCGGCGGGGCCGATGGGGTGATCGCCGATCCGTTCCGCTGCGGCTGGGATCCCGGAAGGATCCAGTGCAAGCCGGGCCAGGGGTCCGCGACCTGCCTCACCGCGGCGCAGGTGGACGTGGTGAGGAAGTTCTACGCCGGTCCGTCCGACAGCCACGGCCGGGCTCTGTATCCGGTCGACGGCAAGCTGCGCGGTCTGCCGGTCGGAGCCCTTCAGCGCGGTTCCGAACTCGAATGGGCCAATCCGGCCCTCGACCTGATCAGCGCCGCGCCGGGAAAGAAGGCCGTCGCCGAGATCTTCGCCGGCGGCTTCTACCGGTATCTCCTGTTCGCCAAGGACAAGGGGCCCACCGCGAATTACCTCGACTTCGACTTCGACCGGGATCCGGGGCTCCTCGATAACACCTACTTCGGCACCGGCAGCCGCGACCTGCGCGCCTTCCACCGGGCAGGCGGACGCCTGCTGCTCATCCAGGACCTCGCCGACCAGGCCGTCCCGCCCACCAGCACCACGACCTACTACGACGAGAGCGTGGCCGCCAACGGCGGCGGCCGGGCCGCCGACAGCTGGATGCGGCTGTTCACCGTCCCGGGGACGCCCCACTGCGACCTGGTCAGCAGCGCGCCGGGGGTCATCGACGCGCTGACGGCGATGACGCAGTGGATCACTCGCGGCCAGGCGCCCGCGACCCTCACCGCCCAGCAGTTCGACAGCGCAGGGCACGTGACCGGTCGGCGCACGCTCACCCCGTACCGATCGACGCACCACCGATAGCGGCTCCGGCCCGCCTCGGGTCGCTCATCCCGAGGCGGGCCGCGTCGCCTTATTGCTCAAACTGCCTTCCTACTGAAAGGCCCCTCATGTTCCCGACGGCCCATGCAGAACAACCGGCATCAGAAATCGCGTCGACGGCCCGTCCTCTGCGCACCCTTTACCTCATCCGCGCGGGCACGGCCGTCGGCTGGGCCGCCGCCCTGGCGGTCGGCTCGGACACCAAGGCGGCGGCGGTCGCGCTGCTGATCTTCTATCCCCTGCTGGACGTGGCCGCCTCGCTCGTGGACGCGCGGATCCACCGCGGGACCGCAGCGGCCAGGACGCAGCGCTACAACGCCGCCGGCGGCGCCGCGACGGCCATCGCCATCGCGGTCGCCGCCGCCTCCGCCACGTCCGACATGATCGCCGTGTTCGGCGTGTGGGCGTTCCTGTCAGGCGCGGTCCAGTTGTTCGTGGCGCTGCGCCGGCGCCGCGAGCTTGGCGGCCAGTGGCCCATGATCATCAGCGGTGGCCTGTCCGCCGTCGCCGGTGCCATGTTCCTCGCCGCCTCGGCCTCCGCCGACGCGGACCCGAAGATCCTGGCGAAGTACGCCCTCGCGGGCGCCGCCTTCTACGTCGTCTCCGCCTTCCGCCTCGGAGCGCGGCGGCCGGTCAGGGGGCGGTCGTGAGGGTCCCGGAACGGGCGACGATCTTTCCGCGCTTCATGACGAGCGTCCGCGCCGGCGGTTCCACGACGAGCTCGCCGATCGTCTCTCCCGGGAGGACGACAAGGTCGGCGATGTCCCCGGCCTTGAGGTCGGACCGCGGGACGCCGAGGACGTCGCGGCCCAGGGTCGTGCCCAGGGACGCCGCGAACTCCAGGTCGTCGTCCATGCGCCAGTAGCACTTGTAGGACATGAACATCGCCCTGGCGAGGATGTCGCCCTCCCCCCACGGCGACCAGCGGCTGCGGGCGGAGTCGGATCCGAGGCACATCCGCACGCCCCTCGCGTGCAGGGCCTTGACGTCCGGCACCGCGAGGAGCCCGTGCACGCCGACGGTGATGGCGATGTCCGCGTCGGCGAGCGCCGACGCCAGGCGCTCGAACTGCGGCGGCGTCGGGTCGGCGAGGCTGAACACGTCGCACAGGCTGACCTTGCCCTGCATGCCGAGCGCCTTGACGCGCTCGGCGATGCGCTCGATGAGCCAGACGCCGAGCTCACCGGACTCGTGCGCGTGGAAGTCCACCGGCACCTGGTACCGCTCGGCGAGGCCGAAGACGATGTCGAGCTGGCGTAGCGCGTCGCCGTCGACGCCCGCGGGGTCAAGCCCGCCGATCGCGTCGGCCCCCTCGCGCAGGGCCTGTTCGAGCAGCTCGGCGGTGCCGGGCTTCCTCAGGATGCCGAGCTGGGGGAACGCCACGATCTGCAGGTCCGTCAGGTCGGCCATCTCCTCGCGCACCTGGAGCAGCCCGTGGATGCCGTCGAGGCCGACCTCCGGGGCCACGTCGGTGAAGGTCCTGATGGACGTCGAGCCGTACGCGACGCACTTGTCGAGGAAGGCGCGCGCCCGCGTGGCGACCGGGGTCGTGGTCTCCGCCCACTGCTGCAGCATGTCATCGAACATCTGCTCCATGGTGATCGGCTCCGACGTCCGCCGCACCCACGGCTCGCCCCACAGGCTCTTGTCGGCGTGGGCGTGGCCGTCGACGAAGCCCGGCAGGACGATCTGCCCGGCGAGGTCTTCGACGTGGTCGGACGGGCCGAGATCGGACGGCACCTCCGCGCCGACGGCCTGGATCCTTCCATCGGCGACGGTGAGGGCCTGCGGGTCGCCCACGCCGTTCACGCGGACGTTGGACAGAATGATTCTGGACATGATTCGCTTTCTCCTGCTTCCCGGGCGTCCGGGACCGTGAATGGTCGGGCCTTCGGTCATTCGAGGCGGCTGAGCGCGGTGTCCTCCAGCGCGCCGGCCAGGCGGTAGGCCATGAGCGAGGCCAGCAGCACGATCGCGACCCCGCCCCAGACGAAGTCGTAGTCCGATAGCGTCGCGGCGACGGTCATCGAGGCGCCCAGCCCGTAGCCGGTGGCGAGCCACTCCGCCACCATGGCCGCGCCGATGGACAGCGGCAGCGCGATCTTGACCGAGGCCAGCAGCGCCGGCAGCGCGTACGGGATGAGCAGCTTGGTGATGCGGTGCCTGCGCCCGGCCCCGACCGCGGTGAGCAGGTCGTTGGCGCTGCGCGGGACCGCCCTCATCGCGAGCAGGACGTTGACGAGGATGGGGAAGAACGTCATCACCGCGATCAGGACCGTCACGGCGAGGACCCCCCGTCCGAACACGAGCGCGAGCAGCGGCATCGCGGCCACGATCGGAATCGACCGGAGGGCGATCGAGATGGGCATCAGCACTCGTTCGATCACCGGGAACTCGTGCGCGACCACCGCCATCGCCACCGCGAGGACCAGCCCGACCAGGAAGCCGACACCGGCGTCGCCGATGGTGCGCAGCAGCGACGAGAGCATGTACGGCAGCGGGTCCTCCGCCTCGCCGGACGCGGTGACCAGCTGGGTGTCCCCGTTCATGAAGTAGGGCAGGACCTCCGCCGGACCCCGGGCCACCGCGCTGCCGCCCGGGACGATGAGGACGAGCAGCCACCAGCAGAGCACGACGCCCGCCAGCGTCCCGACCGACGCGAAGGCGGCGCGCCGCAGGCGGGCGGCCGGGCGCGCGTCCCGCCGTCCGAGCCGGGCCGCCCGCGCGCCGAGGACCGTGTCCATCGAGCGGGTCCACGGCAGGACGGTCCGCACGATCAGCGGCAGGGCCAGGAACGCCGCGGCGGCGAGCAGCGAGGTCACGATCGCCAGGCCCCAGGCGCGGGGGATGTCGAAGGCGCCCTGGGCCTGGATCATGGCGACGCCGAGCCCCTCCGTCCCGCCCATGTACTCCCCGATGATCGCGCCGAGGATGGCGGCGGGCGCCGCGACCTGGAGGCCGCCGACGAAGCTCGGGATCGCCGCGGGCAGCCGCACCTTGCGGATCACCGTCCACTCCGAGCCGCCGCAGGCGCGCACGACGTCGACCGACGTCCGGTCCACGCTGGTGAGGCCGAGGATGGCGGCGACCAGGGTGGTGAAGACCACGGCCTGCGCGGCGAGGATCACGCTCGGGACGTTGCCGCGGAAGGCGATCGCGAGCAGCGGGGCGATGGCGATGAGCGGCAGCGCGATCGCGCCGACCGCGACCCGCTCGAACAGCGCCTGGACGCGCGGGAACGGCAGCGTGCACAGGGCCAGGGCGATCGCTATGCCGTTGCCCCAGAGGTAGCCCTGGAGCGCGGACGACATCGTGACCGCCGCGTTCGGCCCGTAGTAGTCGGCGTCGTCCCGCATCTGCCCGAGCACTGCGGCGGGCGACGGCACCAGCGACCCGAGCCCGCCGAGCGACAGCACCTGCCACGCGGCGACCAGGACCACCAGCGTCAGGAGCGGCGGCACGGCGTGCCGCAGGCGCACGATGACGGGACGGGCGGCGGCGTTCACCGGGCCGCTCCGTCTCCAGGCCCCCGCCCGTTCCCGAGCGCGAGCCCGTCGCCGTTCCCGGTGAACAGCTTCTCCGACAGCTCGTCGCAGACCGCGTGGAAGGCACTGTCCTGCAAGATCTCGGCCGTGCGCGGCCTGGGCAGGTCGACGTGGACGACGTCGAGGATCGTTCCAGGGCGGGGCGACATCAGGACCACGGTGTCGGAGAGCAGCACGGCCTCGGCGATGCCGTGGGTGACCAGCACCGTGGTGGTGCCCCGCTCGGACCAGATCCGCTGGAGCTCGAAGTTGAGCCGCTGCCGGGTCAGGTCGTCCAGCGCCCCGAACGGCTCGTCCAGCAGCAGGAGTTCGGGGTCGGTGACCAGGGACCGGGCCAGCGACACCCGCTGGCGCATGCCTCCGGACAGCTGCGACGGCCGGGCCTTCTCGAACCCCTTGAGGCCGACGAGCCGGATCAGGTCGGCGACCGCGGCGGCGTCGCGGCGGCCGGCGACCTCCAGCGGGAGCCGGATGTTGGCCTCCACGCTCCGCCACGGCAGCAGGCCGGCGTCCTGGAACGCGATGCCGACGCCGTGCCCCTCGCGCAGCTCGCGCGGCGTGCGGCCGTGGACCGTGACGGTTCCGCCGGTGGGGGTCTCCAGGTCGGCCAGCATCCGCAGGACGGTGGACTTGCCGCACCCGGACGGGCCGAGCAGCCCGACGAACTCGCCGCGGCGGGACTCGAAGGAGAACTCGCGCAGCGCTTCGACCGGCGCCCCCTTGTCGTCGCGGAAGGTCTTCTTCAGGCCGCTCGTGCGGATCCCTTCGGAGACCTGCGCGTCGGCCGGGGCGGCGTTCGCCGCCGCGGTCTCCAGCACTCTTCTCTCCTTCGGCATGGCGCGGCTCATCCCCCGAGAAGTTCGTTGGTGAACAGCGACTTGTCGAGCTTGATCCCGATACTGGTCAGGCTCGTGATCGTCTCCTGGACGAGCGCGTCGGACATCCAGAACAGGCCCTTGGACCCGGCGCCGCCGGTGCCCGTGCCGGAGACGAACGGCGCGATGGCGGCGAGCGACTTGGCCTGCTCGTCGGGCTTCAGGCCGAGCTTGGCGCCGTACTTCTTGATGATCACGTCGGCGGCGTGCTTCTGGTCGCGCAGTGCCGCCTCCCAGCCCTGCCGGGCGGCCGCCATGAACTTGCGGGCGTTCTCGCGGGCGGCGGGGTCGTCCAGCGTCTTCTGCGAGACGAAGAAGACGCTCTGCATCCGGTTGAATCCGAAGTCGGCCAGCGGCATCACGTGCGTCTTGACCCCGCGCAACGCCAGCGACACCGGCTGGTTCGACGCGAACCCCCAGATCGCGTCCACCTCGCGGGCGGCGAGCGGCGCGGGATCGAACTGGATCGGGACGAGCTTCACCTTGCTGACATCGACGCCGTTGCGCTTCATGAACACCAGGGCGGTGTTCTTTCCGGCCAGCGTGATGCCGAGCTTCTTGCCCTCGATCTCCTTCGGGGTCTTGACCGGACGGTCGGCGAGCGAGATCCAGGACTCGGGGCTCTTCTGCAGCCCGGCACCGACGATCTTCAGCTTCGCGCCCCGGGCGACGGCGGTGGCGACGTTCTCCGGGATCGCCTCGACGCCGAGGTTGACGCGGTTCGTCGTGACCATCGGGACGACCGAGGAGTTCGGCCCGCCCGGGAGGATGTCGACGTTGAGTCCCTGCTTGGTGAAGAGCCCGTCCTCGGCCCCGACGAAGATGCCCGCGTACTCCGCGTTCGGAATCCAGGCGAGCTTCACCGAGAACCGGCCGCCCTTGGAGCCGGCGCCGTCGCCGTCGCTCGTGCCGCACGCGGACAGCCAGGGGACGGCCGAGCCGGCCGCCACCACGGCGGCGCCCTGGCCGGCGTACCGGAGGAAAGAGCGCCTGCCCAATCCGGACGGCGTGGGAATATGGGTCATTCGTGCTCCCGAAAGTCGGGCTCCCGAAAGAGTCGTCGTGATCGCTGTGGTGATAGGGGCCGGCGCTCTACGCGAGATCGATTTCCGCGAGCAGCGTGTGGATGACGTGAGCGTTTCCGCTGTTGGCGAAGTGCTCCGTTTCGCGGATCATTCCGTCGAGGTGCACGACCATGAGTCGCTCCGCGCCGTCGGCATCCCGGTCGGAGATGCTCGCGACGATGTCACGATGCTCCTGGTCCCATCGGACCAGGGCATCCTGCTTGATTCCGATCATGATGAGCAGGCGTTCGAGCAGGTCGAGCCGCTCGTCGAAGAGCGTCGTGGTGATGGCCTGGATCTGCTTGTTGTGCGATGCCTGGCCGATCGTCTTGTGAAAGGCGAGCCGCTCCCGCCAGCGCGCCTCACCGTCCGTCTCGACCATCGCGCGGAGGCGGGTGAGCTCCTCCGGGCGCGCCCGGAGCGCGGCGGCCCGCGCGGCCTCCCGCTCGATCCCCCGCCGGCCGATCAGGTGGTCGATCAGGTCGTGGACGTCGCGCAGGTCGAGGGCGTCGGCGAAGTATGACGCCCGCCTGCTGTCGAGCTGCTGGTTGGCCGCGACACGGGTGCCCTCCTCGGTGAGGATCCGTCCCTTCTTCCCCAGCGACTGGGTGAGGGCGCGCTCGTCGAGGTCGCCGAGCAGCCGGCTGACGGTCGACTCGCTGACGTCGAAGCCGCGCTCCCGCAGGTGGCGGGCGGCGGCACGCGCCCCCACCGGGCCCTCGTGGGCGCTCATGAACGCCAGGACCGCGGACTCCATCGCCGGCGTGTGCCGCACCGTTGCCTCCTCGTCAGGGCCGTTGCCGGAACCGTAGGTGTCTTGTCCACGTATGTCAATAGTGACGAACGTGGGCGTGATGTGACACTGTTTGGTCGCAATTGACGGATGGAAGGAATCGGATGAATAGCGACAAACTCGCCCACCATCTGCATCTGCGCGCCCGGGATGTGGGCCGGTACGCCCTCCTGCCCAGCAATCCGGACCAGGTGGCCTCGATCGCCGCGCTCCTGGACGAGCCGGAGTTCGTCGCCCGGAACCGCGAGTTCGAGACCTGGCGCGGCACGGCGGGCGGCGAGACGGTCGTCGTGACCTCCACCGGCGTGGGCGGGCCGTCCACCGCCCTGGCCGTGGAGGAACTGGCCGCGCTCGGCGTCGACACCATGATCCGGGTCGGGGTGTCGGGCTCGATGCAGCCCGGCACCGCGAACGGCGAGCTGGCCGTCCTCACGGGGGCGATCCGCGACGAGGGCACCACCAGGCAGTACCTGCCGGTCGAGTTCCCGGCCATCGCGGACATCGACGTGGTGCTCGCGCTGCGCGAGGCCGCGGACCGCGCGGGCGTGCCGTACCGGTGCGGGCCCGCGCACACCAAGGACTCGTACTACGGCGAGACGGAGCCGGACCGGATGCCGCTCGCGGCCTCGCTGACCGAGCGCTTCGAAGCCTGGCGCCGCGGCGGGGCCATCTGCTCGGAGATGGAGACCGCCGCGATGCTCATCGTCGGAACCGTCCTCAACGTGCGCACGGGCAGCGTCGTGATGATGTGGAGCCAGGACGCCATCGACACCGGCACCGCCCCGTCCACCGACCCGCTCCTGGCCACCGCCGTCGACGCGATGCGCAGGATCATCGCGACGTGACGACGAACCGTCCTCGCCTGGATTCGGACGGGGACTCGTCCGCCCGGCCCGGCCCGGACGGCCGGCCCCCCGCACCGGCGCGCAAGCGCGGCGCAATGAGGCGGCCCCTGGCGGTGCTGGTCGCCGTCGTCCTCGTCGCCGCGAACCTCCGCGTCGCGGTGACGAGCCTCGGCGCCGTGCTCGACCAGGCCCGCACCGATCTCGCGATGTCCACCTTCGCCGCGGCGACCGCGGCGACCCTGCCGGTCGTGTGCTTCGGCGGCGTCGCGCTCACGACGCCCTGGCTCATCCGGCGCGTGGGCGCGAAGACCGGGCTCGGGCTCGCGCTCGGCCTGCTGCTGGCCGGGCTGCTGATCCGGGTCGGCGGCGGCGAGGCCGCGCTCCTCGCCGGCACGTTCGTCGCCTGCGCCGGCATCGCGGCGGGGAACGTGCTGGTCCCGGTGATCGTCAAGATCGAGTTCCCGGGCCGCGTCGGCGAGGTCACCGGCGCCTACAGCGCCGCCATGTCCGCCGGGGCCGCGACCGGCGCCGCCGCGACGGTGCCGGTCGGCGACGCCCTCGGCGGCTGGCGGGCCGGCCTCGCCGCCTGGTCCGTCCTCGCCGCCGCGGCCCTGGTGGTCTGGCTGCCCCAGATCCGCCGGAGCGCCGCCCGGTCCGAACCGCGCACGCTGATGACGGCCATGATGCGCAGCCGGGTCGCCTGGGCGGTCACCCTGCTCTTCGCGACGCAGTCCGTGCTCGCCTTCGTCGTCATGGCCTGGCTGCCGACCATCTACCTCGACGCCGGCTTCACACCGGGCGAGGCCGGCACGCTCCTGGCCGTCGCGCTCCTCGTCGGTGTGCCGGTGTACTTCGTCGTCCCGGTCCTGGCGGCACGCCTGCGGCGGCAGGGTGTCCTCGGCGCGGGGATGACCGCCGCCCAGATCGGCGGCCTGACCGGCCTCCTGCTGCGCCCGGAGTCGGTCCCCTGGCTCTGGGCGGCGCTCATCGGCATCGGCGGCGGCGTGTTCCCGCTGACCTTGGCGCTGTTCAGCATGCGGACCCGCACCGCGGCGGACACGGCCGCCCTGTCGGCGATGGCGCAGAGCGTCGGCTACCTCCTCGCCGCACTCGGCCCGTTCACCGTCGGCGTCCTCCGGGACGCCACCGGCTCCTGGTCCGCGCCGGTGGCGCTCCTCGTGGCGATCTGCGTCGTCCAGGCGGCCCTGTCCTTCGGCGCCGGAAAGCCGCGCTTCGTGGACGAGCCGACCACGGACGACGATCCGCGACGGGCGCCGGACCGGCAGCGCTGAGACGGAGGCCGGGCCGTACGGGGGCACCACAGGGGCGACGGCCCGGCCTCGTCACCCCATCCTCGCCCTGCTGGAAGTTGTGCGCACCGATAAACGAAATATCTTCATGTCCGCATTCGGCCCCCTCTAGCGGCCGGGGGTCGAGTCGGTGCCCAGCCGGTTCTCGGCCAGGATCCTCAGGGCCTCGGTCGGGCTGTCGGAACGCGGGATGTGCTTGGCCATGCCGGTGACCCACAGGGCACGGGCGTTGGCGGGGGTCGCGCCGACCAGGACCAGGAGGTGGTCGGTTCGCGCCAGCCGCTGCCAGTGCTGGATCAGCACGCCCATGGAGCCGGTGTCGATGAACGTCATCTCGGTCAGGTCGACGATGAGATGCGTGGCCTGCCGGCCCGCGGCGGCCAGGCAGTCGTCCAGTTGCTGGAGGTTGGTGACGTCCAGGCTGCCGCGGGCCGTGACGAGGCAGTGATCGGGGTGCTGGCTGATGGACAGGTCCAGATCTGCCACCGGTGACCTCTTTCGCGGAAGCAGGGGGCGGATGCGGGGGTCAGCGGGCGAAGTAGACGCGGATGGTGGTGCCCTGCGGCCCGGTGTGGAAACGGACCAGATCCGCCAGCTGGTTGACCAGGAGCAGACCCCGTCCGCCGGGGCTGGTGAGGGCGACGGGGAGACGGCCGGCCAGCGGGTCGGTGATGTGCCCCTTGTCGGCGACCTCGAACACCAGGTGTTCGGGCTCGGCCCAGATCCGCAGGGTCCCCTTCCCGCCGCCGTGCACCAGGGTGTTGCCGGTCAGCTCGTTGACGGCCAGCTCGGCGTCCAGGACCCGGTTCTCCGCCAGCCCGACGCGCCCGGCGCGCTCGACGACCATGTCCCTGGCCCGCTGCATGAGCCTCGCGTCGAAGCGCAGCACCGCCTCCGGGCGGCCCGCCGGCTCGGGCAGCGGCAGGTTGCACGCGTCGATCACCTGCTCGGCGGCGTACCGGTCGCTGGCGCGTTCGCCGTCGCGGTCGGCCAGGACCGGATGGGTCGCGGCGGCATCGGCCAGCACCCGCGGCTTCAGCGCGGCGGCGTCATAGGGGCACAGGATGGTGACCGGACGGCCCGCGAAGGCCAGGTTGATCAGGGCCTCGTGCTGGAGGCACGCCGGGTACTCGGTGTCGCTGCGGCTCGGCCAGATCGGCTCCCCGATGATCCGCACCCGGCCCTCGGGGTGGGCGTCGGCGAACGCCCGCAGCACCCCGGGGATGATCCGTCCGGGATTGCGGCCCGCCCGCGTCATGTCCAGCAGCCTCACCCGGTCGGCGTCCCGCCCCAGCTCGGCGCGCAGCAGCGCCAGGTTCGGCCCCGGCACCGCGGCCGCGACCGGCTCCCCCTCCGCCAGGCCCGCGCGGATGAACGGCACCGTACCGGCCAGGTACTCCTCGGCGCCGCGATAGAACAACGCCGGATGGCGGAACGCTCCGGCGTCCGCCGCCTCCGGTGCCTCTGTCGTCGTCACTGCCCCCACACCTCGATCCCCGTCGCGTCCGGCCAGAGCACCTGCAGAATCCGGCACAGTGCCCGCGGCGGATCGCACAGCACCACTCTGCCGCCGCCGTCCAGCCGGTCCGCGGCGGCGACCAGCGCCGCGGCACCGCCCGCGTCGACTGTCTCCAGCTCGGCCAGCTCCAACCGGATCTCCGGTGGGCCCGCGTCGGCCAGCCGCTCCAGCGCCGACTCCCAGAGATCCCGGCTGCGGACGTCGATCTGCCCGCTCACCGCAAGGCCGGTGTTCTGCGAAAGCGGCTCCAACCGCAACCCGGCCATGCTTCCGGAGCCGTGCGAGTCACCGCGCGTGTCCCGGCCCACCGTCCTCACCCCGTTCCTCACCGCCGCTGTCGGGTCTGCCCTGTCCCTGCCCATCATGGCCTCTTCCGGCCACGCGGTACATAAGGTCGACGACTTAACCCGGCCGCCGGGCGGCTCTGTCGGGCCGCCCGGCCACCGGAGGGACTATGGGGTCATCGGCGCATGAGGTCGATGTAGAGGTTCCAGAAGGCGTCGCGGTTGATGTCGAACAGGATGCGGACCTTCTGGGTTCCGGCCGGGAAGTTGCCGGGGTCGCTGAACGACCGGCGACGCGACTCGGTGTAGCCGATGGCGCGTCCGTAGTCGGGGCCGTAGGTGTCGTCGACGTCGATGAAACGTTCCTCGACCTTGGTCGCGATGCTGGGCTGGAGGTAGATGGCGGCCGTCAGGGAGTCCCACACGAAGGAACTGGACTGGGGGTTCCGGTCGAAGCGGGGACCGTGCAGGTCCTTGAACATCTTCTTGAGGGGCGTCTGCGGCCCCGCGACGATCCGGTCGTACTCCTTCTTGGTGTAGAAGACCCGCTCGGCGATGTCGTTGGGGACGATGGTCTGCCGCTTGAACGGCGTGCGGAGGGCCATCTTGATGGCCTGGGGGTCGAACCACCAGTTGAACTCGGCGGCGGGCGAGGTGTTGCCGGGGATGTCGATCGCCCCGCCCATGTAGATGACCTCCTTGACCAGGGGGACGATCTCGGGGTGGGTCTTGACGGCGAGGGCCACGTTGGTGGCCGGTCCGAGCACGAACAGCGTCACCTGGCCGGGGTACTTCTTGACCTGCTGGACGATGAAGTCGGCCGCGGCCATCGGGCTGGGCTTGGCCTTGGGGTAGCCGCCGTAGGGCGCGTTGGCGAGCTGGAGGTAGGACGGGGGCCGCTTGTGGCCGAACGCCCCCATGTACTCGACGTTCCCGAAGAGCTTCTCCTCGGCGGGGAGTTGCTGGGCGCGCGCGGCGTTCAGCGGTTCGGGCGCGCCCATGACCACCGGAACGTGCCGCTCCCCGATGAGCTCCAGTTGGCGCAGCGCGTAGGCGGTGCCCTCCTCGGCCCAGGTGTTCCCGGCGACGACCGTCACGCCCAGCAGGTTGCGGGGCGCGGCGTTGTGCAGCATGAACATGGCGATGGCGTCGTCGTTGAGCTGGCCCATGTCGGTGTCGACGATGACCTTGCCCTGGGACGGCTGGACGGGTGCCGCGGGCTGCCGGACGGATGCGGCCGGATTCCGGACGGATGCGGCCGGGCTCCGGGCCGGAGTGGCGGCCGCGGCGGAAGGCACGGCGGCCAGCAAGGCCAGCACGACGGCCGGCACGCTGAATGCGGGGGTGGGGATCTTCATGGGGGTG
>NZ_SMKU01000133.1 GCF_004349215.1 Actinomadura rubrisoli | reverse complement strand
ATCCCCGTCCGCCGGGGTCCCCGCCCCCGGATCCGGGGTCGTCCTGTCGTGCGATCACGGCCCCATCATGGCAAGCGGCGGCAAATCAGCGGGGATCGCGGCCGTGCTCCGCCCCGGCGGGTCGCGCCTCATCGGAGGGCGGCCCGGCCGGTCCCGGGTCGCCGGCTCGCGCATCGCCGGGCGGCCGCCCGGCGAGCGGCAGGGCGACGGTGAACGCGGCGCCGCCGCCCGGTGCGCCCGCCGCGAGGGCCCGCCCGCCGTGCGCCTCGGCGACGGCCGCGACGATCGACAGGCCGAGCCCGGCGCCGCCCCGGTCGCGGGACCGGGACGCGTCGGCGCGGTAGAAGCGCTCGAACACCCGCGCGCGGCCGTCCTCGGGCAGGCCCGGCCCCTCGTCGGCCACCTCCAGGAGCGCCTCCCCGCCGACCTCGCCCACCCGGACGGTCGCGGCGGTGCCCGGCGGGGTGTGGCGCAGCACGTTCGCCAGGAGGTTCGCCAGGACCTGCCGCAGCCGCTCGGCGTCGCCGCGGACGACGACCGGGCCGGGCGCCTCCAGGGTCAGCGGGCGGCCGGGCTCGACCGCCGCCGCGTCGGCGACGGCGTCGGCGGCGAGCGCGGCCAGGTCGACCGGCTCCCGCTCCAGCGGGCGGCCCTGGTCCAGGCGGGCCAGCAGCAGCATCTCGTCGACCAGCCGGCCCATCCGCTCGGCCTCGGACTCGATCCGGCGCATGGCCTTGGCGAGGTCGTCGGGACGGTCGGCCGCGCCGCGCCGGAACAGCTCGGCGTAGCCACGGACGGTGGCGACGGGCGTGCGCAGCTCGTGGGAGGCGTCGGCGATGAACTGGCGGAGCCGGTCCTCGGACGCCTCGCGTTCGCGGAACGCCGACTCGATCTGCGCGAGCATGCCGTTGAGCGCGCTGGCGAGGCGGCCCACCTCGGTCCTCGGCCCCTGGACGCGGACGCGGCGGGCGAGGTCGCCCTCCCCGATCGCCGCGGCCGTCCCGGCGATCTCCTCCAGCGGACGGGTGGCGCGGCGGACCGACTGCCACACCAGCAGCCCGACGCCGAAGAGCACGGCGACCGTGACGAGGAGCTGCGTGCCGAAGGCCCGGCTGAACAGCTCGTCCTGCTCGCTGGTGCGCATGGCGGTGACGAGGATCGTCCCGCCGCCCGGGACCCACGCGGTGCGGAACAGCCAGTCGGCGGCCCCGGCCCCGAACGGCCCCGCGTCGTGCTCCTGGCCGGCCGGGTCCTCCACCCGGACGAACCGCTCCCCGTCGGGGTTGCCGCGCGTGATCCGGCCGGGCCGCAGGTCGCGCGGCAGCGGGGGGTCGCCGGCGAGGGCGTAGGTCTGCGCGACACCGCCGTCCGCCGTGCGGACCTGGAAGAACAGCGGCAGCCCGCCGCCGTCGCCGCCCGCGCGCCACAGCCGCGCCAGGTCGGCCGCCGCCGGCGGCAGGACGAGGCCGCCGCCGTCCCCGCGCTGGGCGAGGACCGCGGCGGCCTCGCGGCCGATGGTCCTCATCTGCCGGTGCTCGGTCCCCGACCGCCAGTCGAAGATCGCGGCGAAGCTGGACGCGCCCGCGATGACCAGCCCGAGGGTCAGCAGGCCGAGCTGGCTCACCAGGAGGCGCCTGCGCAGCGACATCAGCCCTCCCGGGGCAGGCGGAGCACGTAGCCGACGCGCGGCACCGTGTGGATCAGGCGGGGGTCGCGGTGGTCGACCTTGCGGCGCAGGTAGCTGACGTAGGTCTGGACGACGCCGTCGCCGCCGCCGAAGTCGTACTGCCAGACGTGGTCGAGGATCTGCCGCTTGGTCAGCACCCGGCCCGCGTTGAGGACCAGGTAGCGCAGCAGCTTGAACTCGGTGGGGGTCAGCTCGACCAGCGCGCCGCCGCGCCGCACCTCGTAGGCGTCCTCGTCGATCTCCAGGTCGGCGAACGACAGCCGGTCGCGCTCCCGCCCGGCGGGGCGGGTGCGGCGCAGCACGGCGCGGATCCGCGCGATCAGCTCCTCCAGGGAGAACGGCTTGGTCACGTAGTCGTCGCCGCCCGCGGTGAGCCCCCTGATCTTGTCCTCGGTGGCGTCGCGGGCGGTGAGGAAGACGACCGGGGCCTGGCAGCCGCCGCGCCGCAGCCGGGCGCACGCGTCCAGGCCCGAGCCGTCCGGCAGCATCACGTCCAGGACGATGAGGTCCGGGCCGAAGCGGGGGATGCGGGCCAGGGCCTCGGCGCCCGAGCCCGCCACGGCCGTCTCGAAGCCCTCGTAGCGCAGGGCGGTCGCGACCAGGTCGGCCAGGTACGCCTCGTCGTCGACGACGAGGATCTTCGTGGGGGCGTCGGTCACGGACCCCAGTCTCCCTGGTCGGCGCTGTGCGCGCGGTGGGGAAGTCCTTAGAGATCTCTGTGAACGCCGTTTCACAGAGATCTCCCAGAACGCTCGCACAGGATCCGAAGAGCGGCCCGCTGCAGTGGACCCATGAACGGAATCTCTGGGTTCGTGCTGCGGCACCGACTCCTCATCGCCCTCCTGTGGCTGGTCGCCGCATGCGGCGGCGTCATCGCGGTCACGCAGGTGGGCGACCGGCTCAAGGAGAACTTCGCGCCGCCCGGTTCGGCGGCGCGCGACGCCAACACCGCGATCGTGGACGCGTACGGGACGGGCGGCGAGGACAAGCCGCTCGTCCCCGTCGTCACCCTGCCGTCCGGGCTCACCGTGGACTCCCCGCAGGCGCGTCCGGCGCTGGCGAAGGCGTTCGCGGAGGGCGGTCGGCGGATCGGCGCCCGCGTGGCGTCCTACGGCGACACCGGCGACCGCCGCTTCGCCGGCGGCGACGGCCGCACCACCTTCGGGCTCGTCTTCCCGCCCGCCTCCGGGGGCGCGGGCGGGATGGACGACGGGCCCGACCTGAGCGGGCCGCTCGCCGACGCGATGCGGCCGGAGCTGCCCGAGGGCGCGACGCTGCGCGTCACCGGCATCAACGGGCTCGCGGAGGACGCGGGGAGCGAGGGGCCGAGCGTCCTGATGGAGACGCTCGTGGGGGCGGGCGGCGCGCTGATCGTGCTCGCGTTCGTGTTCGGCTCGCTGCTGGCGCTGGTGCCGCTCGTCATCGCGGCCGTGTCGATCCTGACCTCGTTCCTGCTCGTCTACGCCATCACGGGCGTGACGGACGTGAACTTCATGGTCCAGTTCGTGGTGGCGCTCATCGGTCTCGGCGTCGCGATCGACTACTCGCTGCTGGTGGTGACGCGCTGGCGGGAGGAACGGGCGCACGGCCACGCGGGCGAGGAGGCGGTCAGGCGGGCCATGGCGACGGCCGGGCACGCGGTCGTGTTCAGCGCCGCCGCCGTCGCGATCGGCCTCGTGGCCATGGTGGCGGTCCCGGTGGAGTTCCTGCGCAGCGTCGCCTACGGAGGAATGATCATCCCGGCGGTCAGCGCGCTGGCCACGCTGACGCTGCTCCCGGTCGTCCTGGTCACGGCCGGGCCCCTCCTGGACCGGGCCGCGCCCCGGTGGCGCGGCGACGGGTCCCGCGCGAGCCGTGCCTGGACGGCGTGGACGCGGCGGGTCATCCGCGTCCGGTGGGCGGCCGTCGTGGCGGCCACCGCCGTGCTCGGAGGGCTCGCGTTCGCCGCCCTGGGCCTGAACCTCGGCGAGGCGCACAGCGACGCCCTGGCGAAGTCGGGGCCCGCGCGCGACGGGATCACCGCGCTCCAGCGGTCCGGCGTGCCGTCCGGGGTCCTGACGCCGGTGGACGTGCTCCTGCCGCCCGGCACGGACGCGGGGAAGGCCGCGGACGGGCTGCGCGGCGTGCGCGGCGTCCACACGGTCGCCGCGCCCGCGGGCGGCATGTGGCGGCGCGACGGCTCCGCGCTGGTCACCGTGGTGCCGGAGGCCGAGGGCGGGACGGACGCGGGCAAGGACACCGTCCGGGCCGTGCGGAAGGCGGTGCCGCCGGGGGCGCAGGTGGGCGGCGGGACGGCGGCCGACCTGGACTTCGTGTCCAAGGTGTACGGGGCCTTCCCGCTCCTGCTGGCGCTGATCTGCCTGCTGACCTTCGTCCTGCTCGCGCGCGCGTTCCGGTCGCTGGTGCTGGCGCTCAAGGCGGTGCTGCTCAACCTGCTGTCGCTGGCGGCCGTCCTCGGCTCGATCGTGCTGGTGTGGCAGCTCGGCCACGGCAGCGACCTGATCTGGGGCATCTCGGGCACCGGCTCGATCGCCGCGTTCACCCCGGCGATGGTCTTCGCGTTCCTTTACGGGCTGTCGATGGACTACGAGGTGTTCATCCTCGCCCGGATCAGGGAGGAGTACGACCGCACCGGGTCCACGGAGGCGGCCGTGGTCGAGGGGCTCGGCCGGACCGGGCGGCTCGTGACCAGCGCCGCGCTCATCCTGTTCATGGCGTTCGCCTCGCTCGCCGCGGCGCCCATCATCGAGGTCAAGGTGTTCGCCACCGGCCTCGGCCTCGGCATCCTGCTGGACGCGACCGTGGTCAGGGCGCTGCTCGTCCCGGCGCTGGTGTCGCTGTTCGGCCGGTGGAACTGGTGGCTGCCGGGGTGGGCCGCCCGCGTCCTGCGCGTCCGGGCGGCGCCCCTCCCGGCGGCGCCCGAGCGGGAGCGCGTGCCCGCGTGACCGTCCGTTAGGCGACGGCGGCCCGGGTGCGGCCGAGGCCGATGTGGAGCGCGAGCCCGGCGAGTACCGAGCCCATCAGGTACCGCTGGGCCCGCCGCCAGCCGGGCCGCCGCGCCAGGAACGCGGCGATGCCGCCCGCGCCGAGCACGATCAGCCCGTTCACGGTGACGGCGACGGCGGTCTGGACGAGGCCGAGCTGCAGGCTCTGCGCGGCGACGCCGCCCCGGTCCGGGTCGATGAACTGGGGCAGCAGCGACACGTACACGACGGCGATCTTGGGGTTCAGCAGGTTGGTGACCAGGCCCATGGCGAACAGCCGGCGCGGCGGGTCGACCGACAGGTCCCGCGGCGCGAACGCGGAGGCCCCGCCCGGCCGGACGGCCTGCCAGGCCAGCCAGAGCAGGTAGGCGGCGCCGCCCAGCTTGAGCGCGGTGTACAGGGCCGGGACGAGGGTGAAGACCGTGGTGATCCCGGCGACGGCGGCGAGGACGTAGAACGCGAACCCGGCGGTGACGCCGCCGAGCGAGACCAGGCCCGCCCGCCGGCCCTGCGTCACCGACCGGGACACCAGGTAGATCATGTTGGGGCCGGGGCTGACGACGAGCCCCAGGGCGACGGCGGCCATGCCGGCCGCGGCGGCGAGCGAGATCATTGCACTCCTGTCCAGGTGATGCGCCGACTGTAGATCTCGGAGCATTCTCAGTGCAATACTGACTTTGCTCTCGGTGCAATCCTGGAAGAGGGAGTCATGGAGGACTACCGGCGGGTGGCGGACGCGGTCGCCGCCGACATCGCGGCAGGACGGCTGCGCCCGGGCGAGCGCCTGCCGCCGCAGCGCGCGTTCGCCCGCGCCCGCGGGATCGCCGGCTCCACGGCGAGCCGGGTCTACGGGGAGCTGGCCCGGCGCGGCCTGGTCGTCGGCGAGGTCGGGCGCGGCACGTTCGTCCGCGCCGCCGAGCGCCCGCAGGTCCCCGCGCTCGCCGAGCCCTCGGACGCCCGGATCGACCTGGAGCTCAACTACCCCGTGGTGCCCGGGCAGAGCGCCCTGCTGGCGCCGGGCATGGTGCGCCTGCTGCGCCCGGACGTCCTGGACGCGGCGCTCGCCCCCGTCGGCGTCGCGGGCACCGCGCCCGCCCGCGAGGCGGCGGCGGCCCTGCTGGCCGCGCCCGGCTGGGAGCCCGCACCGGGAGACGTGCTGTTCGCCGGGAACGGCCGCCAGGCGATCGCCGGGGCGGTGGCGGCGCTGGTCCCGCCCGGCGGGCGCCTGGGGGTCGAGTCGCTGACCTATCCGGTGGTCAAGGGCATCGCGGCCAGGCTCGGCGTCACGCTCGTCCCGATCGCGGGCGACGAGCGGGGCCTGCTCCCCGGCGCCCTCGAAGAGGCCCACCGGAGCGCGCCGCTCGGGGCCGTCTACGTCCAGCCGACGCTGCACAACCCGTACGGGACGACCATGCCGCCCGAGCGGCGCGCCGCCCTGGCCGGCGCGCTCGACCGGCTCGGCCTCTACGCGATCGAGGACAGGATCTGGGCGTTCCTGCTCACCGGCGGGCCGCCGCCGCTGGCGTCCCTGGCACCCGGCCGCACGATCCTCATCGACAGCCTCTCCAAGCGCCTCGCGCCCGGCCTGACCATCGGCTTCGCCGTCGCTCCCCCGCCCCTGTACGGGCGCGTCGCCGCCGCGCTGCGCTCGGGGGCCTGGGCGCCCACCGGGTTCGCGCTGGACGCGGCGTCCGGCTGGATCGCCGACGGGACCGTGGCGGCGATCGGCGACGCCAAGCGGGCCGACGCGGCGGCCCGCCAGCGGATCGCCGCGGAACGGCTCGCGGGCGCGGCCGTCCGGTCCGCCCCGTCCTCCTACTTCTGCTGGTGGGACCTCCCCGCGCCCTGGCGGGCGGAGACGTTCGTCGCCGCCGCCGGGCGCCGCGGCATCGCCGTCACCCCGGCCGCCGCGTTCGTGGTCGGGACGGGCGCGGCGCCGCGCGCCGTCCGCGTCGGCCTCGCCTCCCCGCCGCTGGACGCGCTGGCGCGGGCGCTCGGCGTCCTCGCCGAGATCGCCGCCGCCGCGCCCGACGACATCTCGGTGGACTGACCCGAAGCGGGCCGTCACCCGGGCGTCCCTGGACTCTGGAGGCGGAGTCGTTCATCTTTCTTGGAACGGGAGCCGCGGGACCAGGGGCGGGGGCGGTACATGATCGAGGTGCGCGGGGTCGGGCAGCGCGTGGACGGGGGCCGCCGGACGCTGCGCGACGTGTCGCTGACGATCGGCTCCGGGGAGCTCGTCGCGATCATCGGCGGGAGCGGCGCGGGCAAGACGACCCTGCTGGACGCCATCGCCGGGATCCGGCCGCCCGCCGAGGGCGAGGTCCGCTACGACGGGGACGGTACCGGGAAGGGCGGCGGGAACGGGCGCGGGCTCGGCTACGTCCCGCAGGACGACATCGTCCACCTGGAGATGCCGCTGCGGCGCACGCTGCGGTACGCGGCCGGGCTGCGGCTCCCGGCGGGGACCCCGGCGGACCGCGCCGGGCGGGCCGTGGACGCGGTGCTGGAGGCGCTCGCGCTGACCGGGCGCGCCGGGCAGCGGGTGGGGTCGCTCAGCGGCGGCGAGCGCAAGCGGGCGAGCATCGCGGTCGAGCTGCTCACCCGGCCGCGCGTGTTCTTCCTCGACGAGCCGACCTCCGGGCTCGACCCCGCGACGGCGGCGGACCTGATGCGGCTGCTGCGCGGCCTGGCGGACTCGGGGACGACGGTGGTCCTCACGACCCACCACCCGCCGGACGCCGCCGCGTGCGACCAGGTGGCCGTCCTCGCACTGGACGGGACGCTGGCGTTCTACGGGCCGCCCGGCGCGGCGCGTGAGGCGTTCCAGGCCGACGGGATCGAGGACATCTACGTCCGCCTGGCCGGGGCCGGAGAGCCGCACGACTGGGCGAGCCGGTTCGGCGGCGCGCAGGACGGCGGAGTCCGGGAAAGCGGAGTCCAGGAGAGCGGAGGCCGGGAGAGCGGAGGCGGGGAAGGCGGCTCCGAGGCCGCCGGAGACGCGGCGGGGGCGCCCGCCGGGGCGTTCGCGCAGTGGGCGCTGCTCACCCGGCGGAACCTGGACCTGATGACGCGGAACCGGCTCACGCTGGCCGTCCTGGGCGGGTCGCCGCTCATGGTGCTGGCGATGTTCGCCGTCCTGTTCCGTCCGGGCGCGTTCTCGCCGGAGTCGCCCAGCCCCGGCGCGACCGTCATGATCCTTTTCTGGATCGCGTTCGGCGGGTTCTTCTTCGGGCTCACCTACGGGCTGCCGCAGATCTGCGCCGAGCTGCCCGTCCTGCGGCGCGAGAGGCTCGCGGGCCTGCGGATCGGGCCGTACGTGCTGGCGAAGGTCGCCGTGCTGCTGCCGCTGCTGGCCGTGGTGGACGCGCTGATGCTCGGCGTGCTGCGGGGGCTGGACCGGCTGCCCGCCCTGGGGTGGCGGACGTACGGGGAGCTGCTCGCCACGCTGCTGCTGTGCTCGCTGGCGGCCCTGGCGCTGGGCCTGCTGGTGTCGGCGGCCGTGACCGATGCCGTCCAGGCGACGATGGCGCTGCCGATGCTGTGCTTCCCGCAGGTGCTGTTCGTGGGCGCGATCCTGCCCGTCCCGGTCATGGCCGCGCCCGGGCGGTGGCTGAGCTTCGCGATGTCGAACCGGTGGGCGTTCGAGGGGCTGGGCCACACCCTCGGCGTGGAGCGGCTGTGGGCGTCGGGGCGCTCCCCGCTCGGCCCGCCGCTGCTCGGCTCCTACGGCGACACCTTCTCGCGGGCCGCGGCCGTCGATTGGGCGCTTCTCGCCGGATTCACAGTGATCTTCCTCGTGGTCACGGGCCTCATTCTGGTCCGTCGGACCCCAAACGCCCCCTGACGGACCAATTTTGGCCATACCGCCCCCTTGCCGACGCCCAACCGATTTTGGACCGTTACTAGTGGGAAGTGCCGTCATTTGGGCCCGGGGGGGTGCACGATGGGTGCTTCATCCGACTTCTTCGTCGGGGCGATGCCGGACGCCCACCCCGAGTACGCCTCGACACGGCGCCTGGACGAGCTGCGCGCCGCCGAGTACCCGCATCTGGACGCCCGCGGGCACGTCTACCTCGACTACACCGGGGCGGGCGTCGCGGCGCGGGCGCAGATCCGCGCGCACGCCGAGCGGCTGCTCGCCCACTTCTACGGCAACCCGCACACGGAGAGCCCCACCTCCAGCGCGTCCACCGCCCTGGTCGAGCGGGCGCGGGCGGCGATCCTGGCGTTCTTCAACGCCTCCCCGGACGAGTACGCGGTCATCTTCACCCCGAACGCCACCGGCGCGTGCCGGCTGGTCGGCGAGGCGTACCCGTTCCGGCGCGGCGCCCGGCTCGTCCTGACCGGCGACAACCACAACTCGGTGAACGGGATCAGGGAGTTCGCCAGGGCGCGCGGCGCGCAGGTCGTCCACCTGCCGGTGCGCCTGCCGGACCTGCGCGTCCCCGAGGCGGACGTCCGCGCGGCGCTCGCCAGGCGGCGGGGGCTGCTCGTCTACCCCGCCCAGAGCAACTTCACCGGCGTCCAGCACCCCCTGGACTGGATCGGCCTCGCCCACGAGCGCGGCTACGACGTGCTGCTGGACGCGGCGGCGTTCGTCCCCGCCAACCGCCTGGACCTCGGCGCCGTCCACCCCGACTTCGTCCCGGTGAGCTGGTACAAGGTGTTCGGCTACCCGACCGGCGTCGGCAGCCTCATCGCGCGGCGCGACGCGCTCGACCGGCTCCGGCGCCCCTGGTTCGCGGGCGGGACGATCCGGGCGGCGAGCGCGCTCGGCGGCTGGCACGTCCTCGCCGGCGACGAGAGCGCCTTCGAGGACGGCACGCTCGACTTCCTGTCCATCCCCGACGTGGAGTTCGGCCTGGACTGGGTCGGGGCCATCGGCATGGACGTGATCCACCGCCGCGTCGGGTGCCTGACGTCCTGGCTCCTGCACCGCCTCGCGAGCCTGCGGCACCCCGACGGCTCGCCCCTCGTCCTGCTGTACGGGCCGGACGGCACGGCCCGGCGCGGCGGCACGGTCGCCTTCAACGTGCTCGACCGCCGCGGCCGGGTCGTGGACGAGCGGATCGTCGCGCGCGACACCGCCGCCGCCGGGATCTCCGTCCGCACCGGCTGCTTCTGCAACCCCGGCGCGGGCGAGGGCGCCTTCGCGATCTCCGAGCGGGCGCTACGCGAGACCGCGAACCGCCGCGTGCGGACCCTCGACGACTACCTCGGCCTGCTCGGCCTGCCGACCGGCGGCGCCGTCCGCGCGTCCCTCGGCCTGGTGTCGAACGTCGCGGACGTCGAGCGCCTGGTCGCCTTCCTGGACGCCGCCTACGCCCGCCGCGCCCCCGACGCCACCGGCCTCAAACCCCGCGAACGCTGCTGAGACCCTGCCCAGGTCTCGGCCCTTGCCCGGTTCTCACGCCCTTGGTCAGGTGCCCGCGCGCTCGACCACCGCGGCCCACTCCTCCAGCGTCTCCTGGACGGCGTCCGCGTCCGGGCCCTCGGCCCACAGGTGCGTGACCGCCTCGGCCGGGTCCGGCAGGACCAGCACCCAGCGGCCGTCGTCCTCGACGACGCGGACGCCGTCGGTGGTGTCGACCGTCCGGCTCCCGGCGGCCTCCACGACGTGCCGCATGACGCTGCCCTTCGCCGCCCACGGCGTCGGGACGGACCGGCGCAGCAGGTGCGCGTCCGGGATGCGCCGGTCGATCTGGGACAGCGTCAGCCGCGTCCGGGCGACGAGCCCGACGAGGCGGACGAACGCCGCGATCCCGTCGACCGTGCCGCTGAACTCCGGCATGAGGAACCCGCCCCGCCCGTCCCCCGCGAAGATCACGTCGGGGTGCGCGGCCGCCTTGGTGAGCACGTCCTGGGACGTGGAGGTCCACTCGACCCGCACGCCGTGGAACCTGCAGACCTGCTCGGCGACCCGCGTCGTGGTCACCGGCAGCGCCACCCGGCCGCCGCGCCGCTCGGCGGCGACCAGGTCTAGCATGACCAGCAGGGCCCGGTCGTCGCCGACCAGCTCGCCGTTCTCGTCCACCAGCGAGATCCGCTCCCCCACCGGGTCGAACCGGACGCCGAACGCGGCGCGCGAGGACGACACCAGCTCGCCGAGGCGCTCCAGGTCGCGCATGCGCTCGGCGAGCGTCTCGGTCGGGTTCGCCTCGTCCAGGCCGTTGTTGCGGGTGAGGACCTCCACGCCCATCGTGCCGAGCAGGTTCGGCAGGACGAGCGAGACGGTGCCGCCCGCGCTGTCCAGGACGATCTTCAGCCCGGCCTCGCGGACGCCGCTGATGTCGACGCAGCGCAGCAGGTCGCGGGTGTAGGTCTCCACGACGCGCGGCGGGTAGGTCAGCTCGGCGATCTCGCCGGGGAACGCCCGCCGGTACTCCTGGCGGCCGAACACGCGCTCCAGCTTGCGCTGCGCCCCCTGGGACAGGTCCGCGCCGTCGGGGTCGAGGAAGACGATGTCGACGCCCTGCGGGTCGCCGTGGGTGGTGCGGATGTAGATGCCGCCCGCGCAGTCGGCCCGTCCCGTCTCGAACCGCGCGACGGTCAGCGGGGTGGACTCCAGGTCCTGGACGTTGATCGCGCTGGCCGTCAGCGCGGCGATCACCGCGCGCTTCAGCGTGCGCGCCGCGCGGGACACATCGCGCGCGGCGACGACCGTCGTGCCCTTCTTCAGCGTCGTCGCGTACGCGCTGGCCAGCCGTACCGCGAGCTCCGGCGTGATCTCCACGTTGACCAGCCCGGACACGCCGCGCGGCCCGAACAGGTTGCGCTGCCCCCGCGACTCCCAGATCACGCTGGTGTTGACGACCGCGCCCGCCTCGATCGTCTTGAACGGGTAGACCTTGACCCCGCTGGAGACGTACGCCTCCGCCTCGATCACGCACTCGTCGCCGACGATCGCGCCCTCCTCGACGCGGGCGCCGGCCATGATGTCGGTGTTCTTGCCGATCACGCAGCCGCGCAGGTTCGTCGACGGCGCGATGAACACGTTGTCGTGGACGATGGCGCGGTGCAGGAACGCGCCCTCCTTCACCACCACGTTGCTGCCGAGCACCGTGTACTCGCGCAGCTCCACCCCGGCCTCCACCTTGGCGTAGTCGCCGATGTAGAGCGGGCCCTTCAGGACGGCCTCGGCGTCCACCTCGGCGCCCTCGGCGACCCACACGCCCGGCGACATCTCGAACCCGCCCAGGTCGATCCCGACCTGCCCCGACAGCATGTCGGCCTGCGCCTTGAGGTAGCTCTCGTGCGTGCCGACGTCCTCCCAGTAGCAGTCGGCGACGTACCCGAACAGCGGGGCGCCCTCGGCCAGCAGCTTGGGGAACACGTCCCCGGACCAGTCGACGACCTCGCCCGCCGCGACGTGGTCGAGGACCTCCGGCTCCATCACGTAGATGCCGGTGTTGACGGTGTCGGAGAACACCTGCCCCCACGTCGGCTTCTCCAGGAACCGCTGCACGCGGCCCTCGTCGTCCACGATGATGATCCCGAACTCCAGGGGGTTCGGGACGCGCTTGAGCCCGATGGTGACCAGCGCGCCGTTCCGCTCGTGGAAGCGCACCATGTCGGTCAGGTCGATGTCGGTGAGCGCGTCCCCGGAGATCACCAGGAACCGGTCGTCGCGCAGCGCCTCCTCGGCGTTCTTGACGCTGCCCGCGGTGCCGAGCGGGATCTCCTCCGTGGCGTAGCTCAGCGACATGCCGAGCTCCTCGCCGTCCCCGAAGTAGTTGCGGATCAGCGCCGCCAGGAACTGCACGGTGACGACGGTCTCGTCGAACCCGTGCCGCTTGAGCAGCCGCAGCACATGTTCCATGATCGGCCGGTTGACGAGCGGGAGCAGTGGCTTGGGCTGGTTGGCGGTCATGGGACGCAGCCGCGTCCCCTCGCCTCCCGCCATCACGACGGCCTTCATCGGGGGGTCTCAGCTCCCTTCTGCTCGCCGGCCGACGGATCCGCGCCGGGCGGGGCGCCCGGATCCGGCGCGGGGCCCGGCGCGCGGGCCGGTGGCGAGCCGCGGCCGGCCAGCACCAGTTGCCGCGTCTGCGCCCAGTAGAGGACCGCCGCCCACCAGTACAGGGCCGTCCCCCAGATGGCGAAGGACCATCCGATCACCTTCGCCGCGGTCGCCGCCCCTCCGTCATGGTCGCCCAGGAGCAGCAGCGGGAAGGCGTACAGCAGGCAAAGCGTGGCCGCCTTGCCGATGAAGTGCACCGGCAGCGTCCCGCCGTACCCGAGCCGCCGGACGATCGCCGCGATCGGCGCGATGGCGACCTCCCGGGCGACCAGCAGCACGACAAGCCACACCGGGACGATGTCGCGGACCGTGAGGCCGATGAGCGTGGCGAAGATGTAGAGCCGGTCGGCGGCCGGGTCGAGCACCATCCCGAGCCGGCTGGTCTGGTTCAGCAGCCGCGCCAGCTTGCCGTCCAGCCAGTCCGACAGCCCCGCGAACACCAGCAGGCCGAGGGCCCACCAGTCCGCCTCGATCAGCACGAGCCACAGGAACAGCGGGACGCCGACCAGCCGCGCCAGGCTCAGGATGTTGGGCACCGTCAAGACGCGGTCTTGCCCGGGCGCCCTGCCGACCTCAGCACTCACCGAAGCGCTCGCCTCCCCTGTCCCTAGAGCTTGACCCTACCGGTAAGGGTTGGAAAGCCCCCGATAGCGTCCAGGCATGCGATGGACGGTGCACGGGGAACGATCGATCTACGACAGCCCCTGGATGAACGTGCGGCTGGCCGACGTCGAGCTGCCGGACGGCCGCCGGTTCGACCACCACCTCCTGCGGGTGCGCCCCGCGGCGGGCGTGATCGCGGTCGACGACCGGGCGCGGGCGCTGCTGATCTGGCGGCACCGGTTCATCACCGACCGCTGGGGATGGGAGGTCCCCGGCGGGCGGATCGAGGACGGCGAGGACCCCGGCGAGGCCGCCGCCCGGGAGCTGACCGAGGAGACCGGCTACCGCGCCGGGCCGCTGCGCCGCGTCCTGCACGTGCCGCCGTCGCCCGGCCTGCACGACGGCGTCCACCACATCTTCAGCGCGGAGGGCGCCGAGCGGATCGGCGACCCCACCGACGTGGAGGCCGAGCGGATCGAGTGGGTCCCCCTCGCCGACGTCCCGGCCCTCGCCGCGCGCGGCGAGATCGGATCGGCCTCCACCCTCTGCGGCCTGCTCTACCTGCTGGCGGAGGGCGCGCGCTGACGCTCCCGGCCGGTCTTCCGCCCACCACCGCTTCGCGGATCAGAGCGGTCTCGCAGCGATCTCACGGAGGGGCGCATTCAACATTCTGGAACTTTCAACAGCTCCGCTTTTGCGAGCTCTTCCAAGCTCATTTGGACGGTCGCGTACTGGTAAGTATGCGGAGGAACGCGTTACCGGGCACAGGAGAACCGGTCGGAGCGCGCGGGGCCACCGCGGTCGTGATCGGGGCGGGGGTGGCCGGGCTGACCGCGGCGTACCTGTTGCAGCGCAGGTACGAGGTGACGCTGTTCGAGGCGGAGCCCCGGGCGGGCGGCCACGCCCATACCCACGATGTGCCGGCCCCCGGCGGCGGGTCGATTCCGGTGGACACCGGTTTCATGGTGTTCAACAGGCGCAACTACCCGCATCTGGTCTGCCTCCTCGACGAGCTCGGCGTCAGGACCAGGGGTTCGGACATGTCGATGAGCCTGACCTGCGAGCAGTGTTCAATGGCCTATCTCACCGGAAGCGCTCTGCGCGGTCTTCCGGTCCGTCCAGCGGCGTTGTCCGCCTCGGCCTGGCGGGCCCTGGGCGCGGAGATGAAGACCTTCACCCGGTTGGCGGCAGGCAGCCTGGACGAACCGGTGGAGCCCACCGTCACCGTCGGGGACCTGCTGGAGGAGCACGGGTTCTCGGTGACCTTCGCCGAGCATCTCGTACTGCCGCTCGTCTCGGCACTGTGGTCGTGCGGCTCGGCCGCGGCGCGGCAGTACCCGGCCCACTACCTCTTCCGCTTCCTTGACAACCACGGGCTGCTGCCCGGCGGGCCGCCGACGCGCTGGCGGACCGTGGTCGGAGGCAGCCGGGAGTACGTACGGCGGATCACCACCCGGCTCCCGACAGTGCATTGCGGCCGGCCGGCGCAGGTGATCCGCAGGCTCGGCGAGCGGATCGAGGTACGCGACGCGGCGGACGAGGTGCACACGTTCGACCGCGCCGTGGTCGCGGTTCACTCGGACCAGGCGCTACGGCTCCTGGCCGACGCCACTGCCCAGGAGAGTTCGCTGCTCGGGGCGATCCCCTACGTGGCGAACGAAACGGTGCTCCACACCGACGCGGCGCTGCTGCCCGACGAGCCGAGGATGCGGGCCTCCTGGAACGTCCGGCGGGTCCCCGGTGCCGCCGCGGACTCCCACGTGCTGATCAGCTACCACCTCAACCGGCTGCAAGGCATCGCGGGACCCGTGGACTACGTGGTGACGCTCAATCCGGCGGGACGGGTCCGTGAGGACAGGACGCTCGCCCGGATGGTGTACGAGCATCCCGTCCACACCCCTCGGAGCGTGGACGCCAGGTGCCGCCTGCCCAGCCTGAACTCGCCTCGCCTGGCCTTCGCCGGGGCGTACCACGGCTGGGCCTTCCACGAGGACGGCTGCGCATCCGGAGTCCGGGCCGCGGGCGCGCTGGGAGCCACGTGGTCGTGAGCACGGCCGATCCGATGATGAAGCCCGCTCCGAGCGCCGCCGTCCGCACTCCGGTCCTGTTCGACTGCGAGGTGGTCCATCACCGGCATGAAGGCGTGGACCACCGCTTCGCCTACCGGCTGGCTTCCTGGCTGGTGGATCTCGACGATCCTCCTCGTCCCCCATGGCCGCTTTCGGTGCTCCTCGGCTTTCGATCCGGTGACCATTTGGGGGACCCGGACTGCTCGCTGCGCCGGAATCTGGATCGCTATCTCGCCTTGAACGGAGTGGACCTCCATGGCGGGAGGATCGTGATGCTGGCCCAATCCAGGGCGCTGAGGTACGTCTTCGATCCGGTCACGATCTTCTGGTGCCACGACGAACGCGGCCGGTTGGCGGCGGTCGTGAGCGAGGTCCGCAATACGTTCGGCGAGCGCCACTGCTACCTTCTCCACCCCGATGATCACGGGCGGGCGGTGATGGCGAAAGAGTTCTACGTGTCACCGCTGTTCCCCGTCGACGGCCGCTATCTGGTGAGGTTCCGGCTGGATCAGGCCCGGCTGGCCGTCAGCTTCGTTCTGCGCCGCCCTGCCGCCCGTCCGGCAGCAGCGGAGGAGACGGGTGAACGGGAGCAGACGGCTCTGACCGTCACGCTCAGGGGGACCGCGGTGCCGACGCCGGCCGCACGATGGAGGCTTCTGCTGACCCATCCGCTGGCCGCCTACCGGACCATCGCACTCATCCATTTCCAAGCGTGGCGCCTGCGCCGCCGAGGTCTGCCGATTCGCCGCCGCCGATTCCATCGTCCGCAGCCCGGGGTGTCCCCTGATAATCCACCGACACGCACGGGCAAGAGGTAGGTGATTCACGATGGCCACGACGATGTACGCCCTTCCTTTGGAGGACTACGGACGACCGCTGACTTCCAGAGAGAACCAGGTGCTGGTGCTGGTAGCCGAGGCCCTGTCCAATCGCAGGATCGCCAGGACGCTCGGGATCAGCGAGAAGACGGTCAAGAATCACCTGGGGTCGATCTACGCCAAGCTCGGTGTGGGATGTCGGATGGAGGCGGCGCTGATCGCGCTCCGCTCCGGCGCGCCCGCCATCGCCGAGCCGGAGGTTCCCGGCGCTCCAGTCCGGGACGCGGGTCCCAGGACGAGGCGATGAGTCCTTCGAGGTCCAGGTCAGGGAAGCCGCCGGATCGCGGCCACCATGGACATCAGGCCGTCATCGTCCAGCGCGCCCGGTGCGTTGACAACGTCTCTCACCAGGCGCTCCAGGGCCTCGTACGCCTCCGTGTGGTCATAGCCCACGGAGTCGGCCACCTGGAGTGACCATCGCCGGTACCCGGTCAGGGTCTCGGACAACGGCATCCGGAAGGTGCTCAGCACATCCTTGACGTGCGGGACGGCATGGACCTGCCCACGGCGCAGGTAGGTCTCAACGAGCTGGCCGTAGAGCGCGAAGTGGCGAGCCTCGTCCCGAGCCAGCCGCCGCAGCAGGTCCCGCAGCACCGGCTCGGCGGCGGCCGCCTTGAACCGCTGGTAGAACAGCTGCGTCGCCTTTTCCTGGATCATTGTGTAGGTGAAGGCCTGGAGCGGGTGCTCGTAGGGCAGCTCGAATCGCTTGCGTCCCTCGGCCGCGAGCTCGCGCAGAAGATCGTCGGTCTCGGCCATGCCGGCCTCGACCTGGTAGCGGGTCAGCGCCGCCGCGTGGCGCTCCTCGTCGGCGGCCCAGGTGACGAAGAACCGGAAGTATTCGCGATTCGCACAGAAGTCATCGATCCCGATGTCCTCGCCCACGATCGGGAACGCGTCCAGCAACCAGGTGAGGTACCCGGGGATGTGGTCTTCGATGAAGGTGATGAACCGGACCACGGACCGATCGTCCTCGGTGAGGGCGTCCGGCCGGATCGCGGGCCAGTCGAGGTCGCCCAGGCTCCATGTCCGATCGGCACCCCGCTGGACCGCCGGCCCGACGGCCGCGCGGATGTCGCGGATCGGCAGGGACCGTGCGGGCGTCCCGGCACTCGTGCCCTGTCCAGAGCTCCTCGTCATAGGCCGACCACCGCCTCGCCCATCCGGGCGCGTATTCCGGTGAAGGCGTAGTGCTTGGTGGTGCGGCCCCAGCCCACGTTCGCGGTCTCGAAGTATCTCAGCAGTTCTTCGGCCATCCCCGGGCGCATGGCATCGATCTCTTCTCGACGGGCGGCCACCCGGGCCGACCATTCGTCGATCGTGCGGAGGTAGTGAGGGGTGAGATCGGCGATCGTGCTCAGGCTCAGGCCGGCGCTCTCCGCGGCGTCCAGGAGTTCGGAGAGGGGCCGCAGCACTCCGAATCCGAAGACGGTGTCCGTGACGTGACGACTGGCCGGACGGGTGCCGTACTCCTCGAACATGCCCCGGTTCCGGAAGCAGCTCGCCGAGAGGTAGAGCCGGCCGCCGGTCCTCAACGCGCGGGTCGCCGCCGTGAGCGCCGCGCGATGGTCGGGCATGTGCTCGATCACACCGACCAGGGCGACGCCGTCGAAGCGACGGCCGGGAAGGTCCGGATCGTAGACGGACCCGCAGTGGAACTCGCAGCGGCCGGTCAGGCCCCGGCGCTCGGCGTCGTCGCGCGCGTGCCGGATCTGTACCCGGGATGGGGTTACGCCCACCACGGTGCACCCATACCGCTCGGCGAGGAAGTGGCACAGGCCGCCCCACCCGCAGCCGATGTCGAGAATGCGCTCACCGCCCCGCAGAGCCAGGGACTCGGCGATGAAGCACATCTTGGCCTCCTGCGCCTCGTCGAGGCTCTCGTCGCCGCGTTCATAAAGGCCGCAGGTGTATTTCATCCGCCGATCGAGGAAGGTCTTGAAGAGGTCAGGGGGAAGATCGTAGTGCCGGTTGGTCGCCTCTACCGCGGCCTCCCGAGTGACCGCTTGCGAATCTGCTTCGCCCATGTCCGACTCGGTTTCCCGTCCGTTGTCCCGGTGGCTCGCGGCCCCGATACGGGTCCGATGCGGGACCGCTCTGCCGGATGCCGGCAAGTCCAGTCAATCCGGCGGTGTGGGACCTGGGCATAGGACCTTGGTCCTATCTGCCGGCGCCCCGATGCCGGCGCAGTATCGAGTTCATGGCCGTTCAACACTTGTGCGATTCCGGCGAGACGTTGGACGCGGCACTGCGGAGCCTCGCCCGCACCTCGCCATCGGTCGGGGTGCGCTTTCCAGAGACCTCGAAGCGGATCGACGCCGCGGCCCTGGACGACGCGGCCACGCGCTGCGCCGCCGGGCTCCTCGCGGAGGGAGTCGAGCCGGGAGACCTTGTCGGCCTGCTGATGACGACCACTCCGATGTTCCTGATCAACCTGTTCGGAGTGCTGCGCGCAGGGGCGGCCGTGACCGTACTGCCGGCACCGTCCAAGCTCTCCGACGAACCCGCGGCGGCCAGGCGGATGCGGAACATCGTGGCGGAGGCGGGCGTCCACCACGTGATCTGTGACCCGGCGCTCGCTGAACTCGCGCGCAAGGCGGAGACACCCCGGGTTCTGGAGCCTCCGCCGGCGTCATCCGGACGGGAACGGCTGCCCAGCGTCGCGCCCGGCGATCTGGCGATCGTGCAGTTCACCTCGGGAAGCACCGGGCGGCCTCGGGGCGTGCGGCTCCACCACCGGACCGCGATGGCCGGGCTGCGCGCGATCGTCGAGTCGTCCGCGCTGACGCCGGCCGACACCCTCGCCCAGTGGGTGCCCCTTTTTCACGACATGGGCCTGTTCGGGCTGCTGGCGAATCTTCTCAACGGGAGCGACTGCCATCTCTTCTCGCCGATGGGCTACATCAGGCGACCCGGCGAGTTCCTCCGCTACTTCTCCGAGCACAGGTGCAGTCTGAGCACCGGGACGAGCTTCGGATACGAGCTGCTGCTGGGCGCCGTCGGTCCCGAGGAGCTCGCGGCGCTCGACCTGTCCGCTTGGCGCCTCGCCTTCAACGGCGCGGAGCCGGTCTCCGCATCCGTCGTCCGGGAGTTCCAGGAACGGCTGGCGCCCGCCGGAGTCCGCCGTTCGGTCATGTACCCCGTGTACGGCATGGCCGAGGCGACCCTCGCGATCTCCTTCCCGCGCCCCGGGGATCCTCCGGCCACGGTCCACATCGACCGCGACGAGCTGAGCCGCACGCGCAGGGCCCGCCCGGTGCCGGCGGACGAGCCCAACGCCAAGGCGCTCGTCTCCGTTGGACGGCCCGTCGCGGGGATGGAGCTCCGCGTCCTGGACGATCACGGACGTCCCTGCCCGGACGGAGGGCTCGGTGAGATCCAGATCTCCGGGCCATCGGTGATGGACGGCTACTACAACGACCCGGCGGCCACCCGCGCTTCCTTCGACGGGGAGTGGTTCCGCACCGGCGATCTCGGGTTCACCCGCGGATCCGATCTGTTCATCGCCGGGCGCAGAAAGGAAATGGCGATCGTCAACGGCAGGAACTTCTTTCCCGAAGACGCCGAGGAGATCGCGCGCGAGACTCCCGGGCTCTATCGAAAGCGCTGCGTGAGCTTCGCCGACACCGCTCCCGACGGCCGAGAGCAACTCTGCGTCGTGGTGGAGACCAAGGAGCCCGAGTGCGCCCGCCCTGCGCTCGCCGACCAGGTGCGCGCCCGGGTGGTCCGCGGGTTGGGGGTTCCCGCCGTCCGAGTGCATGTCGTCGGAGCCCGGTGGCTGACCAGGACGACCAGCGGGAAGTGGCAGCGCACCCTCGCCAAGCACCGTCTCGCAACCGAATAGACACCCCGGCGCCTTTCGACCCGGCGCCCCAGCGCAACGCGATAAAGAATGGTGAGTGAGGCCCCATGGGGACGACGGATAATACGGCGGTTCCGGTGAATCGGGACGAGGCGTTCGAGGCCGTGTGCGAGGAGCTCCGGAGGGAACTGGAACTCCCCGGCGACCTCAACCTGACGGCATCCGACCCTCTCGACCTGATCCCGGGCGCGGAATCCATCCGGCTCATGCGCGTGGTGGCGGCCCTCGAAGGCCGGTACGACGTGGAGTTCGACGATCACGCCGTCCGCGACACCGAAACGATCGGGGACATGACCGATCTGGTGCTGGCGGCGCTCAAGGACGCCGAGGGCTGACCATGGAAGGCGCGGGGCCCTCCCCGATCATCGGCTCAGACGCCGCGGCCGAGGCCACCAACAGGCACTATGAGCTGCCTCCCGAGGTCTTCGGGACGTTCCTCGACCGGCGGACGAAGTACAGCTGCGCCCTTTACCCCACCGGGACCGAGACGCTGGATGAAGCCCAGGAGGCGAAGCTGCGGTTCATCGCGGACCTGCTGGGACTGGACGGCGGTGAGCGGGTCCTGGACGTCGGCTGCGGATGGGGCGCGATCACCCTCTACCTGTCGTCCCTGGGCTGCCGCGTGACCGCGGTGACACCGTCCCGGGTGCAGGCCGGCCACGTCCGCGCCGCCGCCCGGCTCGCCCGCGTCGCGGACCGGGTCGAGATCCGGTGCGGCGGCTACCAGGACCTCGGGCTCGGCGACCGCCGCTTCGACGCGGTGGTCATGGAAGAGGTCATCGAGCACATGCCGGAGCACGGCGGCCCGATCGCCAAGGCGTACAGGGAACTCCGGCGCGGCGGAAGGCTGTACGTGTCGGCCAGTTGCTACCGCAGCCGCGGCGTCCGCGCCGAGTTCGCGTCCCGGCCGGCGAGCAGGCGCGCCGTCGAGCTCTACGGATACACCGCGATGGCGGTCGCGTCGGAGCTGGTCGGCCACCTTGAGGACGCGGGCTTCAGCGTGTGCACGCTCACCGATCTGACCGCCCAGTACGGAATCACGATGCGGGAATGGCATCGCCGGATCAGGGCGGGATCCGGGCTGGACGACGTCACCCTGAGGATCGGCGACTTCTTCGACGCCACTCTGGCCGCATGGGGATATACGGCGAAGCTGTATGCGCTCACAGCCGTGCGTTCGCGCATGGGGGTGTGGGAGGAACGCACCCATCGGCTGGGGGCGCAACCCTAGGGCGCTTCTTATGGGTCTTGTTCGTCGTGAGCGGCTAGGAGCCAAGATGGTCCCGAACCGATCAGGCCGCCGCGTCATCGTCGTCGGCGGTGGAATCGCCGGGCTTTCAGCCGCCTACCGATTGTCCCAGAGCGGCTACGAAGTCACCGTACTGGAGAAGGACGACCAGGTCGGCGGCCGCATGGTGACGGCCGAGCGCCAGGGGTACCGCTTCGACGTCGCCGCCTCACTGCTGCCCAGCGCCTACACGGCGATGCGGCGGCTCGTCGACGATGCCGGACTGGCGTCGTCCGTTCAGCCGAGCTCGGATCTGGCGAGCATCGTCGACGGCGGCGTCCATCATCATCTGCACCTGGCGTCGAGGCTGGGCCTTCCGCGCTCGTCCCTCCTCGGCCCCCGCTCGAAGGCGGGGCTGTTCCGGGCGGCCATATCGGCCAAGCGCCACCGGTCGTCCCTGCGCTGGGACGACCTCTCCGGATGCGCGTCCCTTGACCGGGAGAGCATCCAGGAGTACGCCGACCGCAGGTTCGGGCCGGAGGCGATCGACCTCCTGATCGAGCCGGTGAGCAACGAGGTGTACTTCGCCGACCCGGCCGAGTTGTCCGTCGTCCACCTGCTCTTCTTCCTTGAGCGGCTGCTCCCGACCGGCTTCTTCTCCTCGCCGGAAGGCGTCGCGTTCCTGCCCCGGGGCCTGGCCCGGCAACTCCACGTCGAACTGTCGGCCGAGGTCCGATCCGTCGAGGAGGCCCGCAGCGAGGTCACGGTCACCTGGAGCAAGGGCGCCGGCCCGGAACGCACCGACCGCGCGGACGCCGCCGTCATCGCGGTACCGGTGAAGGACGTGAGCGGGATCCACCCCCAGCTCGCGCCGGAACGCCGCGAGGTGCTCAACGGCTTCTCCCGGTCGGCGTATGTCGTGACCCATCTCGGTCTCTCGAAGGCCCCGGCCACGCCGGCCATGTGGCTGCTCGTTCCCCGGTCCACCTCGCCTGACCTCGTGGGCGTGGTCATGGAGCACAACAAGGCGACCGGCCGGGTCCCCCCGGGATGCGGGCTGGCGGGCGCGCACTGGCGACCGCGGTGGTGCGAGGAACACCTCCACGAGAGCGATGATCAGATCACCTCGCACACGCTGAAGGAGCTCGAAAAGATCACGCCGGGGATCAGCGGCACGGTCGTCTTCTCCAGCGTCACCAGATTCGAGCCGTGCTGCGTCCCCCTGCGCAGCCCCGGGACGTTCCGGGCCCTGCAAGAGTCGTCCAGAGGAAGGGCCGGCGATTCCCGGATCGTTCTCGCCGGCGACTATTTCGGGCTCGCCTCCACCAACACGGCTCTCGCCTCGGGAGAACGAGCCGCGCGATATCTGTCGGGACGACTCGGGCCATGACCGCCGCACGCCAGGCCGCGTGCCTGTTCAGCCGAGGGTGCGGGCCGACGGGACGCTCAGCGGGAGCACGGCCGTGACCACGAACCCCGCCCCGTCCCCCGGCGCGGCGTCCAAGGTGCCGCCGACGCTGCGCGCCCGCTCGATCATGCCGAGCACACCGAAGCCCTCCGGCGTGCCGCCGGACGGCCCGCGCCCGTCGTCGGCGACCCGCACGACGAGCGCGCCGTCCGCCCGGGTCAGCCCGACGGCCACGCGGCTCGCCCCGGCGTGCTTGACCACGTTCGTCAGCGCCTCCTGGACGATCCGGTACGCGGCGACGCCCACCTCCGGAGGGAGCGGCCCGGCGTCCTCGCCGTCCAGGGTGACCACGAGCCCGGCCGTCCGCGCGGCCCGCACGAGGTCGGCGATCCCGTCCAGCCCGGGCAGGGTCTCCGCCGGGGACCCGACGTCGGTGCTCCTGAGGACCTGGAGGGTGCCGCGCAGCTCCGTCCGCGCCTCCCGGCACGTGGCGGCGATGGAGGTCAGGGCGTCGGACAGCTCGTCCCGGTCCAGCGGCCGCTCGCCGCGCAGCAGGTGCGCGGCGGCCCCGGCCTGCACCCCGATGACCGTGATGCTGTGCGCGAGCAGGTCGTGCAGGTCGCGCGCGATCCGGAGCCGCTCCTCGGCGACCCGCCGCCGCGCCTCCTCCTCCCGCGTCCGCTCCGCCCGCTCGGCCCGCTCGGTGATCGCCGCGACCCGGGCCCGGTGGCTCCGCCACACCTGCACGGCGATGGCGATGGCGACGACCGCCTCGACCACCGCGATCTGCTCCCGGACGCTGCTGCCGCCCGCCCGCATCGCCATCCCGACCACGCACGTCCCGAGCAGCGCCCCGACCACGGTGAGGACGATCCGCACCCGCCGTCCGAGCACCGCGTACCCGAACAGCGCGACCACCTCGGCGGGCACCAGCGCATGGTGCTGGTACTGCATGAGGTGGTACGGCAGCGCCGCCACGACCAGCGCCGTCAGGGCCGCCCCCGGCCACCGCCGCAGCACCACCAGCGGCACGTGCACGCCGACCAGCAGCACGGCGCCGAACACGTCGAACTGCCGCACCCCCGGCCACATGCCCGCCGCGAAGCCCGCGCCCCCCGCCAGCAGCATCGCCAGCAGCACGTCTCTCGTCCGGCCATCGCCCCGGCACGCCATCACCACGAGCCCATCTTCCCTGACCCCGCACC
>NZ_SMKU01000132.1 GCF_004349215.1 Actinomadura rubrisoli | reverse complement strand
GAGTTGTTGTGGGTCCTCTTCAGGAGTCGGCTCTGGGGGCGCCGGGGGCATGGTGGGCGGCTGTGCGGGCGTCTCCACCCGAGTCGCGTCCGGAGTCTCTTGCACGTAGGGGAACGGCGGCGGCGCGGGCACATCGTCCCGCGCGGGCACATTGCTCTGCGTTGGCCCATCGCTTCGTGCGGGGACGTTGCTCTGCGCGCGCACGTCTGTCTGCGTGGGTGCATCGCTTCGTGCGGGCGCATTGCTCTGCGTGGACGCATCGCTTTGTGCGGGCGCGTCGCTTTGTGTGGGGGTGTTGGTCTGCGTGGGTGTGTCGGTTTGCGTGGGTAGGTCGAATTGTGTGGCGGGTGCGTCCTCTTCGGGGGGCGGCTCTGGGGTTGCCGGGGGCTTTTGGCCCTGCGGGAACACCTGGGTTTGCATGGCGCCGCTGAGGTCGCTGATCGTCTCGTCCATCCCGGGGCCGGATTCGTCCTCGGACGGCGGGGATGGGGGAGGCTCGGGCAGGAGATCGGCGCCTACGGCCTGCGGGCCGCCGTTCAGCCACTGGGGCGGAGGCGGGGCCGTGAACCCGTCCGAGGGCTCGGCCGGAGTCGTGTCTCGGCCGGTCTCGTCGTCCGGAGTGTCCGGAGTCCTCGGTGGGGTCACGCCCGTCTCCCGATAGTCGTCAAGCCATGACATCCAAGGGTCAATGCGTCGCCAGCGATGATAGCGACCCGTACCGCTCGATCGGCCGCGTCTCCAGCGGGACGTCCGGCGGTCTTCTAGCGTGTGCGGCTCGCGGACGTGCAGGTGGCACCCGCGCAGTGCGTCAACGCGTAGAGCAGGGCCGACAGCTGCCTCTGACGGTCGGGTGTCAGGCGCGCGGCCTGGTTGACGAGCTGGTCGGGGTCGTGGACGAGGTCGTAGTACTCGCGTTCGCCACTCTGATACTCGACGTAGAGGCCGTCGCGCAGGCGCAGTGCGTTGTAGGTCGGCGGCGCGCCGGGCGCGGAGTCCTGCCGGTCGGGGTCCTCGGGCGACGGCAGGGGCTTGACGTGTTCGACGAGCGCGACGTCCCGCCAGTCCGGGGGCTCGGTATCGCGCAGGAACGGGACGAGGGAGCGGCCGTCGGCGGCGGGCGGGACGGGCGCGCCGGCGAGGTCGAGGAAGGTCGGGGCCAGGTCGGTGTTCTGGGTGAGCGCGCTCGTCCGGCGGCCGGGCCGGATGCCGGGGCCGGTGACGACCACCGGCACCCGGATGTCGGTGTCGAACGCGGTCATCTTGCCGCCCGCCAGCCGGTGCTCGCCCATGTGGAAGCCGTTGTCGGAGCCGAACACCAGGTAGGTGTCGCGGTCCAGGTTCTGGGCGGCCAGCGTCTGCCGCAGCTTGGCGATCATCTCGTCCACCGCCTGGACCATCCGCACGCGGTCGCGGAAGCCCCGGTCGATCGCGCGGAGGCCGGGCGTGCGGAGCCGGGGGTGGGGACGCAGCCAGGACGGCTTGTCGCGGACGTCCGTCTCGTTGAACGACGGCGTGCGGGGCGCCCGGAGGGTGCCGAACGCGGCGGCGTGCCTCGGCGCCGGGACGAACGGGCCGTGCGGCGCGAACGTGGCGACCTGCATGTAGAACGGCTGGCGGGACGCGGCCGCGCGCTGGACGAAGCCGGTGGCCTTGGTGGACAGCACGTCGGTGAGGTAGTCCTGCGGCGCGTGCCCGTACCGCACCAGGCGGCCGTTCTCGTTCAGGTTGTAGTCGTACTCGGGGTAGCCGTTGCCCGTGACGTACCACTCGTTCCAGCCGGGCGGGACGTACGGCTTCGAGCCGCCCTGGGTGTCGCCGGGCTGGTAGCCGTTCAGGTACTTGCCGAAGAGGGCCGTGCTGTAACCGGCCTTCTGGAGTTCGGGGGCGAACGCGGTCTGCTCGCCGCCGCGCGCCTTGAACACTCCGTAGCCGCCGTCCGGCGGGAAGTTCGTGCGCACTCCGGTGTTGTGCGGGTAGCGGCCGGTGAAGATGGTGGCCCGTGATGTGCAGCACAGCGAGTCGGCCACGAAGAAGTTGTCGAAGGTGAGCCCGCCCTGCTGCATCTGCCGTACCTGGGGCATGTGCGCCACCAGGTTCCAGGACAGGTCGTCGGTCAGGACGAAGACGATGTTCGGCTTCTTCTCGGCGTTCGCGGTGGGGGAGGCGCCGCCGGAACGCTTTCCGCCGCTGCATCCGCCCAGCGCGGCGATCAGGCACAGGACGGCCGCCGCCGCGCTCACGGGCCGGGGGAGGAGAGAGGCCGCTCGGCGCCGGTGTCGGATCAACGTCCGCCTCTCCTTCGATGTCGTCCGGCATGATCAGGACCGACCAGCAGCGTAACGATCCGGAGGGTGATTCGCGCATCGGGCGACGGTTCGCCGCCGTCCGCCGTGGTGGCATCATGCGGGAGATGAACAGGTGGGCCGGGGGTCCGCGCGTGCGCGGGCCGATGACGCCGCTGATCGCCGGTGGCGCGATCAGCGCCCTGGTCGCCCTGGTCGTTTGGGTGGCCGGATCGTGCGTTCCCGGTGCGGGCGCGCCGCAGGCCCGTCCGTCGCCCGCCCCCGTCGCGCCGTTGCCGAGCCCCGCCGGTTCCCCCGAACCGATCGATCCGCCGGGCTACTCGCCCGTCAAGCCCGTCCTCGGCGCATCGTTCGCCGACCCCGCCGCGATCAAGGTGGCGGGCACGTACTTCGCGTACGGCACCAACAACGCGAACGCGACGATGCCCGTCGCCACCGCCCCCTCGCCGACCGGGCCGTGGACCCAGGCGCCCGGCGACGGCCTGGCGCGCCTGCCCGAGTGGGCCGCCCCGGGGTGGACGTGGGCGCCCGAGGTCGTCCCGCCGAGGGGCGGGTCCGGGCCGTACCTCCTCTACTTCTCCGCGCGCCGCAAGGACCGCGACGTCCAGTGCATCGGGACCGCGACGGCGACCTCGCCCGCCGGTCCGTTCGTCCCCGCCGAGGGCGAGCCGCTGGTGTGCCCGCTGGACCTCGGCGGCGCCATCGACCCGGCCTCCTACATCGAGGCGGACGGCACCCGGTACCTGCTCTACAAGAGCGACGCCAGGAAGACGGCGGCGATCTACCTGGTCCGGCTGACGCCCGACGGGCTCGGCCTGGCGGGCGCCCCGAAGAAGATCCTCAGCCGTGGCGGGGATGAGCCGGTCCTGGTGGAGGCGCCCGACCTCGTTCGGCGGGGCGGCAAGTACGTGCTGCTCTACTCGGCCGGTCGGTACTTCCAGTCGAACTACCAGACCCGCTACGCCGTCGCGTCCTCGATCGAGGGCCCCTACGAGCGGAACGCCCGCCCCCTCCAGTCCACCGAGGGGTACGGACGGACGGTCGACGGGCCGGGCAGCGCGGACGTCCTCAGCGACGACACCGGGGACTACCTGCTCTTCCACGGCATCCTCAAGTACGGGGGCGGCTCGGCGGTGAACCGGGGGATGTACGTCACGCCGCTGGGCTGGGACGGCGCCCGGCCGGCGGTGCGGGGCGTCCCCGTCCGCTACGAGGCCGAGCGGGGACGGCTGAACGGCTGCGCGTCCGAGCTCAAGCGGCCCATGGCCTCGGGCGCCAAGGCCGTCGGGCCGTTCGACCGCGACGGCTGCCGCGTCGAGATCAGCGTGTTCGCGCCCGCCGCCGGGCACTACTCGGTCCGGACCCAGTACGCGAACCGGTCGGGCGCCGAGTCCCATCTGGAGCTCTCGGCGAACGGGGCCGCGGCGGCGCGGGTGCGGCTGCGCGCGACGGGCGGCGCCGACTGGACGTCCACCACGGCCCAGGTCAGGCTGAGCGCCGGATGGAACACCCTCGGCCTGCGCAGGCTGGAGGGCCGGGGCCAGATCGACTACGTCGAGCTGCGGTAGGGCCGGCGGTCAGCGGGCGTCACCGGCGTGGGGAGGGACCTCCACACCGACGTCGCGCAGGAGGGCGGCGGTCGGGCGCGGGCGGGAGAAGAGCCCGTCCTTCATCCCGCGCAGGAGGGCGCGGCGGAGCACCGTCCGGTCCGAGGACCGGGCGAACGTGCGCGACCAGCGCCTGATCGTCGACCCCGCGTACAGGACGCGCTCCGGCGGCGCGAGCCCCCGGCTGCCGGTGAAGAGCCAGATCTTGTTGCGCACCTCGTAGAAGAAGCGGTCGCCGGGATCGGCGTCCGCGCCGCCGAACGTCCCGGTCTTGTGGACGACGACGCTGTCCGGGCAGAGCAGCCCGCGGCGGCCGCGCAGCAGCCGGGTCGTGAACTCGAAGTCGTCGTTCCACAGGAAGTAGTCGGCGATGGGCAGGCCGCGCTCCCGGATCGCGCCCGCGTCCACCAGCACGGATACGAAGGACGCGGAGCGGATGGGCACGCAGCCCGCCGCGCGGGCGGTCTCCGCCTCGGCGGCCGGGACGCGGGGTTTGGCGCGCGGCGTGTTCATCGGATGGTCGCGGCCGTCGGTCCACACGACCCGGCTGGCGATCAGCGTCGGCGGCCCGTCGTGCCCGGCGGCGCGGGTCCGGGCGTCCAGGAGCGCCTGGAGGGCCCCGGGCCCGGGCACGGTGTCGTCGTCCAGCAGCCAGACGAGGCCCGCGTCCCCGGCGAGCGCGCGGGCCGTCCCGGCGCTGAACCCGCCCGCCCCGCCGACGTTGCAGGGCAGCTCCAGCAGGTCGACGTCCGGGAAGCGGTCGCGGACCATCGCGGGGGTGCCGTCCGCGGACGCGTTGTCCACCACGATGATCCGGTCCGGGACGCGCGTCTGGCCGTGGAGCGCGGTCAGGGCCTCGTCCAGGAGGTCGCGCCGGTTGAAGGTGACGACCACCGCGGCAACGGGCCCGCCGGGGACCGGGCTCACGGGCCGCGCCTGCCGGTGGCGCGGCGGGCCGCCCGCTGCAACGCGGGGGACGGGGACGCGGCCGTCTCCAGCAGCCGTTCCAGGTTCTGCCGCACCCCGGCCAGCTCGCCGTGCAGGTGGGCCAGCCCGATGCGCTCGTGCGCGGCGGCCAGCTCCTTCAGCAGGTGCGCGACGACGCCGACGGACGCGGTCGCGATCAGCTCCTCGGGCACGTCGCCGGGCAGCAGGGCCGGGCCCGGGTGCCGCCCGGAGATCAGCTCGTCCAGGTCGCCCGACACGCGGTAGCCGGACGCGCGGAGCGAGGCCGCGAACTCCCGGGTCCGCTCGGCCGCCCAGGCCGCGTGCCGCGCGGGCAGGCCCATCGCCGTGCCGCCGGGCCCCCGGGCTTCGGCGAGGCGGGTGCCCTCGGCCAGCCGGGTGCCCTCGGCCAGCCCGTGGCCGACGAGGTGGTCCCGGACGATGCCCTCGTAGTCGACGCCCAGCGACGGGCCGATCTTCACGTTCAGGCGGCGGAGCAGCTCGGCCTCGATCGCCGAGAGCGGCTCGTCCGCCGGGATCCCCTCGACGTCGACCGGCCCGGGGTCGATGCCCGTCAGGGCGCAGAAGCGGGCCCACAGCGGCCCCGGACCCGCGTCCGGCGGCGGCACGGTGAGCACGTGGACGCGCTCCTTCGGGACGGCCGACTCCCAGCCCCCCAGCACCCGCACCGGGTCGTGCAGCCCCCAGAACATCTCCCCGTACGGCTCCGGGGCGTCGATGCCCAGCGCCACCAGGTCGTCCACGAAGCGCTCGAACGTGATCGTGTGAGCGTGCCTGATCTGCTCCTGCCAGTCCAAGATCAGCTGCCAGCCCAGGTCGCGGGTGGCGAACACCACATGGACCTCGGCGGGCTCCAGGTCCGCCACGGCCCGCGCGACCTGCTCCCGCGTCGCGCCGCCCAGCAGCCCGTGGGAGAAGACCGCCGTGGGGCCGTCCCAGTCGCGGACGCGCCGGACCACGTCGTCCCAGGCGCCGTCCCAGGCCGGGTCGCGGCGTCCGCCCCAGCTCATCTCGCGCAGGTCCATGACCGCGCCGAAGTGCTCCAGCGGCCCGGCGACCGGGTAGCAGACGCCCGCGTCGCCGAGGCGGCGCCGGTTCGCCCACAGCGCGCCCTGGAGGAAGTCCGCCCCGGCGGTGGGCGCCCCGACGTGCAGATAAACGGTCTTCTTGCCGGTTGGACGCTCGCCCATATGAGCGTTCACCTCGTGTTCGTCTCGGCGTCGGATCGGCCCGTCCTGCCCTGGAGCCTGCGGTAGGCGCCGCGCAGCTGCCGGACCGCCGGGTAGCGCTCGCTGACGTTCCGCGCGGCCCGGTGCGCGAGGGGAGTGGCGTCGCGGACGAGCCGGTCGGTGAGCCGGAGCAGGTCCCCGAAGCCTGCCCGCAGCAGGTCGAACCGGTCGCGGAACGGTACCTCCGAACCGGGGGTCTCCGCGCCGTCCCGCTCCTTCTCCGCCATCCGCCCCAGCAGGGCCGCGACCGCGTCGGTGCCCACGTCGGCCAGCTCCGCCCAGGACGGCTCGTCCGGATCCGTCCCGGGCGGCAGGACGGACGGGGACGTGGGGATCAGGTCGTAGAGGTCGCCGACCACGTCGTAGCGGGCCGCGCGCAGGTCCTCGACCGTCTCCACGGCCCGCTCGGTCGCCCAGGGGACGTGCTCGGACGGCAGCCCGAGCCGCGTCGGCGCCGGGCGCGCGGCCAGGGTCTCCTGGGCGAGGAAGTGCTTGACCTCATCGTTGTAGACGGGCCAGCCGACCCGCTCATCGAGGGCCCGGTTGATCCGCAGCAGGTACTGCGTCTCGGCCAGGCCGAGCGAGGGGTTGGCGAACGAGCCGGACAGGTCGCACACCTCCGGGACGAGGCCGACGGCCGCGCAGAAGCGCCGCCACAGCAGGTCCTGGGGCGCGCCGGGCCTCGGGAGCGTGACCACGTGGACCCGCTCCGGCGGCAGGCCCGCGCCCCAGCGCGCGAGCACCCCGACCGGGTCCTGGAGCCCCCAGAACAGCGCGGCGTTGGCGAAGCTGTGCCAGTCCCGGCGCCGCAGGTCCGTCACGAACTCGGTGAACGAGGTGGTGAACCGGTTCTTGACGTCCTCCTGCCAGTGCGCCGGGATCTGCCGGGCGAGGTCGCGGGCGGTGAAGACCACGTGCACGTCGGCGAAGCCGAGGTCGGCCATGGCCCGCTCGACGTCCGGGACCAGCGCGGGCGCGAAGAGCTCCTGGGAGATGACCACGGTGCCCGGCCAGCCGCGCGCCTCGTCCACCAACTCCCGCCACGCCCCCCGGGTCGCCGGGTCGGAGGCCCCGTGGAAGAACGTCCGGCGCAGGTCGAACGCGGCCCGGACATGGGAGGCGGAATCCCTGCCCGGAAACAGGACGCCGTGGTCGCGGAGAAGGTCCCGGTTGTGCCACAGCACCTGCTGGAGATAGGTCGTGCCGCTCTTGGCGGCCCCGACGTGCAGGTAGACCGCGGTGCGCGCGGGGCGTGCCGCGTCGCCGGAAGGAGGTGGGGCCACCGCGATCCTTGAGACGTGCGCCGGTACCGATCGATCGCCGGGTATCTTAGCCCCATTCCGCACCAATAGACCGGTCAGCGGGTGTTCGCCCGGCCGGTCCCGCCGCTCTCCCGCCACGGCACCCGCCCAGCTCTTCAACACAGCTCTTCCGCACAGCCTCCATACAGGGGATGGACGCCCTCCAGTGAACGTTGATCTCGTGGTGGCCGGTTCCGGGTTCTTCGGGCTCACGGTCGCCGAACGGTGCGCCGCCGAACTCGGCCTCCGCGTGCTCGTGGTCGACCGCCGCGACCACATCGGCGGGAACGCCTACAGCGAGGCCGAGCCGGAGACCGGCATCGAGGTCCACCGCTACGGGGCGCACCTGTTCCACACGTCCAACGAGCGGGTGTGGGAGTACGCCAACCGGTTCACCGCCTTCACCGGCTACCGGCACCGCGTGTACTCCACCTTCAAGGGACGGGTCTACTCGATGCCGATCAACCTCGGCACCATCTGCGAGTACTTCGGCCGCGCCTTCACCCCCGACGAGGCGCGGGCGCTGGTCGCCGGGCAGGCCGCCGAGGTCGCGGACCCGTCCAACCTGGAGGAGAAGGCGATCTCGCTGATCGGGCGCCCGCTGTACGAGGCGTTCATCCGCGGCTACACCGCCAAGCAGTGGCGGACCGACCCCAAGGACCTGCCCGCCGAGATCATCACGCGGCTGCCGGTGCGCTACACCTTCGACAACCGGTACTTCAACGACACCTACGAGGGGCTCCCGGTCGACGGTTACACCGCCTGGCTGGAGCGGATGGCCGACCATCCGGGCATCGAGGTGCGGCTGAACACCGACTTCCTCGACCTGCGCGACGACGCCGTCGGCAACGTGCCCGTCGTCTACACCGGGGCCCTGGACCGCTACTTCGGCCACGCCGAGGGCGACCTGGGCTGGCGGACCCTGGACTTCGAGACGGAGGTCGTGCCGACCGGCGACTTCCAGGGCACCCCGGTGATGAACTACGCCGACGAGGACGTCCCGTACACGCGGATCCACGAGTTCCGGCACTTCCACCCCGAGCGCGACCGCTACCCCGCCGACCGGACGGTGATCATGCGGGAGTACTCGCGGGCCGCCACGCGCGGCGACGAGCCGTACTACCCGGTCAACACCGCCGCTGACCGCGCCCGCCTGCTCGCCTACCGCGACCTGGCCAGGGGCGAGGACGGCGTGCTGTTCGGCGGCCGGCTCGGCACCTACAGGTACCTCGACATGCACATGGCGATCGCCAGTGCGCTCAGCATGGTCGACAACAGGCTGCGCCCCCATTTCCAGAAGGGCGCGCGTCTCATCACCGGAGGTGTTGACGAGTGACCGACGACGCACAGGCGGCCGGGCAGGACGGCGCGCAGCGGTCCCAGCAAGCACCGGACGCGCCGCGCGGCCTGCGTGTTCTCCAGCGCGTGGTGATGCCCGTCGATCGCGATCTCGACGTCCTCAAGTTGTACGTCGAGGGCGAGATCGCACGGGGCGCGGAGGCGTTCGCCGCCGAGACCGCCGTCGAGGCGGAGGCCGTCGCCGGGGCCGCCGACGACATCGGACGGCGCAGCGTGGTGGTGCCGGTCGGCGGGCGCGTCTCCTTCGCCACCTATTTCAACGCCTTCCCGGCCAGCTACTGGCGGCGCTGGACGACGGTGGAGGAGGTGGTCCTGCGGGTCCGCGTGCGCGGCGAGGCCCACGTGATCGTCTACCGGTCCAGCGCGAAGGGGCACGCTCAGCGCGTCGCGTCCGTCCGAGTCGACTGCGAAACCTCCTGCGAGGAGACGTTCCGGCTGACCCTCGGTCCGTTCATCGACGGCGGCTGGTACTGGATGGACGTCCTGGCCGGGGAGCGCGACGCCGTGCTGGAGCGGGCGGACTGGTGCGCCGAGGCCGGGCACGTCCGGCAGGGCCGGGTCAGCCTCGGCATCACGACGTTCGACCGGCCGGGCTTCTGCGTCGACCAGCTCGCCGCGCTCGGCCGGGCGCCCGAGGTCCTGGACGTGGTGGACGAGATCATCGTCGTCGACCAGGGGACCCGGCGCGTCCGCGACGACGGGGGCTTCGCGCGCGCGGCCGAGGCGCTCGGCTCCCGGCTGCGGGTGATCGAGCAGGCCAACCTGGGCGGCTCCGGGGGCTTCGCCAGGGCGATGGACGAGACGCTCAAGGCCGGGACCAGCGACTACGTCCTGCTGCTGGACGACGACGTGGTCACCGAGACCGAGGGGGTGCTGCGCGCGGTCGCCTTCGGGGACTTCGCGCGGACGCCGACCATCGTGGGCGGCCACATGTTCAACCTCTTCGTCCGCTCGCAGCTGCACGCCTACGGCGAGACCATCCAGCGGTACCGCTGGTGGTGGGAGGCCGCCGCGAACACCAGGCGCGAGCACGACTTCGCGCAGCCGCCGGACCCGGCGCTGAGCCCCGGCCTGCGCGCCAAGACCAGCTCGGGAAGCCTGCGCAAGACCAAGTGGCTGCACCGGCGGGTCGACGTCGACTACAACGGCTGGTGGATGTGCCTGATCCCCGCCGACGTCATGCGCAAGGTCGGCCTGTCCCTGCCGATGTTCATCAAGTGGGACGACGCGGAGTACTGCGTCCGCGCCGGGGCGGCGGGCTTCCCGACCGTCTCGCTGCCCGGCATGGCCGCCTGGCACGTCCCGTGGCAGGACAAGGACGACGGCATCGACTGGCAGGCGTACTTCCACGAGCGCAACCGGCTCGTCACCGCGCTGATGCACTCGCCGTACGAGCGGGGCGGCAACCTCGTCAAGGAGAGCTTCATCATCTCGGTGAAGCACGCGCTGGCCATGCAGTACTCCGCCGCCGAGCTGATGCTCTCGGCGATCGAGGACGTGCTGACCGGGCCGGAGCACATGCACGCCGGGATCGCCGCGAAGCTTCCCGAGATCATGGCGTTCCGGGCGGCCTTCCCCGACGCGCGGAACCGCTCCAGCCACGAGCAGTTCCCGCAGGTGCGCCGCGACAAGCCGCCGAAGCGGGGCCGCGGGTTCAAGCCGCCGCGCGGCACGGTGAACGTGCTGGCGAGCGCGATGCTCGGGACGGTCAAGCAGCTGCGTCCCGTCGACCCGGGCGCCCGCGCCAACCCGCAGGCCGTCGTGCCGCACATCGACCGGCACTGGGGCCTGCTGTCGCAGCTCGACAGCGCGCTGGTCTCCTCGGCCGACGGCACGAAGGTCGCCTGGTACCAGCGCGACCCGGAGCGCTTCAGGAAGATCCTGCGGCGGACGTCGGTGCTGCACGCCCGGCTCAGCCGGGAGTGGCCCGAGCTGTCCAGGCGCTACCGGGCGGCGATGGACGAGCTGGCCTCGCCGGAGGCGTGGCGCGCCACCTTCGGCGCGGCCGGCCCGGCGAACCCGGCGAACCCGGCGAACCCGGCTGGCCCGGCGGGTCCGGCGGGACCGGCTGATCCGGAGCGGCGATGACGGCCGCCCCGATTCGCGCGGACGACCGGCTCCGGCCGCCGGGGGGCGACGGCGGGCTCCGGCAGACCTTCCGGAACAGGTACCTGCTGCGGCTCCTGGTGCGCCGGGAGCTGAGGGCCCGCTACAAGGGCTCGCTGTTGGGGCTCGGCTGGTCCTACGTGCGGCCCGCGGTGCACTTCTCCGTCTACTTCTACGTGATCGGGATCTTCCTCGGGATGGACCGCCAGATCGAGGACTTCCCGATCTACCTGTTCGCGGGGATGGTCCTGATCAACCTGTTCACCGAGACGCTGCACGCGTCGACCCGCTCGGTGACCGGCAACGCCCCGCTGATCCGCAAGGTGTTCCTGCCCCGCGAGCTGTTCCCGACGGCCTCGGCGCTGGTCTCGCTCGTCCACTTCGTGCCCGGCTTCATGATCCTGCTGGCCGGCTCCGCCGTCGCGGGCTGGCGGCCCTCCCCGGCGGGGCTCGCGGCGGCCGTGCTCGGGTTCGCCATCGTCGTGGTCCTCGGCCTCGGGCTCGGGCTGCTGTTCGCGGCCGTCAACGTGTTCTTCCGCGACCTGGAGCAGGTCGTGGACATCTCGATGATCGTCATCACCTGGTCGGTCCCGATGATCTACCCGTGGGCGCATGTGCGGGCGCACGCGCCCGGGTGGGTGCTGGACGTGTACCTGGCCAATCCGCTCGTCAGCGCGGTCTCCCTGTTCCAGCGGGCCTTCTGGCTCTCCGGAACCGGCGGGGACTACGCCTTCCCGCCGCACCTGTACGCGCACGCCGCCACCTCCCTGGCGGTGAGCCTGCTGGTGTTCCTCGCCGGGCATGCGGTGTTCGCCCGCATGCAGAAGCGCTTCGCCCAGGAGCTGTAGCCGTTGCCCCCCTCCATCGTGATCGACTCCGTCACCAAGAGCTTCACGCTGCGGCACGCGCGCTCCATCAAGGAGATGAGCGTGCGGGCCCTGCGCGGGCAGCGTCTCTCGGACCGGTTCAAGGCGCTGGACGAGGTGAGCCTCACCGTCGACCAGGGCGAGACGGTGGCGCTGATGGGACTCAACGGCTCCGGCAAGAGCACGCTGCTCAAACTCATCTCCGGGGTCATGCGGCCGGACGCGGGGTCGGTGCTGGTCCGGGGCCGCGTCGCCGGGCTGATCGACGTGGGCGCCGGGCTGCACCCCGAGCTGACCGGACGGGAGAACGTCCATCTCAACGGGGCGATCCTCGGCATGTCCCGGGCCGAGATCGCGCGCAAGTTCGACGCGATCGTCGACTTCTCCGGCGTCGAGCGCTTCCTGGACGACCAGGTGAAGTTCTACTCGTCCGGGATGTTCATGCGGCTGGCGTTCTCGATCGCCGCGCACACCGAGCCGGACGTGTTCCTGATCGACGAGGTGCTGGCGGTCGGCGACCCGCCGTTCCGGGACAAGTGCCTGGCCCGCATCCGCGAGCTGCGGGGCGAGGGCCGCACCATGGTCGTCGTGGCGCACGACATCCAGATGCTCGTCGGGCTCTGCGACCGGGGCGTCACGATGCGGCAGGGCCGGGTCGTCTTCGACGGGCCCACGGCGGAGGCCGGACGGCTCGTCCGGGAGGACCGCGCGGCCCGCCGCGCCGCCCCTCATGCGGTGGGAGAAACAGGGGCAATCCTGTGACTTTCGCTTGGATAGGGTGTCCCGAGCCGCGGCGGGCGGGCCGCCTGCCCGAGTCCAGGGGAGAGGTGCGGCGTTGACCAGGCAGGAAGCGACGAGCCCGCTGCTCGACAACGTCCACCGCTTGATCGCCGATCGGGCGTGCACCGTCCTCTCCCTGGACGTCTTCGACACCGTGCTGTGGCGCCGCGTGCCCCGTCCCACGGACGTGTTCGCCCTCCTCGGCGGCCGGTTGCGCACCGCCGGGCTCTGCCCCGGGTGGGTGACCGACGCGACCTTCCGGCGGCTGCGGATCGCCGCCGAGAAGAAGGCCCGCGGGGGCCGGGACACCCTGGGCACCGAGGTCTCCCTGTTCGACATCTGGCGGGCCATGCCGTCCGGGATCTTCGGCTCGGCCCCCCTTGAGCAGCTCGTCGGCGCCGAGGTCACGCTCGAACGCGAGCTCACCGTCGTGGACCTGGACGTGGCGGAGGTCGTCCAGGCCGCCCGCAAGCAGGACATCGACGTCGTCCTCGTCTCCGACACCTACTTCACCGAGGACCAGCTGCTCCACCTGCTGGACCGTCCGGAGCTGGGCTCGCTCCGGGACGTCCGGATCTTCCGGTCCCACCAGCACGGCACCGCCAAGGCCACCGGCCTGTGGGACATCGTGCTGCGCGACCTCGGCCGCAGCCCCGAGCAGATCGTCCACATCGGCGACCACGCGGTCGCCGACGACGAGGTCCCGGCCGGGCTGGGCGTGCGCACCGTCCACTACCGCAGGCTCGACGACGCCTACCTGGAGGTGCTGGAGCGCGAGCGCGAGCCCGTCCACCTGTTCGGCGACCCCGCCCCCGACCTGGACGACCTGCACGGCGACCTCGGCCTCACCAGCCTGCGCGCCAAGGCCGCCCGCTCCGGCGTCCCGTACGCGACCTCGGCGCTGGAGATCGCCTGGCGGTACGGGTCCGCCGTGCTCGGCCCGGTGCTGACCGGGTTCGCCGAGTGGGCGGTGGAGCGGGCGCACGCGACCGGCACCAGGACGCTGTGGTGCCCGATGCGCGAGGGCGAGCTGCTGTCCGAGCTGATCAACAACGCGGCGCGGGCGCGCGGCCGGGACGTGCGGGCCGAGCCGATCTGGCTGTCGCGGTTCGTGACCTCCGTGGCCGGGCTCGACCCGTTCGACCAGGACGCGGTGCAGGCGTTCATCCGCACCGGCTACCAGCTGACCGTCCGGCAGGCCCTGTCCGTCCTGGAGCTGAAGCCCGGCGACGTGCCCGGCCTCGCGACCGAGCTGGACACCGTCATCGACAACGGCGACATCGCCGAACGCGTCGCCCGGGCGCTCACCGAGACGCCCCACCTGCGCAACCGCCTCGCGGTGACGGCCACGGCGGCGCGCGAGCGGCTGATCCGGTCGCTGCGCGACGCGGGCGCGCTCGGCGGCGGCGAGCTGACCCTGGTCGACCTCGGCTGGGGCGGGACGATCCAGCGGCAGCTCGCCGCGGTGCTGGAGATCGCGGGGATCGGCGTCGCCCCGTCCGGGCTCTACCTGGCCACCGACGACCGGGCCGAGCGGGTGTATTTGGCCGGGCTGCGCGCCGAGGGCTACCTGGCGCAGGCGGGCCATCCCGCCCATGTCGCCGCGACCATCACGCGCAGCCCGGAGATCGTCGAGCAGTGCGTCAACGCGCTGTGCGGGACGCTGATCGGCTTCGGCGGGGACGGCGCCCCGATCCTCGGCGAGACCGTCGACTCGCCGTCCCAGAACGCCGAGCGCAGGACGGTGCAGGACGGCGTGCGCGCCTTCCAGCGCGTCTGGAACCGGTACGTGGCCGCCTCCGACGGCACCTGGCCGGACCTCGCCGAATCGCGGGCCGCCCGCGACCGCCTGGCCCGGATCCTCGTGGCGGCGCTGGAGTCGCCGACCGCCGACGAGGCCGCCGTCTTCGGCAACTGGGTGCACGAGGACAACTTCGGCTCGACCCTCGTCACCACCCTGCTACCCGCCGACCTCAAGCCCGCCATCCCCTACCTGTCGCCCGGCGACCTCGGCGACCTGCACATGCGCGACTCGTTCTGGCCGGGGCTGATCTCCGCCTCCGACACCGGGCTCGGGGCCATGGCCAGGGCCGTCGCCGACGGCGCGATCGACCCGGCCGCCTTCGACCCGGCGGGGGAGAAGTTCGAGACGAGGCTGCGCTACCGGACGGCGGACGACCGGTGGCACGAGCCCATCCGCCGCAGGGTCCGGATCAACCACAACGGGCTGTCGTTCGCCCGGTTCCGCTTCGAGCACCACGACACCGTCGACATCTCGCTGGCGATCCCGGGGCGCCCGGCGATCGTCCGGGTGGACTGGATCGAGGCCACGGTCATCGCCGGAGGCCGCCGCCGCGAGCAGGTGCTGCGCTGGGACAAGCCGGAGGACTTCGTCGGCCTCCACTACGCGGACTGCCGCTACCTCGGCGGCAACCTGATGGAGTTCGACACCCCCTACGCGGCGGTGTGGCTGCCGCTGGCCCGCCGCGCCGGGGCGCGGGCGGTGTCGTCCGGGCAGGTCACCGTCGCGTTCGCGATGCTGCCGCAGTCGATGACCGGGATGGCGCCGCGGATGCCGGTGGACAGGAGGGCCGCGCGCGCCGCCCGCGCCGCGCGGATCACCGACCGGCTCCGCGAGGAGTACCGGGCGGCGGGCGTCAAGGGCGTGGCGGCCGGTGCCGGACGCGCGGCCAGGAGGAAGCTCGGTGAGACGCCGTGAGCCCCGCACGCCGTGAGCAGGCGCAGCGTGAGCAGGCGCGCCGTGAGGCCGGGGCCGGGGCCGGGGCCGCGGTGAGCGGCTCGCGCGAGGATCCGCACGCCCAGGCCCGCGCGGCCCGCGAGCTGCCGCTGCTGGTGCACTCGATGTCGGTGTTCCGCGAGCTGTTCGCGGAGATCTTCCGCCGCCGCGAGATCGCCGCGGTGGTCGAGGTCGGCGTGGAGTTCGGCCAGGTCAGCTCGGTGTACGCCGACCTCGGCGCCACCGTGCACTGCGTCGAGCCCAGCCCCGCCGACGACCTGCGCGCCTTCCTCGCCGCCGACCCCAGGCTGAACCTCGTGGAGGGCCTGTCCCCGGCGGTCCTGGACGAGCTGCCCGCCGCCGACCTCTACGTCCTGGACGGCGACCACAACTACGCCGTCGTCCGCGCGGAGCTCGCCTGGATCATGAAGAACGCGCCCGACGCCGTGGTCGTCCTCCACGACGTCCTGTGGCCCTGCGGGCGGCGCGACTTCTATTACCGGCCGTCCCCGCTGCCGCCCGGCGACGTCCACCCGTCCACCGACGACGGTCCGACGGTCTGGCACGACGAGGTCACCCCGGCCGGGTTCGTCGGCCACGACGCGTTCAGCGCGGCGCGGCACGCGGGCGGCGAGCGCAACGGCGTCCTCACCGCCGTCGAGGACGCGCTGGCCGAGGCGGACGGGTGGCGCTTCGAGATCGTCCCGGCCGTCTTCGGGTTCGGCGTGCTGATCCGCGAGGCCGCCCCGGCCGCCGGTGAGATCTTCGACGCCCTGCGCCCCCTCACGTCCTCGCACCTGCTCGCGACCCTGGAGAACAACCGGATCGCGCTCTACACGCGCATCCTGCAGTTGCAGTACGAGGCGGAGGCCCGCACCGCCGACGCGACGGAGATGGCCGAGACCATCGGATCCCAGCAGCGGGAGATCGAGGGCCTGCGGGCCGAGCTCGCCCGCGCCAAGGCCGAGATCGTGAAAGGCCGCCATCAGCTCCAAGGGCTGCGCGACGAGACGGCCCGGCCGGTCGTCCCGCCGGTCAAGGACGAGGAACTCGGCGCGGCGGTGTCGCACCTGGGCCGGGCGCTGTCCGCCCGTATCCGGAAATCGTCGGGGCCGGCGCGATGACGTCCGCATCGCCGAGCCCGCCTGTCCTCCCTCCGAGGCGCCTCCGGCTGATCACGCTGCTCGCCTTCCTCGGCTTCTTCGCGGTCGCCGGGGGCTGGGCGATTGCCCTCCCATGGGACGGCGGGCCGGACGAGCAGTCGCACATCACCCGCGCGGCGGGCGTGGTCGGCGGGGACTATGCCGCGCCGCCGGACTACGTCACCATCCCCGGATTCCCCAGGCCGCTGGCCGGATCCCACCAGACCGTCCCGTCCGGCGCCCTCCGGTTGTCGCCGCCGTGCTTCGCGTTCAATCCCCGGCAGTCGGCGGCCTGCGTCAAGAAGCGGCCGGGGCCGCCGCCGCACACGTCCGTGGAGGGATTCACCGCGGGCGCCGGGCGCTACCCGCCCACGTACTACGCGCTGGTCGGCTGGCCGCTCAAATGGTGGCCCGGCGAGACCGGCCTGCTGCTCGCCCGGCTGATCAGCGCCGCGTTCGCGGCCGCCTTCCTGGCCGCCGCCGTGCACAGCGTCCTGGCCTGGTCGCGGCGGCCGTTCCTGCTCGCCGGGCTGCTGCTCGCCGCGACCCCCATGGTGCTGCACCTCGCCGGTGTGATCAACGCGAACGGCCTGGAGGTCGCGGCGGCGATCGCGATGTGGACGGCGCTGATCCCGCTCGTCCTCGACAAAGGCCCGCCCGACCGGCGGCTGCTCATCCTCGCGGGCGTCTCCGCCGCGACGGTCGCGTGCACCCGGCCGGACGGCCCCATGAGCGTCGCCGTCGCCCTGGTGATCCTCGTCGGCACCGCCGGGCGCGCCCGCTTCGCCGCGCTGGTGCGCGACCGGGGCGCGTGGCTCCTGGGGATCGTCGCCGTCCTGGCGTGCCTGGTCTCGGCGGTCTGGACGATCGCCATGAAGGCCACCGAGCTCGTCCCGGTCCCTGGCGGCGCCGGTCTCGGCGCCGCCGACGCCCTGCGGCTGGTGACCGTCGAGCGGACGTCGTTCTACCTGAAGTCGATGGTCGGCATCTTCGGCTGGGTCGACGTCGAGATGCCCGACGCCTACTACGCGGTCTGGTTCGCCGCGACCGGCTTCCTCGTCCTCACCGCGCTGGCCGCCGGAAGCCGCCTCGACCGGTGCCGGCTGGCGCTGGTCCTGGCGGCGGCCTTCGCGCTGCCGCTGGAGATGGACGTCGTGGGCGCCGAGGCGAACGGGATGATGGCGCAGGGGCGCTACATCCTGCCCACCGCGGTCGGCGCCGCGCTCCTCGCCGCGTACATCGTCGACGACAGCGGCCTGCTCCCCCCGGCGTTCACGCGCTCGGCCACCGGCTGGCTCGCCGCGGTCACGCTGCCCGCCCAACTGGTCGCGCTGGCGTACACGATGATCAGGTACCAGCACGGCCTCTACGCCGACGTCCCGGCCGTGAACCCGCTGACCGGCGAATGGCTGCCGTCCCTCGGGCCTGCCACGGCGCTCGGGACGGCGGCGGCCGGGCTGGCCGCGCTCGGCGCGGTGACCTGGCTGGCCGCCGTCCGGATCCCCGGGACGCGGGACGCGCCGGCCCTGCCCGAGCGCGAGGCCCCGGCCGCGGCGCCCGCCCCGCCTTGACCGTGCCCGGCCCGCGACCAAGCGCCCCAGTGCCCAGTGACACGGCATCTTGACGAGAGGGATCTGGAATGACCGACTACGTGGCGACCGTGGCCATGCACCAGGCCACGTGGGGCACCTTCCTTGAGCCAGACCCCGCCCTGACGGACGCCGAGAGCCCGCACGAGGCCCTGAACATTCCCATCCTCAGCGGGCACCACGCCGATCTGAAGACCTTCGCCGGACGGAACACCATCTTCGACCGCACGGCCGCCCGCATCGAGCGGGTGGACCTCGCCTACGAGGACCAGTGCAGCGCCTACAGCTATTTCGACCTGTTCGGCCGGGTCGAGCACAGCCACGCGGAGCTGACCAGGCTCGTCGACGTCGGCGTCTTCATGGGCGGCTCGTCCGCCATTCTCGCCGGGTGCGTCGAGCCGATGGGGCTGGAACTCGACCTCATCGACGTCAACGACGCCTATCTTCAGTTCACTTACGAGCGGCTGCGGCGCCTCTTCCCGCGCGCCATGTCGCGGGTGCGCATGTTCCATGGCGACCTGCCGACCTACGTGGGCAACGTGCTCAGCGCCGAGCCGCAGACGCGCGCGCTGGTCCATCACGACGGCGCGCACAACTTCGATCAGGTCGTCAGGGACCTGAGCTCCCTGTTCTTCGCCCGGGACCGCGTGCACAGCGTCGCGATCCAGGAGACCCACCTGCGCGGTGACATCGCCTACCTCAACTTCGTGGACGCCGCCGTCTACGCCGTGTTCGGCATCGGCGTGAAGTACGAGCCGCTGGGCGCCAACTTCCCTCCGGACGCTCCGGTGACGAGCCCCAACCAGTGGGACGGGAACTACTTCCTGGCCGGGCAGCCCGAAGGCATGTACGTGGTCCTCGACGGCGCGGACTGGAAGTACCCGCATCCCACAATGGAGCTGGAGTCCTTCCTGCCGATCAAGGCGGACCCGGCCCGCTGACGCGCGACAGGCTGACGCCCGGCGGGCTGACGCGTGTCCCACGGCCGCGGCCGGAACCGGCCGGTTCGGCCTTCCCCGCCCCGCGCTTGTTGATCTTCGGTGACCGGGCGTGAGACAACGTCGGGAGCACGGCCGTCCGGAGGTGGAGGCGGCCGGCCTGTGAGGGCGGGGGTGCGCGGGTGCGGATCGACTCGGGTGGACGGAGCGCCGCCTTCGCGGTGCTCGTCGTGCTGGCAGGTCTCCTGCAGATCGTCGGCGGGGCACCGGCCTCCGTCGCGGACGAGACGGCGCCGCTGCGGGTGATGCCGCTCGGGGACTCGATCACCGAGGGGTACGACGCGTCCACGCTCGGGGCGGACGGCGGATACCGCACCGACCTCTGGCAGCTGTTCAAGGCGGACGGGCGGGCGGTCGACCTGGTCGGCGCGCGGTCGTCCGGCCCGTCCAGGCTGGGGGACCGCGACCACGAGGGGCACGGCGGCTGGCGTGTCGACCAGATCGCGGGCGGCGAGAAGGCCGCCTGCGGCGCGATGAGCGGCGGCAACGTGACGGCGTGGCTCGCGAGCGCGCGGCCCGACGCGGTGCTGCTGCACATCGGGACCAACGACATCGCCCAGAGGTGCGCCCTCGGGACGAACGCGGCGAGCCTGGCGGACCGGCTCGCCAAGCTGATCGACTACATCGTCCAGGCGGCGCCCGCCGCGCACCTGTACGTCGCGAAGATCGTCCCGTTCACCGAGCCGGCGGCCAACGCGCTCGGCAACGCCTACAACGCGCGGATCCCCGGGATCGTCCAGGCGAGGGCCGCCGCGGGCAAGAAGGTCCACCTGGTCGACATGAACTCCGCCGTCCCGCCGGCGGACATCACCGACAAGCTGCACCCCAGCACCGGCGGGTACTCCAAGATGGCCGCCCGCTGGTACGGCGCGCTGACGTCGTCGCCGATGGGGCGCTGGGAGGCCGAGGCGGCCACCAGCACGTTCGGCGGCGCGTTCGCCATCGACACGGTGAACGCGTCCGGGCAGCGGAAGGTCGGTCACATCGACGGCCCCGGCAGCTTCGTCCAGCTGAGGGTGGACGCCGCCACCGCAGGGCCCTACCGCCTGTACGTCAGGGCGGGCAACGGGACGGGCGCCACCTGCACGCACCGGCTCGCGGTCAACGGCGGCGACGCTGGAGAGCTGGCCTACCCGAGCCACGGGTGGGACCAATGGGGGATCGTGCCGGCGGACGTGTGGTTGAAGGCGGGCGCCAACGCCGTCCGGCTGTCCGGGGCGACCTGCTACGCCGAGGTCGACTCCATCGACGTCACGCCAGGGCTCGCGATGTATCCGCGTGCGATCCGGCTGGCGCACTCGGGAGACGCCAACGGCCGGGTCATCGCGAGCCTGAACACCAGCTCCACCGGCGGCCTCACCGACATGGCCCGGTTCTACGAGAGCGCCGATGACGGGAAGACCTTCCAGCCCATCGGAGAGGTCCGCGACCCACAGGCCGGGTCGGGGCGCGGGGCCTGCTGCGGGTCCCTGTTCGAGTTGCCGTCCGCGCGCGGCCAGAACCCCGCCGGCACGCTGCTGTGGGCCACGACCGTGGGCATGGCGAACGCCCCGGCGCGCCAGCCCGCGATCCGGGTGTGGAAGAGCCTCGACCACGGCCGGACGTGGTCCTACCTGTCGAGCTGCGCGACGGCCGCGGGCACGCTCCGTCCATCGGAGGGCCTGTGGGAGCCGGAGCTGTCGGTCGACTCCCAAGGCGACCTGACCTGCTATTTCTCGGACGAGACGCGCTACCCGCAGTCCGCCGAGAAGAGCACGCAGGTCATCTCCGCCGTGACGTCGTCCGATGGCGGGGCGACCTGGGGCGCCCGGCGCCCGGTGGTGGACCTCGGCGTGAACCACCGCCCCGGCATGCCCGGCGTGCGCAGGCTCCCCGACGGCCGCTACCTGATGGCCTACGAGCTGTGCGGGAGCGCCCAGAGCCGGGCGTGCGAGGTGCACGTCCGGACGTCGTCCGATGGGCGGGACTGGGGCGCGGCCGCGCAGGCGGGTCCGGTGCCCAAGGACCTGGACGGCAACTCGTTCTTCCACGCCCCGACGATCGCCTGGGCGCCGGGCCCTGGCACGGACGGGCGCGTCCTCCTGGTCGGCGGGCTGGTGAAGGACCCGTCCGGCAAGATCCTGCTGGATGCCAGTGGCAAGACCGTCTACGCCAACGCCGCCAACGGGACGGGCAACTGGTTCCCGATCGACGCGCCCGTGAAGGCGCCGTTCTCCTCGACCACCCCAGGCGGCGAGGAGGTGGTCTGCACCAACTACAGCTCGTCCCTCCTCCCCTCGGCGGACGGGACGCAGCTCCTCGAAATCGCCACCAAGCGGATCGGCGACCCGCAGACCGGGCGCTGCACCGCCGTCTTCGGGACCGCGCCGGCACGCGGGACGGGCGACTCCACCGGGGTGGACCCCGCCAAGGCCTACCGCCTCCGCGACCTCGCCACCGCCAAGTGCGTGGACGCCGGAGCGGGTTCGGACCCGCTGGCGGCCGATATGCAGCAGTGGGCGTGCAACGACCTCCCCCGCCAGAACTGGAAGTTCACGACCGCCTCCAGCGGCCGGTTCACCGTGGTCAACCAGCGGAGCGGCAAGTGCCTGGACCTGGTCGGCGGCTCGGCCGAGCCCGGCGCCGCCGTCCAGCAGAGCCCCTGCTCGGGCAGCGGCTCGCAGACGTGGCGCGTCTCCAGCACCGGGCGCGGCCACTACACGCTCGCCTCGGGGCCGAGCGGGCTCTGCCTGGCGCCGGCGGGCGACTCCGGAGCCGACGGCGCGAAGATCCAGCAGTCCGCGTGCGACGGGCGGGCGTCGCAGATCTGGCGCGCCGAAGTCCGCTGAACCGGGAATCGGCCGGGGGGATAGCCCGGAATTATGACCGGATCCGGCCATGGTCCCCCGGGTGTGCCGCCCGATCTTTCCCGCAGGTCGCCCTGGTGACCGAATTGGCGATCCACGTCGCTCTTCAGTGCCTGTGTTCCGTTGAACGAGGCGCGGGAGCCCGGCAAGCTCTTTACCCTGTGTGGTGTAAGAAACCAACCCGACAACCCCCCAGACAACCCCCAGGCGTTCCCTTTCATCCCGCGACACCCAGGGGTCTCTCGACGTGACGGATATGGCGAGCGGGTCCGCGATGACGCGGCTCACACAAGCCGACCGCGTCTACGTGGGCTGGCGCTACGCGCAGGTGCACCCGGACCCGGGCCCGCCCCCCGGCCTGCCGGAGCAGGCCGCCCCGGCCCCGGCGCGGCCGCCCGTCCGGCGGCCCGCCGAGCACATGGCCGGGCGCCCGATGCGGATCGCCGCGGGCGGCACGGTCGGCGGCGTCCTGCTCTTCCTCGCCTGCGGCGTGGCGGGCGTCCTGCCGTGGGCGTTCGCCGGCGTCGCCCTGCTCGCCTGCGCGATCATCCTGGGCATCACCGGCGGCGCCCTGTGGCGCGACGAGCGCGGCGTCCGCGAACGCCTCGCGCTGGAACACGAGCGCGGCGAGCGCGAGCGGGCCGCGCGGGCCAGGGAGCGCGCCGCGGCCGAGCGGGCCTACGACGAGGCCAGGAGCGAATGGGAGCGGCGCCACCACGCCTACGAGAGCCAGCGCGAGTGGTACCCCGTCGCCGTCCCGCCCGGGGTCGACCGGGTGGACGTCGTCGGCGGGACCCTCGCCGGATGGTCGGCCGCCGTCACCACCATGGGCGCGGCCCGCCTCGCCGTGGGCGCCCGCCTCACCGTCATCGACCTGTCCGAGGGCGCCGTCGCGCACGACCTGCTGCGGCTCGCCGCCGACCGCGGCGACGACCCCCTCGTCTGGGTCCTGCCCGCCGACCTGCCCCGCCTGGACGTCACCCGCGGCCTGAACCCCGAGGCCCTCGCCGACGTGCTGTCGCTCGTCGTCGGCGCCGGCGAGGAGCAGACCGGCACCCGCGACCTGTCGTTCGACAACTCGATCCTGGAACGCCTCATCGAGGTCCTCGGGACGGACGCGACGATCCCGCGGATCACCGCCGCGCTGCGCGTCCTCGCCCAGGTCGGCGACCCCCGCGACGACCTCCGCAAGGGCCTGCTCACCGACGCCCAGCTCGAACGGATCGCCACGCTGTTCGGCCGCGACGCCACCGACCGCATCGTGATCCGCCGCGCCTGGGCCCTGGAGGCCCAGCTCCGCAAGCTGGAGAAGCTCGCCACCGAGCCCGTGCGGCTCCCGCCGTCCCGCCTCCACGTCGTCTCGATGGACCGCCGCGCCGGCGTCCTCACCAACCGGGTCCTCGGCACCTACGTCACGACGGCGCTGACCCACCGCATCCGCGAGTCCCCGCCCGGCGGCCGCTGGGACCACACGCTCTTCCTCTGCGGCGCCGAGAAGCTCCGCGGGGACGTCCTGGACCGTCTGATCGACGCCTGCGAGGCCACCGGCACCGGCCTGGTCCTGATGTACCGGTCGATCCCGCCGCACGTCCGCGAGCGCCTCGGCCGCCGCGGCCACGCCGCCGTCGGCTTCATGCGCCTGGGCAACCCCGAGGACGCCCGCATCGCCGCCGAGCACATCGGCACCGCCCAGCCCCTCCTCGTCGCCGAGATCACCGACTCGGCGGGCGAGACCCTCTTCGACTTCGCGGGCGAGAGCTACGCCAGCACCGTCGCCTACGCCCGCCTGCGCGGCGACGGCCTCACCGACCCCGCCTGGTCGCCGCTGCCCGCCCCCGCCGCCGACGATGCGGCCCTCGTCCAGGGCATCAGCTCCGCCACCGCCTGGGGACGCACGGTCGCCGTCCGCCGCCAGGCCGAGAAGCAGCGCTTCCGCGAACTGCTGGTCGAGCCCCCGCAGCTCCAGGAGCTACCGCCCACCGCCATGGTCTTCACCCACGCCGGCGCCACCGGCCGCCGCATCCTCCTGGTCGACGCCAACCCCGGCATCATCACCCTGCCGACCGCCCACTCGATGGAGTTCGAGGAGTACCTGCGCGAACAGGAAATGCTGAAGGCCGCCGCGGACACCGCTCTCCCCGGCGC
>NZ_SMKU01000131.1 GCF_004349215.1 Actinomadura rubrisoli | reverse complement strand
CCCCCGAGCCCGACTCCGCCCCCGATCCCGGCGGATGAGCCGGGGTGGGTCGAGGTCAGGCGTTCAGGACGGTCCGGGCCGCCTTGAGACGTTCGGTTGCTTCACGGGTGGTGTCGTCGCCTGAGATCTCGTCGGCCCATTCGAGGAGGCGGTGCAGGTGGGGGCCGGGCGCGGACGTCGTGATGCGGGGTGTGCCGATGAAGACCAGTCCGCCGGTTCCGTCGATGGTGATGGGTGTCCCCTCCCGGACGGTGCGTCCGTCGGCTCGCACGCAGGCGGCGGCGACGTCGACCGTCAGGTCCGCGGCTCCCACGACGGCGGGTTTGCCCATGGTCCGCGCGACGACGGCGGCGTGGCTGGCGGGCCCGCCGCGGGCGGTGACGATTCCGGCGGCGGCGGCCAGGCCGTGCATGTCGAGCGGGGAGGTCTCCGGACGTACCAGGATGACCGGACCATCGGCGGCCATCAGGGCCGCCTTGTCGGAGGTGGTCGCCACCCGGCCGACCGCGACCCCGGGGCAGGCGCCGAGCCCTTGGGTGAGGACGTCGTTCGCGTCGGACGTCTCCACGCTGGGCGTCCGGACATGGTGGAGATGCCGTGGGGAGACCCGGGCCAGTGCCTCGCGGCGGCCGATGACGCCCTCGTCGGCCAGGTCGACCGCGACGCGGACGGCGGCGTGTCCGACGAGGCCGCCGGGGCGCACCTGGAGGATCCACAGCTTGCCCGCCTCGAAGGTGAACTCCACATAGCACGCGTCGCGGTAATGGGACTCGATCCGATTCAGGGCGTCCAGCAGGTCGTCCCACACTTCCGGCTCTCGTTCGGCCAGTTCGGACAGTGGACGAGTCGCCGTTCTTCCAGAGACGACGTCCTCGCCTTGGCGGCCGAACAGGACTTCGCCGAAAGGAGCGTTCTCACCGGTGTTGGGATTGCGGCTGAACGCGACACCGGTGCCGCTGTGGTCGTCGCGATTCCCGAACACCATGGCCTGCACGGTGACGGCTGTGCCGAGTTCGTGCGGAATATCGTGCAGTTCGCGATAGGTCTTGGCGCGCGGTGTGTCCCATGAGGAGAACACGGCTCTGATGGCCAGTTCCAACTGCCGCGTCGCATCGTCCGGGACGGGTGGCCGGATGAGGGACTCGACGCCTCGAATCGCGTCGGCCAGGCGCAATTCCTCAGTGGGGCGGTCAGGTATCTCGCGCACGACGGCCTCCAGGCTTTCTGGAGCCAAGCCGTGGACGGACGCGAAGCCGAGCAGGAACCGCAGGCGTGAATCGAGCGCGAACCGCAGGTCACCGGTTTCGGCCGCCAACTCCGCCGTGGTCTCGGTGGTGAGACCGAGGTTGAGGACGGTGCTCATCATGCCGGGCATCGACACGCTCCCGCCCGAGCGGACCGACACCGCCAGCGGACGGGCGGGACCGCCGAGGCGCCGTTGAGCAGCGGCTTCGAGGCCGGATAGGGCGGACGCCAGTTCGGCATCGAGGCCGTCGGGAAGCCGTCCGTCACGGAGAAAGGCGCGGCACGCGCCGGTGCCGATGACGAACCCGGGAGGCACGGGCAGTCCCAGGCGCCGCAATACCACAAGGCCGTGTCCCTTGCCGCCGAGGGTGCTCGCCGTTTCCTCGACGTCCGCCGAAAGCGGGTGAATCCAGGTCATCGGTGTAGCCTGCCGCCATGTCGAACTCGCTGGTGCTCCACGCGCTTCGCTGCGGCGGATTCGCCGGCCTCGCCCGCGTGTCCGAGGCGACGGGGCTTTCCGAGCCCGATGTCGAATCCGAGCTGATCGATCTCGCGGTGGCCGGCCTCGTCACGCGTGTTCCGGGTGACTTCGGCGGCTGGGGTCTCACCGAGGCCGGACGCGACGAGGACGCCAGGCGGACGTCCGAGGAATTGGACGCGGCCGGAACCCGGTCGGCCGTGGCCAAGGCGTACGACGAATTCCTCGTCCTGAACCCGGAGTTGCTCGATCTCTGCACGGCCTGGCAGATGCGGCACGTCGACGGTGCCGCGGCACTGAACGACCACACCGACTCCGCCTATGACGCCCGCGTCCTGGACCGGCTCACCGATCTCGACCAGCGGGCCGATGCCGTCTGCGCCGACCTGTCCGCGGCGATGGCCCGATTCCAGCGGTACCGCACCCGGCTCTCCGGCGCGCTCGCGCGCGCCAAGGCCGGCGAATTGGACTACGTGACCGACAACCTCGCGTCGTATCACACCGTCTGGTTCCAGCTTCACGAAGACCTCCTTGTCACCCTGGGCATCCCGCGCCACTGAAACGCTAGGGCGTTTCTTATGGGTCCTGGGCGCCGCGCAACAGAACGTAGATCCATAAGAAGCGCCCTAGGCGAGGACGCGGGTGAGAGCGGTGGTGAGGTCACCGGCCAGCGGGTCGGCGCCGCCGCCGGTCGTGGTGTCGGTCACGTAGCCGAAGGCGACGCCCAGGTCGGGGTCGGCGTAGGCGTTCGCCCCGGCGGCGCCGTCGTGGCCGAAGGAACCGGGGTTCGCGTAACGCGCGGGACGCTGAAAGACCAGCCCGAAACCGGTCGGGAACGGCAGCGCCAGATCGTCGCCCGTGGCGTGGATCTCGGTGACGGTCCTGATCGTCTTCTCGCTGAGCAGCGGCGTCCCCGCGCCGGGGAGGACGGCGGCGTACAGGGCGGCGAGCCCCCGGGCGCTCCCGAATCCCCCGATGGACGGCACGCCCGCCGCCCGGAACTCGCGGATGCTCAGCAGGTCGCCCCGCCGCTGCCCCCCGTCGGCGGGCGGCCGGTCGATGCCGCGGCTCCCTGCCTCAGGGGGTGGGGTGATGTTCATGGCCTGGAGGAAGAAAGGCGGAGAGTTGGGCGGTAGCGAGGGGGCGCCGGTGGAGCTGATCGGCTTCACCGGGAGGATTCGCGGTTCCTCGGCTTCGGGCAGGCCGATGAAGAAGTCGATGCCGTACGGCTCGGCGATCTCGCGGCGGAAGTACTCGCCCAGTGGCATGCCGGTGACGCGCCTGACCAGCTCGTCCAGGAGCGTGCCGATCGTGAGGGCGTGGTAGCCGTGGCCCTTGCCCGGCTCCCAGAAGGGGGCCTGCGCGGCCAGCCGTTCGGCCAGCGGAGTGTGCTCGATCAGTTCGGTGAACTCGAACCCGCCGTCCACGTTGACCAGACCGGCCTGGTGGGAGGCGAGCACGCGGACAGTGATGCCGTGCTTGCCCGCGGCGGCGAATTCGGGCCAGTAGTCGGCGACCGGTGCGTCCGGGTCGACGAGGCCGCGTTCGATCAGGAGCGCGAGGACGACACCGGAGGCGCCCTTGGTGGACGAGTAGACGCCCATGATGCTGTCTTCGCGGTGGTCCGGGCCCGTCCACACGTCGATGACGCGTTCGCCGTGGACGTGGACGGCCAGTGCCGCGTTCACTCCGGGACGGTCGACGGCGAAGGCGTCCCGCACGGCCTCGAACCCGGGCTTCACGAAGCCCCGCACACCAGTGTCGTCCGTCATCGTCCATTCCCATCTTCGGAGGCTGCCTCCACGGAACGTAGTGCCTGAATCTAGATTGAGGTCAACCCCGGTCCGCGCGCGCGGGCCGGGGTTGAGGGGCGCGACCAATCTCAGGGGGCGGGATTGCGGATCGCTTCGATGACGCTGGAGAGGCCGCCGCCGCCGTACCCCTCGTCCACCGCGCGCCAGAAGAGGTTCCTCAGGGCGGTCGGGCCGGTGGTGTCGATTCCGGCCTCGCGGCTCGCCTCGATGACGTGGTCGGCACCGACCGCCTGCATGCGCAGGGCGTTGGGGTCGTCTGTGGTAAGGCCCGCGTCGATGTGCTCGGTGACGATCCGTAGGAAGCCCATAGGGCCGTCACCGGCGAGGCTGGACACGGTCGTAGCCGCGAACGGACGGAACTGCTCGGCGGACACGCCCGCAGACCCCACCAAGGCGACGGCGTGCATATAGGACGTGAGGGTGGACCAGAACAAGTACAGCTGAGCCTGGTAGTACAGCATCGACAGGCCGGGGTCGGTGCCTACGAACGTCGCGTCGCCCAGTTCGAGCAGGGCTTCACGGTGGCGGTCGAGGGTCGTCTCAACGCCGCTGTAGAAGACGTACGATCCGGGCCGGCCGATGCCCGGCGGGGGCACCATGATGCCTCCGGTCAGCAGTTCGGCGCCGCGTTCCGCCGCCCATGCATCCGCGCGGCGCAGTTCGTCCGGGCTGCCTGAGCTGAGGTTGACCAGGACGCGGCCCTTCAAGGCGTCCGTCTCGCCGCCGAGAGAGTCGTACATGGCCGGATAGTCGGTCTGGCTGATGACGATCAGCTCGGACGCGCCGAGCGCGTCGGCGGGGGTCGCGGCGAGGGTCGCGCCCTGCTCCACCAGTGGCGCGGCCTTGGACGCCGTCCGGTTCCACACCGTGGTCGGGCGGCCGTTCTTGAGGAAGGTCTCGGCCATCTTCGCGCCCATGGGGCCGAGGCCGATGACCGTCACCGGGGACTTCGACATCGCGTGCTCCTCCGTGTTCCGTGATCAGTGGCCCCACGTTCGCAGGGGGCGCTACGGAAAGGCTGCGGGTCTGTCAGTAGCGGTGATTACGCTGGCAGGATGCGCTTCGGGGTGCTGGGTCCGCTCGCCGTCTGGACGGACGGCGGCGACGGCGTGCGGGTCCCCGAGACGAAGGTCCGGACGCTGCTGGCGGCGCTGCTGGCCGATCCGGGGCGTCCCGTGGCGGTCGACCGGCTGCTCGACGCCCTGTGGGGCGACCGGCCGCCGCACAACGCGAAAGGGACACTCCAGGCGCGGGTGTCGCAGCTGCGCAGGGTCCTGGACGACGCGGAGCCGGGCGCGCGGGGGCTGATCGCGGCGCGTCCGAACGGCTATGTGCTCGGGGTCGCCCCGGAGGCGGTCGACGCGGGGCGGTTCGCGGCGCTGCTCGTCCAGGCGCGGGAGATCGCCGACCCAGCGGCGAAAGCGCGCCTGCTGGGAGACGCGCTGGCGCTGTGGCGCGGCCCCGCGTTCGACGGGTTCGACGGCGAGTTCGCGCGGGCCGCGATCACCGAGCTGGAGGAGCGGCGGCTGGCGGCGCTGGAGGAGCGCGCCGAGGCGCGGCTGGAGCTGGGCGAGCACGCCGCGCTGGCGGCGGAGCTGGCCGCTCACGTGGCCGAGCATCCGCTTCGCGAGCGGCTGCGCGCCGCGCACCTGCGGGCCCTCTACCGGGCCGGACGGCAGGGCGAGGCGCTCGCCGGGTACCACGACCTGCGGGAACGGCTGGCCGACGAGCTGGGCGTCGATCCCGGTCCCGGGCTCGTCGCGCTGTACCAGTCGATACTCGAACAAGACCCGGCCGAAGCGGAGCGGCCGCGCGTGGTTTCCCGGCTGCCCGTCCCGCTCGGTGAGCTGATCGGCCGTGAGGAGGCGGTCGGACGGGCGCGCGCGCTGCTGGCGACTGAGCGGCTGGTGACGCTGACCGGTCCCGGTGGTGTCGGCAAGACGCGGCTGGCTCTGGAGACGGCGACGCGAACGGCCGGCGACTATTCAGACGGCGTGTGGGTCGTCGAGCTGGCGACGGGACGTCCCGCGACGGCGGCTGAGGTGGCCGAGCATGTGGCACGGGTCCTTGGTCTGCGGGACGAGCGGCTGCACGACGAGACCACGGGCACGAGCGGGCCGGTCGAGCGGCTAGCCGAGGCTCTGCGCGCGCGCCGGGCGCTGCTCGTCTTGGACAACTGTGAGCACGTCATCGAGCCCGTCGCCGAGCTGGTCTCGGTCCTGCTACGCGACGCGCCCGCCCTGCGGATCCTCGCCACCGCTCAGGAGCCGCTGGGCATTCCCGGCGAGCGGCTCCAGATCGTCCCGCCGCTGGATCTGCCGGGGCACGCGCCGACGCCGGAGGCGCTGCTGGAGTCCAGCGCGGTCCGGCTGTTCGTCGCCCGGGCGTCGGCGGCGGCGCCCGGGTTCGCGCTGGACGCGGCGTCCGCGCCTTGGGTCGCCTCGATCTGCCGCCGCCTCGACGGGATCCCGCTGGCGCTGGAGCTCGCGGCGACCCGCGTCCGCGCGCTCGGGGTGCGGGAGCTGGCGGCGCGGCTGGACGACCGGTTCCGCGTGCTGGCGGGCGGCAGGCGCGCCGGGCCCGCCCGGCAGCAGACGCTCCGCGCGATGATCGACTGGAGCTGGGGGCTGCTCACCGGGCCGGAGCAGGTCGTGCTGCGGCGCCTCGCGGTCCACGCGGGCGGCTGCACGCTGGAGGCGGCCGAGAGGGTCGGCGGCGCGGGCGTGGACGAGCTGGCCCGGCTGGTGGACCGCTCCCTGGTCGTCCGCGGCGAGGACGACCGCTACCGGCTGCTGGAGTCGGTCGCCGCCTACAGCCTGGAGCGCTTGAAGGAGTCTGGCGAGGAGGACGAGCTGCGGCGCCGCCACGTCCAGTACTACACGGAGCTGGCCGAACGGGCCGGTGAAGGGCTGCGCAAGGCGGGGCAGGGCGAATGGTTCGCGCGTTTCGATCAGGAGTCAGCCAACCTGCGCGCCGCGCTCGACCACGCTCCCGGCGATCTCGCTGTCCGCCTGGTGAACGCCCAGAGCTGGTTCTGGTACCTGCAAGGCCGGTTCGGTGAGGCTCTGCGCGCGCTTGAGACCGCACTGGCCAAGCCAGGTGCGTCTTCGTCCGCCCGTCTGGAAGCCGAGACGTGGCTGACCGGCATCACCATGGCGTCCGGTGGAGGGACCGATTCCGAGGAGCTGCGCCAAGCGGCCCTCAAGGCGTACGACGACGAGGACGATCTGGCCCGGGCCAGAGCAGAGTGGTTCCTCACCCACGTCAGTTGGGCGTACGGCGATCTCGACGCGACCGAGGCCCGCATCAACAACGCACTGGCCGTGTTCCGCGCGCGCGACGACAGATGGGGTACCGCCGCGGCGCTCGCCATCCGCGCCAAGGTCGCGATGGGACGCGGCGACCTCGACGCGATGCGGCGTGACGGCGCGGAGAGCCTGGCCATCTTCACCGGCCTCGGGGACGCGTGGGGACGGCTGGAGGCCGGCGACGTCCTCAGCCGCCGCGCCGAGATCGGCGGCGACTACGCGGAGGCGGCCCGGCTGCGGCGCGCGGAACTCCGCGACGCCGAAGACCTGGGAATGGGCCCCGAGGTCGCGTTCCGCCTCGCGGGGCTTGGCCGCCTCGCGCTGCTGACCGGCGACCTCGACCAGGCCCGCGACCTGCACGAGCGGGCGCTGAGCCGCGCGACCCGGCACGCCGCGCGGTCCGCGGAGGAGTTCGCCGAGGTCGGCCTCGGCCTGGTGGCCCGGCGGCGCGGCGAGCTGGACACCGCCGAGACCCACCTGCGCGCCCGGCTCGGCTGGCTGCGCGGCATCGGCGGGACGGCCGGGATCGCCTTCCTGCACGCCGAGCTCGGCTTCGTCGCCGAGCAGCGCGGCGACGCCGCCGCCGCGCTCGCCCTGCACACCAAGAGCCTCGCCGCCGCCCGCACCATCGGCGATCCGCGCGCCATCGCGCTCGCCCTAGAGGGCCTCGCCGGGGCGCGCTCCCTGGCGGGCGAGCACGCACCGGCCGCGCGGCTGCTCGGCGCCGCCGCCGCGCTCCGCGACTCGGCGGGGGCACCCCTTCCCCCGGGGGAGCGCGGCGACGTCGACCGCGTCACTGGAAGGATCCAGGCAGCACTCGGTGTTTCCACGTTCACCACCGAGTACGAACGCGGCCGCAAGGAGACAGACCCATGACCGATCCGGCGTACGGCTGGCAGAGCGACCTACTCGACCTGCCCGCCTACCTGAAGCGCATCGGATACGACGGCAAGCCCGCGCCCACCGCCGCGACGCTGCGCGCCCTGCACCGCGCGCACGTCACGTCCATCCCGTTCGAGAACCTGGAGGTGATCCTTGGACGGCCCGTCGAGCTGGGCGTCGAGGCCATCCAGGCGAAGCTGGTCGACCGCCCGCGCGGCGGGTACTGCTTCGAGCACACCGAGCTGTTCGCGGCGGCGCTGGAGCGGATCGGCTTCGAGATCACCGCGCTCGCGGGCCGGGTGACGCTGGGGGCCGACAAGCTCCTCCCGACCACCCACGCGCTCCTGTACGTCCGGACGCCGGGGCAGCCGTCCGACGAGCCGGCCCTGCTGTGCGACGTGGGCTTCGGCGCGGGCCCGCTGGAGCCGCTGGAGATCCCCGGCTCCGGCGAGGTCGACCAGGACGGCTGGGGCTTCCGCCTCCAGCCCGGCCGGACGGCCACCGCGTGGCAGCCCAATACGCAGGGCTGGGAGCTGCACCAGCGCGGCCCGGACGGGTGGATCCAGCGGCACACGTTCGCGCTGAACGAGACGTTCCACATCGACTTCGAGGTGGGGAACTACTTCGTCTCGACCAGCCCGCGTTCGCCGTTCACGACCCGTCCGTTCGTCCAGAAGTTCAGGGTCGGCTCCCTCCACGTGCTGGACGGGACGAACCTGACCGTCACCCGTCCCGACGGCTCGTCCGAGAAGCGCGCGCTCGCCCCAGAGCAGGTGCCGGACGTGCTGGCCCGCGACTTCGGTATCGAGCTGGACGACGCCGACGCGCGCCGCCTCGTCGCCGCCCTGTAGACGCACCTAACCTGGATGTGTAATATCTAGATTATGCGGATGAGCGAGGGGGTCGAGTGGGCGGCGCACTGCTGCCTCCTCCTCGACTGGATGGGCGAGGACCGGCCCGTGTCCACGACACGGCTCGCAGCCGGCTTCGAGCTCCCCCCGCCCTACCTGAACAAACAGCTCCAGGCCCTGGTCAAGGCGGGCATCGCCACCTCGACCCCGGGCGCGCGGGGAGGGTTCCGCCTCGCGCGTCCGCTGGAGAAGATCACCATGATGGACATCGTCGCCGCGATCGAGGGCCCGGAGGACGCCTTCCAGTGCACCGAGATCCGGCGGCGCGGGGCCGGCACCGAGTCCCCCGCCTCGGCGTTCGAGGGCCGCTGCTCGGTCAGCACCGCCATGCGGAAGGCCGAGCTGGCCTGGCGCAAGGCGCTGGCCGAACAGACCCTCGCCGACGTCCGCGCGGGCGCCGAACGCGCGAGCCCGCGCCTCCCCCAGCTCATCCGCGCCTGGTACGCGCGCCACTGATCTGACCCCGTCCCCTCCCTTCTCCAGCCCTCGATTCTAGATACCAAATATCCAGGAAAGGATCCATCATGCAGGCACGGATGACCAACCTCCCCGAGATCGCCGCCGACGCCTACAAGGCCCTGCTGAACCTGGAGGGCTACCTGCGGCGCACCTCCGTCCCGAACAGCACCCTGGAACTCGTCCGGCTCCGCGCGAGCCAGATCAACGGCTGCGGTTTCTGCGCCGACATGCACGCCTACGACGCCAAGCAGGCGGGGGAGACCGACGAGCGGCTCTGGTCCGTGGCCACCTGGCGCGAGGCCCCGTACTTCACCGACGAGGAACGCGCCGCCCTGGCCCTCACCGAGGCCGCCACCCGTCTCGCCGACAACTCCGCCGGCGTTCCGGACGACGTCTGGGACGAGGCCGCCGACCACTACGACGAGGACGGCCTCGCCGCCCTGGTCATGTGCATCGCCGCCATCAACGCCTGGAACCGCGTCAACGTCACCACCCGCCAGATCGCCGGCGCCCTGCGCTCCTGACCGCTGATCGGACAGGCCCCGGGGGCTGGGCCGCGGGGAACGGCCCACTCGACCCCGGGGCCCACCGGCTCACGTGGAAACGGGCCCCCACGTGAGCGGTCTCTACGCCCCGCAATCCGGCCCGTCATCACCGGACGCGTGACCGTTGGGCCTGGCCGGCTTGGCCCGCAACGCGGCTTCCCATGCGCCGCTGTCGTTGTCCAGCCCCCGCCGGAACCGCGCCTGTGCCGCGTCCCGGATCTCCGTGATCGTCCCGGGACGATGCCCCGACTCCTCCAGCACGCGGCGGACCGTGTGCGACACACGCTCCATTGCGCGGTCCGCCGCGTCCCGCAGCGGAAGCGGCTTGGCGTCCACGAGTTCCGCGACCGCCGACCGTTCCGCGACCGACGTCACGAGATCGATCGTCTGGACGCGCCGCCTCTGAAGCCGCATCGCCTCCCGGAACGCTCCCGCCGCGAACTCGACGAGCGCACCGGGGAGAAAGCCCTCACATGAGAATTCGCCGGTCATCTCATCCCCTCCTCCTTGATCGCCGCCGCCGCTCCACCCGCACCGTCGGCTCGCGCGAACGTGCGGCCTTCCGGAGCGGCTAACAACCATTCGCCCACGCGGCGCCGACAGATGCACCGGACCGTCATCGACCGTGCCCCGTCCACGCGGACGACGCTCAAAACGGGATATCCGGCCTCATCCGGAAGGACGGCGGCCAGGGACGACGATGCCGTGCTCATAGGCCAGCACGACGGCCTGGACGCGGTCGCGGAGGTGGAGCTTGGCGAACACGCTGCCGACGTGGCTCTTGACGGTGGCCTCGGTGACGACGAGCCGTGCCGCGATCTCCTGGTTCGACAGCCCGTGGGCCACGAGCAGGAGCATCTCGCGCTCGCGCGGAGTCAGCGCGGCCAGCAGATCCGGTGACGGACGGACCGGGTCACCGCGGTCGGCGTAGTCCTCGATCAGGCGGCGGGTGATCGACGGGGACAGCAGCGCCTCGCCCTGGTGGACGACGTGGATCGCCTCCAGGAGCCGCTCGCGGGGCGCGTCCTTCAGCAGGAACCCCGACGCCCCGGCACGCAGCGCGCCGAACACATATTCGTCGAGGTCATAGGTGGTCAGGATCAGCACGCGAGGGGGACGGTCCGTGCCGGTGATGCGGGCGGTGGCCTCGACGCCGTCCATCCGCGGCATCCGGATGTCCATCAGGACGACGTCGGGCCGCAGCTCCGCCGCCCGCACGATGGCCTCGCGGCCGTCCGCGGCCTCGCCGACGACCTCAAGGTCGGCCCGGGTCTGCAGGAACAGCCGGAAACCGATCCGGATCAGTTCCTGATCGTCGACGATCAGCACGCGTATCGTCACGCCCGCTCCCCGATCGGCAGCCGTGCGGCGACCCGGAACCCGCCGCCGGGGACCCGGCCCGTCTCCAGCTCACCACCGAGCACCGCGACCCGCTCCCGCATCCCCACCAGGCCGTGCCCGCCGGGACCCGGCTCGCCGGTTCCCGCCCCGTCGTCGTGCACCCGCACCTCCAGGTCCGCCCCGCCGTAGCTCAGTCGTACCGTGACCAGTGTCGCCCTGGCGTGCTTCAGCGCGTTGGTCAACGCCTCCTCGATGATCCGGTAGGCGGACAACTCCACCCCGCTCGGCAGGTCCTGCGGTTCCCCAGCGATCTCCAGCCGGACCGGCAGTCCCGCCGCGCGGTACCCCGCGACCAGCTCGTCCAGTTCCGCCAGTGTCGGCTGCGGCCGCGTCTCCGCCGCATGCCGCCCGCGCAGCAGGGTGAGGATCCGGCGCAACTCGGCCAGGCTCTGCTCGGCGCTGGTCTCCACCCGCTCCAGCGTCCGCGCGGCCACCTGCGGTTCGGTCTCCAGGACGTCGCGGGCGCCGCGGACCCCGATCAGCATCACGGTCACCGAGTGGGCGACGATGTCGTGCAGTTCGCGGGCGATCGAGCCGCGTTCACGCTGCGCCGCGATCAGGTCGAGCTGTTCCCGTTCGCGTTCGAGGGTGGCGGCTCGTTCCTCCACCGCCTGGACGTAGCGGCGGCGCGTCTGCATGTAGGCGCCCAGCACCCACGCCCCGATCGACACCGGCGGGCTGCAGACGTTGTCGGCCTCCAGGAACACGGCCATCGGTGCCAGCACCGCAAGCGAGACGCGCCGGTCGCGTGTCTCGGCGAGCGACCACAGCGCGACGACGGCCGGCGCGCCTCCGGGCGAGTACCCGGCCGCGGTCACCGCGGCAGCCGACGCGGCCGTCACCGCGGTCACCGCCACCCCGAACCGGCGGCGGGCCAGGAGCACCGCGCCGGTGAGGACGGTCACCGCGATCGGCAGGGGCACGGGCGAGGTGCCGTCGTTGAACAGCAGCCCGACTTCCACGAAGGTCGCCGCCACGGCGAGCACGATGTCGAACAGCACCGGGCGGTGCCGGGCCCGCAGGCCCCGCACCGCCCAGATCCTCTGCGCGACGTTCACGCCAGGTCACGCCGTCGTTCGCACCCGACCGCGACCAGCACCACGAGCACCGTCCAGACCGCGAACACCGCACCGGCCTGCGTGACCGTGAGAGTGGTGTTGTGGGTCCCGCCCGTCATGACGCCCGCCGCGCCGAACGGCGTGAGGTTCGCCTCCCGCTCCCACACCCCGCTCACCAGGGGCAGCACCACCAGGTTCAGGATCAGCAGGACCACCGCGCCGACGACCGGGCTGCGGATCAGCGCACCGAACGCCGCGCCCATCACCGTCGCCAGCACGAGCGCCAGGACGTTGCCCGCCACGACCTCGGCCACCTGGCCGGACGTCAGGTCCGGGCCGGGCTGGTGCGCCAGCAGCGGCAGCCCCACGCCGACCGCGACCGCGCTGGTCAGCAGCGCCAGCCCGAGACCGGTCAGCGCGTACGCCGCGATCCGCACCGCCAGGACGGTTCCGCGGTCGCGCCGGGCCACCAGCGCCGTGGGCGCGGCGGTCCGGTGGCGGTACTCGCCCGCCGCGCCGACCAGTCCCCACAGCAGCAGGAGGACCGGGAGCCCCGACAGCGCCTCCTCCTTCTCCGACACCTCGTCGATCGTTCCCGACGCCACGGCGATGATCACCGCGTTCAGGACGGCGAAGGCCATCCCCCCGGCCGCGAACCCCCACACGGCACGGGTCGTCACCGACTTGAGCAGTTCCCCTCGAAGCAGGCCGATCATCGCTCCAACCCTCCGGTGAGCTCAAGGAACAGGTCCTCCAGCGACTCCACCTCACTGATCGGTCCCTCGTGCACCAGCCTGCCACGGTCGATGACGACCACGTCATCGACCGTCTGCGCGGCCTCCGCGAGCAGGTGGCTGGACAGCAGCACCGTGCCGCCCTCCGCCACCCGGTCCCGCAGCATCGTCCGGAGCCAGCGGATCCCCTGCGGGTCCAGCCCATTGGCCGGCTCGTCCAGGACCAGGATCTCCGGGTCGCCCAGCAGCGCGGCGGCGAGCCCAAGCCGCTGCCGCATCCCCAGCGAGTAGGCGCCGACCCGGCGGCCCGCCGCCCGCGTCAACTCGGCGATCTCCAGGACCTCCTCGACGCGGTGGCGCGGCAGCCCCGCCGACAGCGCCAGCGCCCGCAGATGCGCGCGGGCCGACCGGGCGGGGTGCGCGCCGCACGGCTCGATGTGGACGCCGATCCGGCGCGCGTCCGGCACCGTCGAGGCCACCGGCGCTCCCAGCACCGATACCGCACCCGCCGACGGCCGCGCCAGCCCCGCGACCGCTTTCAGCGCCGTGGTCTTGCCCGCGCCGTTCGGGCCGAAGAAGCCCGTCACCGCGCCCGGCCTGACCGTGAACGTCAGATCGTCGACCACCGTGCGCCGGCCGTACCGTTTCGTCAGCCCCTCGACCTTGATCGCCGGGGCGGCCTTCGTCTGTGATCTCATGGCGCCCAGCTTCGGCCGCCCGCGTCTCCCGGTCATCCGACCACGGTCCAAACCCGTTCTCCGACCGCAGCATGACTTTCGCCCGAGACGCGCACGTCGGCGGGCAAGTTGAGGCTCCGGCGGCCCAAAAATCACTCAGCGCGACCCGCATCGGGCCGGTGGACGGCGGTAGCCCGCCCCGACCCGGCCCGCAAACGCCGTTGGCCGGTCGGCTGCGGCCGTTTCCCGGGGGTCTGATGGTTGAAGTTCGGGGTCCGGGTATCGGGCTGACTGACGTGCGCGGCCCGGGAGAGGGGGGCGCGCGGGGAGAGAGGGGAACAGTGGCCGAGAAGACCGAGAATGTCGTTGACCTGCTGGTGGTCGCGCCAACGCATCCGCATCAGGGGACGGAGTCGCCCATGAAGAACCTGGCCGTCGGACCGTTCGCGGCCGTCGTCGACCGGGCTCGCGACGCCATCGGCAAGGCGCGGCACTGAGGGGCAGGGACATGACCGAGCGCAAGAACGAGGACGCGAAGCCGCTTGCCGACCGGCGTGCCGAGGCCGGGGCGCCGCCGGACGAGGAGCCCGACTTCGCCGACGAGCACGCCCCCGGCCCGACCGATCCGCCGAACGCCGAGGAGGAGACCCCGGGCGGCGAGGCGGAGGGGTACCGTCCGCAGACCGAGGTGCCGTAGGTCAGGCGCTGTCGTCGTCGCGGTCGGCGCCGACCGTGACGCCTGCGATGTCGGGCAGCTCGCCCAGGACGGCGATGAGGTCGGGCACCGATCCGGCGCCCTCCAGGACGAGCGTGACCACGGCGTTGCCCGGGTGCCGCCGGTCGGACGGGTCCCGCCGGTCGCGGCGTTCGTCGTGTCCGCGGTCGGAGTCGTCCGGGAGGTATTCGCGCTCGACGTTCAGCTCGGAGACCACGAATCCCCGCTGGGTGCACTCCATCAGGGCCCGGCGCAGCGCGCCCTTCCCGTCCCGGTAGACGAGGCGGACGCGGGCCAGCTCGGCGGCCCGGAAGCGGTCCAGGGGGAGCCGCCTGGTCAGGGCGCTCAACCCGTACACGACCAGGAAGTGCCCCGCCGTGACCGCGACCGCCAGCACCCACAGCCCGCCGCCCGCCGCCATGCCGACGGCCGCCGTGACCCACACGACCGCGGCGGTCGTCAGCCCGCGCACCGCGTCCCGCCGGACGAAGATCAGCCCGCCGCCGATGAAGCCGATGCCGGAGACGATCTGCGCCGCCACCCGGGACGGGTCGAACGACACGTGATCGCCCGGGACGTTGTCGAAGCCGTACTTGCTGACCAGCATGAACAGGGCCGCGCCGACCCCGACGAGCGTGTGCGTGCGCAGGCCCGCGCTCTTGTTGCGCAGGCCGCGCTCCAGGCCGATCGCGGCCGACAGCACCAGGGCCAGCAGCAGCTCCCCGATCTGCTCGACCCCCTGGCCCGGGGAAAGTTCGATCACCCTTCTGCCTCCGTCGCCTTTCGCGCGTGGAGCCTGTTACCGCCGCGTCCACGCGGAGCCCCCAATGCTGCGGGCCGCCAGCGCGCACGGAGGCCGCCCCGGGCGGGACGGCCTCCGGATCGCGTGCCTTACGCGGGGTGCGGCGGCTTCTGCTCGGGCGGTGTTCCGCCGCCCTTGCCGCCGCCCTTGGCGCCCTTGTCGGTGCCGTGGGCCTTCCCCTTCGCCGACTTCGGGTCGGTGGCCTCCGGCGGCGGCTCCTCGGTCACGGCGGTCCGCTCCGACCGCCTCATCTCGGGCTGCTGCGGGTTCGGCATGATCTCCCCCTTCTATGCGCTGGACGGGTCCGGACGCAGCGGGTCGTGGCCCACGCTCATGAGCTCATGGCGCCAGGTCTCGTCCTGCTCCGCGTCCGGCGGACGGTTCTCCAGTCGGTCCTCCACGTACTCCACGACCTGGCGCATCACGTCGGCGTCGGCGTCGGTCAGGTCGACCTTGCGCTTGCGCAGCAGGTCCACCACGCGGGCGCCGAGCTCGGAGACGCCCGCGCCGGGATCGGCCGGGAAAGCCTCCTCGCCCGAGGCGTCCGTGAGCAGCCAGGTGCGCAGCTCCTCCGAGGTCATGTTGACGAGCCGGTGGAAGTCCTCCCAGGCCAGCTCGGCGTCGGCGGGTATGCGACTGTTCATCGGCAGCTCCTGTAGAACGTTCATGGCGGCCCTACCCGGTGACCGCCGCCCCATTCGTCCGCCGCGTTACATCGCAACCGAGCGGGGAAGACGTGGGCCATGGACCACTCGCGAGCCCCCGTGCTGGAAGCCCTCGCGGCCTACCGCCGGGAGGAGCAGCTGCCCTTCACCCCGCCGGGCCACAAGCAGGGCCGCGGCGCCGACCCGCGTGTGCGGGAGGTCCTGGGCGACGCGGTGTTCCGATCGGACGTCCTCGCCGTCTCCGGGCTGGACGACCGGGAGTCGCGGCAGAAGGTGCTGGAACGGGCCCAGGACCTGATGGCCGACGCCGTCCACGCCGAGAACACGTTCTTCTCGACCTGCGGCAGCTCGCTGTCGGTCAAGAGCGCCATGCTCGCGGTCGCCGGGCCCGGCGAGAAGCTCCTGGTGGGACGGGACGCGCACAAGTCGGTCGTGTCGGGGCTGATCCTGTCCGGCGTCCGTCCGATCTGGGTGGAGCCGCAGTGGGACGCGTCCCGCCACCTGGCGCATCCGCCGTCCGCCGAGGCGTTCGCGGCCCGCCTGGACGAGCATCCCGACGCCCGCGGCGCCCTCGTGACCAGCCCGACCCCGTACGGGACGTGCGCGGACCTATCGACGATCGCCGAGGAGTGCCACCGGCGCGGGAAGCCGCTGATCGTGGACGAGGCGTGGGGCGCGCACCTGCCGTTCCACCCCGCCCTGCCCCGCTGGGCGATGGACGCGGGCGCCGATGTGTGCGTGACCAGCGTCCACAAGATGGGCGCCGGGCTGGAGCAGGGCTCGGTGTTCCACCAGCAGGGCGAGCTGGTGGATCCCGCCGTCCTGAAGGGGCGCGAGGACCTGCTGGGCACGACCAGCCCGTCCGTCCTGATCTACGCGGGGCTGGACGGCTGGCGCCGCCAGATGGTCGAGCAGGGCCACGACCTGCTCCAGGACGCGCTGGACCTGGCCGCCGCCGTCCGGGAGGAGATCGCGGGCATCCCCGGGTTCCACGTCCAGGGCGAGAAGGAGTTCCTCGGCCCCGGCCTGGCCTACGACCTCGATCCGCTCCAGGTCATCGTGGACATCGCCGGGCTCGGCACCACCGGCTACCGGGCCGCCGACTGGCTGCGCGAGCACCATCACGTCAACATGCACCTGTCCGACCACCGGCGCGTCAGCGCGCAGTTGACCTTCGCCGACGACAAGCAGACGGCCGGGACCCTCCTGGACGCCCTGCGCGACCTGCGCGACCACATCGGCGATCTCCAGGGCGCACCCGAGGTCGAGGTCCCGTCGCCGGACGATCTGCGGCTCGAACTGGTCGTCCTGCCCCGCGACGCGTTCTTCGGGCCCGCCGAGCAGGTCAGCGCCGACAAGGCCGTCGGACGGATCAGCGCGGAGATGCTGACGCCCTACCCGCCCGGCATCCCGGCCGTCCTGCCCGGCGAGCGGATCACCGAGCCCGTCCTGCGCTACTTCCGCACCGGCGTGGAGGCCGGCATGGTCGTCCCCGACGCCGTGGACCAGAACGTGGAAAGCGTCCGGGTCTTCATCGAAACCTGACGTACGAACCGGTTCCTGCGCAGGTCATAGGATCCTGGTGACGCGCGACGGCCTCCCCGGTAGCTGGGGCAGCGCATGCGAGGGTGAGGAGTGTCATGGAGCTGGTCCACTCGGGCAAGGTCAGGGACGTCTACGCCGATGGGGACGAGCTGATCCTCGTCGCGTCCGACCGGGTGAGCGTCTATGACGTCGTCCTGCCCACGCTGGTCCCCGACAAGGGGAAGATCCTCACGCGGCTGTCGCTGTGGTGGTTCGAGCAGCTCGCCGACATCGTCCCCAACCACATCGTGTCCGCGACCGACGTCCCGGACGAGTGGGAGGGGCGGGCGGTGCGCTGTCAGAGGCTCACGATGCTCCCCGTCGAGTGGATCGCGCGCGGCTACCTCGCGGGGCTGGGGCTCAGGGAGTACGAGAAGAACGGCACCGTGTCGGGGATCCCGTTGCCGGACGGGCTCGTCGAGGCGTCACGTCTGCCCGAGCCGATCTTCACGCCGACGACCAAGGCCACCGTGGGGCACGACGAGTTCATCACCTACGACGACGTGGTGGACGAGATCGGCGCCGACACGGCCGCACGGCTCAGGGACGCGACCCTGGAGGTCTACAAGCGCGGCGCGGCGCTGGCGGCGGAGCGGGGGATCATCATCGCCGACACCAAGCTGGAGTTCGGACGCGCGGCAGACGGCACGCTCGTCCTCGGCGACGAGGTGCTGACCTCCGACTCCTCGCGTTTCTGGCCCGCCGACCAGTGGCGGCCCGGCCGGGCGCAGCACGCGCTGGACAAGCAGGTCGTCCGCGACTGGAGCAGCACCTTGGACTGGGACCGCACTCCGCCCGGCCCTCCCATCCCGCAGGACGTCGTCGACGCCACCCGCGCCCGGTACATCGAGGTCTACGAGCGTCTCACCGGCCGCCGCTGGGAGGCGTGACCCCGGACGAGCGTCGCGGCATGTGAGCTCCTACGGGAACTCGGTTCGGGCGGGCGAGGAAGTAGGTGTGTAAAGCAGCCCCGGACCTGGAGGAGCACCATGACCGCATCGACATACGGGCCCCGGTGAACGTGTCCGTGTCGACCCCGCCCCCGCGGCTTGACGGGGAACCGGCGGGGGAGGTGAGAGACGCCGTGCTCATCGAGCGGTCCCGGACGGACCCCGAACGGTTCGCGCCGCTGTTCGACCGGCACGCCGTCTCCATCCACCGCTACATCGCGCAACGGCTCGGCGCGGACACGGCCGACGACCTGATGGCCGAGACGTTCCTGGTGGCGTTCCGGCAGCGGCACCGCTACGACGTCTCCCGCCTGGACGCCCGGCCATGGCTGTTCGGTATCGCGACCAACCTCATGGCGCGTCACCGGGCCGCCGAGGTCCGCAAGTACCGGCTGCTGGCCCGCAGTTCCGTGCAGGGACGGCCGCTGGACGAGGCCGCCGTCCAGCAGGTGATCGACCGGGTGGACGCGCAGGGGCTGCACGGCGCCCTGGCCAGCGGGCTGGCCGCGCTGCCCAGGCGGCTGCGGGACGTGCTGCTGCTGTTCGCCTGGGCCGAGCTGTCCTATGACGAGATCGCACAGGCACTGGACATACCTGTCGGGACGGTGCGTTCCCGGCTGTTCCGCGCTCGCCGCAGGCTACGCGACGCCCTTGGGGGCGACGGTTCGGAGGAGGTTCAGCCATGAACGAGATGGACATGCTGCGCTCGGCCCGTCCCGAGGCTCCCGCGCCCGACGACGCCGTGCTCGACCAGGCCCGTGACCGGCTGCTGGCGCAGGCCCGCGACGGGCAGTTGCAGACCCGCGACCGGTCACAGGCCACGATCGGGGGACGGCCTCGGACCGGACGGAGGGTCGCGGCCGTCATGTCCCTGGCGGCGGCGATGGCGGTGGGCGCCACCGTCGTGGAGGTCGTCAGCGGGGACGACGGCCCGGCGCGGACGCCGGAGGCCAACGCCGCGACGACCCTGCACGACGCGTCGCGCGTGACCCTGCGTGAGGTTCTTGCCCGGCTCCGCCCGGAACAGTGGCTCTACACGGAGACGAGGATGCAGGGCGTGCCCGGGGAGGGCATCGAGTGGATGCCCGGCGAGGACGGCGATACGCCCCGTCCGACCACGTCGATGCACATCCAGACATGGGCCTCGGCCCGCGGCACGGCGAAACCGACGAACGGCCATTGGCAGCGAGCCGACTTCACGCACGTGTACATGCGCATCAACGGCAAGGACGACAATCGCCAAGCCCTTCCGCTCTCCCCAGGCGAATGGGACGGCGACGACCAGAACTTCCTGCGCACTCTTCCGACGGAACCCGGCGCGCTCCTACAGCGCGTCCGTCAAGAGGCCGACCGCCGGGCCCGTCACCCGGGGCTCCGCACGCTCCAACGGCGCGTCCGCCAGGAGTCCGACCACCGTGGCCATCAGCCCGACGCCGAGTTCGACCGCGACCAGGAGGCGTTCAATCTCGTCACCGATCTGATGAACGGGTATCTGACGCCCGCGCTGCGGGCGGCCCTGTACGAGGTGCTCGCCCGCCTCCCGGGGGTCACCATGGACCGGCAGGCCACCGATCTCGCCGGCCGCCGCGGGGTCGGGTTCGGCCGCTCCGACGGCTCGTCCCGCGTGCAGATCATCGTCGACGCGCGGACCTACCGGTACCTCGGCGACAAGGCCGTGGCGGTCAAGGACCTGTCGCCCGGCGTCCGCAAGGGGACGGTCCTGCGGTGGAGCACCCAGCTCCGCGCCGCGATCGTCGACCGCCCGCACCAGCAGCCCTGAGCACCGCGCTCCGGGTGACGACCGGGGCTGAAAATCACTCCTGGGGACGAGGTGCGGTTTACCCGTGACGGGCGATGCGCGGCCGGGTGGGCGCAGGCCATCCTCTCGGCATGAGGCAGATGTGGAAGAGGGCGGTCGTGCTGACCGCCGCGTTCGCGGCCGCTGCGGCGGGCGGGGCCACCGCCGCGGCAGGCGGGGTCACCGCCGCGGCGGCCCAGCGCGCCGGGCCGCCTGCGGGCTGCGTGGCGGTTCCCGGCGCCGAGTGCGGGACGATCCGGGTCCCGCTGGTACGGGCGCAGCCCGAGCTGGGAAGCACGACCGTCGCCTACGCGATGATCCGGCACCGCGACGGATCGAAGCGCGCCAAGGGGACGGTGACCATCAACCCGGGCGGGCCGGGCGACTCCGCGTTCGCCTACGCCCCGATGTACGCCGACAAGTTCGGCGCCCTCCTGCGCGACCACGACCTGTTGCTGATCGAACCGCGCGGCGTCGGCCGGGCCGACCCGCTCGACTGCGGGCTCACGGGCCTTCCCGCGACTCGGGACGGCTTCGTCCGGGCGGTGGGCGACTGCGGGCGTGCGCTGGGGGCGCGCGGGCGCGGCTACACCTCGGCCGAGATCGCCGACGACATCGACGCGGTGCGCGCGAAGCTGGGGATCGACCGGCTCGACGTGATCGGCGAGTCGTACGGGACGTACCTCATGACCGTCTACGCCCAGCGGCATCCAGGACGGGTGCGGTCCGTGGTGCTCTCCAGCGCCTACCCGCTCGCGTTCGACATGTGGGCGCGTCCGAACGTCCGGGCCGCCCGGCGGGCGATCGAGCTACTGTGCGCACGCAGCGGGGGCGCGTGCGACGGTGGCCGCGTCCTGGGCGACATCGCGCGGCTCTCCGAGCGGCTGCGCGAACGCCCGATCCCCTACACGATGGAGGGCGGCGAGCGGCGGAGCCTGGACGACACCGCGCTGGCCTCGATCGTGTACGCCGCCGCCGGCCAGGCACCCGAGGGCATCGGAGACGTCCCGGCGATGGTCCGGACGGCGCTGACCGGCGACACCACCTCGCTGGTCGAGGCCGCCCGGCAGGTGGCCCCGATGAGCGGCTCGTCCCTGCCGCGTGGCCCCGGGTCGGCGCCACCGGACGAGCAGCAGTTCAACGCGGCGCATGCCGCGGCCGTGATGTGCAACGACTACCCGACCCTGTGGAACCGGAAGGCACCCGTCCCGGCGCGGCTGCGGCAGTTCGAGAAGAAGCGGGCGGCTTTGCCTGAGCGGACGTACTGGCCGTTCGGCAAGCGCGCCTGGACGAGCGCCATCAACGACCAGGGGAACGCGTGCATCCGGTGGCCCGACCGCACCGGCCCGGCGCAACCGACCGGCGGCCCGTTCCCGGACGTCCCGGTACTGGTCGTGTCCGGCGACCTGGACCCCAACACGCCGACCGAGTCGGGACGGCTCGCCGCAGGCCAGTTCCGCCGCGCGACCGTGGTGGAGGTGTCCAACGTCGGACACGTCGCCGAGCGGGAGCCGAGCGCTTGCGTGATCGGCGTCCTGAGCGGCTTCGTCCGCGACCAGAAGGTGGGCGACCTCTCCTGCCTGGCCACGATCCCACCGGTACCCGTGCACTCGTGACCGGGTGCGTGCCGCCCTCCCTCCCGGCAGGGCGGCACGCCCGGGTCAGCCCGTGCTGTACCGGGCGGTCAGCGCATCGCCGTCCTCTCGCCGCAGCCCGGCCTTCTCCAGCACGCGGCCGGACTCGGGGTTCGACAGCTCCACGCTCGCGACCACCGTCTTCACTTCGGGCGAGGCCAGAGCGAAGGCGACGAGGGCCCGGGCCGCCTCGGTGGCGTAACCGCGACCCCGCCGGGACGCGACGACGCCGTACCCGAACTCGACGGCACCGTCGGCAGGAGGCCAGAACAGACCGATGGAACCGACCACCAGCCCGCTCTCCCGCTCGACGATCAGCCGCTGGCCGTACTCGCCGAGGCCGTCCGGATGCCCGGTGATGAACCCGGCGATGACGCGGTCGCCCTCGGCGGGGAAGTCGTCCGCCCAGCAGACGGCCCGCCGCCCGTCCAGCACGGCGGCGACCTCGCCGGCGGTCCATGGCCGCAGCACGAGACGATCGGTGATCAGATCAGATGAAGACATGCGAAGCTCCTGGTCGTTCAGAACGACCGGCCCGCGCCCGCTCAGCGCCGCGCGGCCCGGACAAGGGCATGCTGACGAAGCTCGGCCCGAGCCATATTCATCAACCTCCCTAGTCACAGCAGCCCTCGCACCCTACCCTCACCCCACTGGTAGTCACTGCGGTCGCCACGCCGACCAGTGTGGAGCGGTCCGGGTCGCGTCGGGGGGTGCCCGCGGAAGGCGGCGGCTCTCAGGATGTCGTTTCGTAGCGCGCGACTATCGCGGCGGCGCGGTCGTGCAGGGAGGTGCGCAGCCACTGCGGGGCCAGGGCTTCCGCGTTCATGGTGAGCTGCCACAGCGCCCATATGGCGTGTCTGGGATCTTGGAAGGTCAGCTCCAGCCGCAGCCAGCCGTCCGCGTCGGTCTCTTCGGCGAGGACGGTCAGCGCGGTGCCCACCAGGTCCTCCCGCCGCGCCGGGTTCACCCGTACCAGCACGGTGACCTGGTCGCCGCCGGTCCGGAACCGTGTGCTGCGCTCCCGCCAGGCCCGGTCCAGATCGACCCGGTCCGGTCGCTGTGCGGGTTCGGGGAGTTCCTCGGCGGCCAAGATCCGGGACAGCCGGTAGGTGCGGTCCGCGCCGGACCGCGTGGCCAGCAAATAGCCCTGGCCGCGTGCGGTGACCAGGCCGATCGGGTCCACCGTGCGCCACTTCGGGCTCTGGTCCACAGCCGCGTAGTGGATGCGCAGCTTGTGCCCGGCGAACACCGCGCGCCGGACCTCGGCCACTATGGCGTCGGGCACCTCCTCAGTGGCCAGCCGGCGCGAGAGGAGGTCGGTCTCCGGGTCGATGAGCAATCGCTGGGCCGCGCCGGCCGCAGTGTCCCGATAGCTTTCGGGCAGCGCGTCGACCACCTTGAGCATCGCCGATGCGAGCGCCGAGCCGAGGCCGAACGACTGCGCGCCGCGCCGTGATCCGGCGATCAGCAGGGCGAGGGCCTCGTCGTGGTTCAGCCCGGTGAGCTCGGTCCGGAAACCGGGCAGCAACGCGAAACCGCCGTGCCGGCCGCGCTCGGCGTAGACCGGGACGCCCGCCGCCGACAGCGCCTCGATGTCGCGCAGCACGGTGCGGGTGGACACCTCCAGCTCGCGGGCCAGCGCGGCCGCGGACAGCCGGCCGTGCTGGCGCAGCAGCAGCACCAACGAGACCAACCGGTCCGCGCGCATATGAAAACTCTACAGGGGATACACGACACAAGGTGTCGTGATTTGCCGGGAGGCTTATGGGCATGACCGAAAAGACGGCGGCCACCGAGCCGATGGACCTAAATGGAGCTGATGTGGCAATGGAGCGAACGGCCGTCAACCCGTGGGCGTGGTCGGTGGCGATGGGGTACAACCAGGGTGAGATCGTCTCCGGGAACACCCGGACCCTGTACTGCGCCGGGCAGACCGCGATGAGCGGCGACGGCGAGCCCCAGCATGCCGGTGACATGGCGGCGCAGTTGGCGCTGACCCTCGACAACCTGGAGGCCGTGCTCGGCGAGGCCGGCATGTCCCTCGCGAACCTCGTCCGGCTCAACGTCTACACCACCGACGTCGACCGGCTCTTCGAGCACTACGGCGTCCTGGCGTCGCGGCTGGGCGCCGCCGGGGTGGCACCGTCCACCACGATGCTCGGGGTGGCACGGCTGGCGATCCCCGACCTGATGGTCGAGCTTGAGGGAACCGCCGTCGCGTGATGCGACCTCGCCGCCTCCGGCAGGACCGCCGGAGGCGGCACCAGGAGCCGCACGGGCGCGGCGGCGGCGGGGCTTCGCAGGCAGGTGGGTGATGTCCGATGCTCAGGATGGCGACAATCGGTGTCTATGGCTTCACGCGTCACTCCGACTACGGCGGCCGTTACCTCTCCCTCAAGTCTCACTGGGTTAGGGGGTGGGGATGTAGGGCGG
>NZ_SMKU01000130.1 GCF_004349215.1 Actinomadura rubrisoli | reverse complement strand
GCGTCCCGCCCCGGCGCCGAAGCGTCCCGCGACGCCGTCCGGCACCGTCACGCATCAACCGCACCAGCAACACCAAGGGCAACAGGGGCACCAGCAGCACCAGGTGGCCGCGCACCGGCAGCCCGCTCCCACACAGGTCCCGTCGCCGCGCACGCGCTCCCGGCGCGACACCGGCACCATGCAGCCCGCGCCGACCGCCCCGTCCTCCACCGCTCCGGACGCCCCGTCCGGACGGCGTCCCGCCAACCGGGCCCTGCTCGGCGTCGCCGCCGCCGCGCTGACCGTCATCGTCGGCCTCGGCGCATGGGCGCTGTCCGGCGACGACTCGAAGGGCAAGACCGGTGGCACCGGCGGCGTCGTCGACCCCGGCAAGACCTCCGCTCCCCCCAAGCCCGCCGTCACCAAGCTGCCGATCCAGCGCGCCGCCCCCGCCGAACGTCCGGTCGGCGGCCATCACGACAGTGCGATCGGCAAGAATCCCGGTGCCGTCATCGACGGCAAGGCCGCCACCACCTGGGAGACCCAGAGCTACGCCGACACCAGCTTCGGCAACTTCTCCAAGGGCCTGGGCGTCCTGCTCGACATGGGCAAGCCCGTCAAGGTGTCCACCGTGAAGGTCGCCTCCCCGGAGAGCGGCGGCGCCCTTCAGGTGCGGGTCGGCAACTCGCAGTCCCCGACCGAGCTGTCCCTCGCCGGCCGGGGCACCGCCTCGGCGGGCGAGACCACGATCACCGCCGAGGGGCAGGCCACCGGCCGGTACGTGCTGGTCTGGTTCGTCAAGCTGCCGTCGTCCCTCAAGGGCAAGATCGGCGAGATCGCCGTCTACGGCTCGGCGAACTGATCGCGCACCGACCGCCGCGGAGAGGCGGCCCCACCGCGAGGTGCCCGGGCCGCAAAGGGTGCGTTACAGGTCCGGAATCGACACTCGTCCGATAATTCGGGATGATCTGGAAGTCGCGGGGGCGACGGGCGAGCACCCCACCGGGGTGCTGACGGGGATGAGGGCCGGTCCTCGCGAGGGATCGTGCGGGGGGTTGTGACCTGTGACGTGGAGTGGCGCTTGTCGGTATCGTGCCTGTAAGCAGAATGTCTCCTCCCCTCAGGAATCCGTGGTGTCTACCCCAGCAGACGCAGCCGGTCGCGGACGCCCGGTACCGGCCGGGCCTCCCGTAGCGGAAAGCGGTCGCTCATGACGTCGGTGAGCATGCGTCGCGTCGACGAGGTGCCCGACAAGGAGCTCCTCGCCCGGCACGCCCAAGGGGACCCGCACGCGTTCGCCGAGCTGGTGCACCGGCACCGCGACCGCATGTGGGCGGTCGCGCTGCGGACGCTCGGCGACCCCGAAGAGGCCGCCGACGCACTGCAGGACGCCTGCCTCTCGGCGTTCCGCGCCGCCGGACGGTTCCGCGGTGACGCCGCCGTCACCACCTGGCTGCACCGGATCGTGGTCAATGCCTGCCTGGACCGGATCAGGCGCAAGTCCGTCCGTCCGGCGACGCCGATGGGCGACGATGCCACCTTCGACGCCGTCGCGCCGAAGATGCCCGACCCGACCGACGCGCACGGAGTGTCCCTCGACGTCCACACCGCCCTGCTGCAACTGCCGTTCGAGCAGCGCGCGGCGCTCGTCCTGGTCGACATGATGGGCTACTCCGTCGACGACGCGGCCCAGGTGCTGGAGGTCCCTCCGGGGACGATCAAGAGCCGCTGCGCGCGCGGACGGGCGCGGCTCGCGCCACTTCTCGTCCATCACCGGAACCGACGGGACCCCAGGAACGTCGGAGGTGTGGAAGGAGGTGGCATGCCCTGATGAATCCCGCGCACCTTGACTACGACGTCCTGGCCGATCTGGCCGAAGGACTGCTCGAAGACGACCAAGCCGCCTCCGTCAGCGCGCACCTCGACACCTGCGCCGAATGCCGGGACCGCTCCGCCGACCTTGCGGACGTCTCCCGGATCCTGGCGGAGGCACCCGTACCGTCCATGCCCGCGGAGCTGGCCGAGCGCATCGACACCGCCATCGCGGCGGAGTCGCTGAACAACGCCACCGTGGTGAGCATGGAACAGCGGCGCGGAAGGCGGCATTGGCGGGTCCTGTCGGCCGCCGCGGCGGCGGTGGTCGTGCTCGGCGGCGGAGCGATGGTCAGCAAGATCGCCCTGAACGAGTCGAGCGGTGACGATCACCAGAGCACCGCGCAGAGCCCCGTCCAGGATCCCGAGAAGAGCCACGGCTCGGCCAAGGGCGCGGCGCCGGGCACGTCCGGGGACACCGCGATGAACGGCCCGGCCTACACGGTCGCCCACAGCGGCACCGACTACCGGGCGGGAGCGCTGAGCGCGCAGGTCGGCCGGCTGCTGGACAAGGGCCCCCTGATGAAGGCCCCTGGCGGCACGCCCGACCAGCGGCTCGCCGGGTGCGTCGACGGCGTCACCCACGGGAAGGCGCCCGCGCTCGTCGACCAGGCGAAGTTCGAGGGACGGCAGGCGACCGTGATCGCCGTGCGGGGCTCCAGTCCCGGAAGCTGGAACGTCTGGGTCGTCGGCCCGGACTGCTCCGCGCAAGACCCGCACCTGCTCAAGGAAGAGAAGACCTGAGCCGCGCAGGAAGCCGGCCCTCGCACGATCCGTTGAGGGTGCCGCGCTCAGAGGCTTGTTCCACACAAAAGGCTTGTGCCACGCAAACGGCCATGGACGGTGTTTGCTGCCGTCCATGGCCTTTCGTGTGGACGGTCAGAGTTCCGCCAGGAAGTCCAGAGCGATCGTCCAAGCGCGCTCTGCGGCCTCGGCGTCGTAGTCCGGCAGGTCCGGGTCGGTGAACAGGTGCCCGGCACCCCGGTAGCGGAACACCTCGATGTCGGCGCCGGCCTTGCGCATCCGCAGATACCAGGCGTTCACCCAGTCGACCGGCTCGTAGGTGTCGGGGTCGGCGACGTGCAACTGCACCGGGACGCCGGTGGACGCGTCGTCGGCGATGTCGGACGTGCCGTGCATCAGCAGCAGCCCGCGCGCCGCGCCGTCGGCGAGCGCCAGGTTCTGGGCGAGCGCGCCGCCGAGCGAGAACCCCGCGTACACCAGCCCGTCCCCGCCGGTCAGCGGGGCGGCGGCCGCGACGGCGCGCTTCAGCAGCTCGTCCCGGCCGATCTCCTCCTTGATCTCGATGCCGGCCTCGGCCGAGTCGACGACCCGTCCGTCGTACAGGTCCGGGGCGTGGACGTCGTGGCCCGCCTCGCGGAGCCGGTCCGCGGCCTGGTGGACGGCCGGGCGAAGCCCGTACATCGAGTGCAGAAGCAGAATGCGCGCCATGGGATACAAGCTTAGTGGTCTCGTACGCAGGCCCTTTGGGGGTCAGTGTCCGCGGTAGGGGCCGCAGCGCAGCACTTCCGGAGGGCCACCGCGCAAGGGCAATGCATCGGACAGGGAAGGGCGCCTCACCCGCTGTCATATCTACTCTGAGTAGTTGAGAGTGTGAGGAGCGTTGACTGTGGATCAAGCCGGACAGGGCAAGGGTCGGACGCCCCGCTCCCGCAACACGCAGCGCACGCCCGGCGACGACCCCTACGAGTCCGACTACCTGGCCTTGTTCGCCGCGTTCGACGATGACGCCTCGGGCACCCTGGAACGGGACGAGTTGCTGTCACACCTGGCAGAGGTCGGCATCCTGCCCGATGACCCCCGTGTGCAACCGCTGCTGGAAGCCGCCGGAGACGTACCTGACCAGGGGGCGAGTCTGGACTACGCCGGGTTCCGGTCCCTGATCGAACCGATCTCCGCATTGATCAGCCGCGTCGCGGGCGGCCGCCTGGCCGTTCCCGACTTCGGCGGCCTGGCCGCCGACATCGACCGTATCTACGCCGATCTGCAGAGCGAGACCGGCGGGAAGGTGGCCGACTACATTCCCCAGCTCGCCCAGGTCGATCCTGACCAGTTCGCGATCTCGGTGTGCACCGTGGACGGCCAGCGCCACACCGTCGGCGACGCCGACGAGCCGTTCTGCCTGCAGAGCATCAGCAAGGCGATCGGGTACTGCCTGGCCCTGGAGGAGCACGGCGTCGACAAAGTCCACCAGCACGTCGGCCGTGAGCCCTCCGGCGTGGCCTTCAACGCCCTGACCTTGAACCCCAGGGGCCGCCCGCACAACCCGATGATCAACGCTGGTGCCATCATGTGCTGCTCGCTGATCCGCCCCGGCGGGCTCCTGGCCGACCGGTTCGACCACGTGATGCGCACCTGGGAACGCCTCACCGGCCGCCGCCCCGGATACGCCAATGCCACCTACCTGTCCGAACGCGCCACCGCCGACCGCAACTTCGCGCTCGCCTACTTCATGCGGGAGAACGGCGCCTTCCCCCGCGACACCGACATCGTTGAGACCTTGGAGTTCTACTTCCAATGCTGCTCGATCGAGATCACCGCGCAGATGCTCGCCGTCGCGGCGGCGACCCTGGCCAATGGCGGCGTCAACCCCCTCACAAGGGAGCGGGTGTTCAGCGAGGTGACCGTGCAGCACTGCCTGTCGCTCATGGTCTCCTGCGGTATGTACGACTACTCCGGCGAGTTCGCCTTCACCGTCGGCCTTCCCGCCAAGTCAGGCGTGGCTGGGGACCTGATGGTGGTAGTGCCGCAGCTCTTGGGCGTGAGCGTGTGGTCCCCGCGCCTGGACGAGCTGGGGAACACCGTCCGGGGGATCGAGGTGTGCAACCGGCTGGTCGAGCTGTACCAGGTCCACCCGCACGCCACGTCCGCGGACGCGGCCCGCAAGGACCTGCGCAAGCGCCGCGGCGCCGACACCGCCGAGCTGGTCACCGCCTTGTGCTGGGCCGCGGGCCAAGGCGACCTGGGGGAGGTGCGGCGCCTGGCGGCGACCGGTGTCGACCTCTCGGCGGCCAACTACGACCTGCGCACCGCTTTGCACCTGGCCGCTTCCGAGGGCCGCACCGACGTCGTGGAGTACCTGCTGGCCCACGGCGCCGACCCGGGCCGGGTGGACCGACGGCAGGCCACCCCGCTGGACGACGCCGAACGGGACGGTCACGGCGACGTCGCCGACCTGTTGCGTGCCGCCACCAAGAGGCGTCCGCCCGTTAAGGGCCAAAAAGGGAAGGGGAGACGATGACCGCCACTGAACCCGTGCTCGCTGACCTGCGGCGGCGGAAGAGCGACCGCCGGTCCGCGCCGCTGGACCGGGACGGCGACGGCCGGGACCGGGTCATCAGCGGGCCGCAGGTCCAACGGCTCCTGGAGGTGAGGGGCGTGGACGCCGGTATCGCCTTCGCTCGGCTCGATCGCGACCGCAGCGGGTTCGTCAGCCGTGCGAAACTCCCTCAGGCCGTACGCGAGTTCTACTGCAGCGACGATCCGGAAGCCCCAGGCGACTGGCTGAACGGCCCGGCCTGACTTCCGGGCCCTTGATGAGCGTCACGCTGCCATCCGTGCGCGCCGACGCACGTCGCCGTGCCGAATCGCCCTGGTTTCAGCACACGATCACCGCGGTGATCGTCGCGAACGCCGTATGCCTAGGCCTGGACACCGTCCCGGAGATCGTGCAGCGGTACGGGACCATCCTCGTCGTGCTCGACCGGGGTGTTCTGGTGATCTTCGTGGTCGAGCTGGTGCTGCGGGTCTTCGCGTACGGCCGGGCGTTCTGGCGGGATCCATGGAGCGTGTTCGACTTCCTGGTCGTGGCAATGGCGCTCATACCCAGCACCGGCGGCCTGTCGGTCCTGCGCGCTCTGCGGATCTTGCGTGTGCTGCGGCTGGTGTCGGCCTTGCCCAGCCTGCGCCGCGTGGTCGGCGCGCTGCTGGCCGCCATGCCGGGCATGGGCTCGATCGCCGGACTGCTGGCCCTGGTCCAGTACGTGGCGGCGGTGATGGCCACCAAATTGTTCGGCCACATCATGCCCGAGAAGTTCGGCAGCCTCGGCTGGTCGCTGTTCACCTTGTTCCAGATCATGACCGGTGACGGCTGGTCCGACATCGTCCTGACCGTGATGCGCACCCAGCCGCTGGCGTGGATCTTCTTCGTCGTCTACATCATGGTCTCGACCTTCGCCGTGCTGAATCTGTTCATGGCGGTCGTGGTCGCCAGCATGGAGTCGCAGATCTCCGACGAGATCGGCAAGGACCCCGAAGGGGCACAACGGGAAGAGGAGCGCGACACCGAGACCTTGCAGGCGGTGCAAAGGCTCACCGACGAGGTGTCGGCCCTGCATACCGAGCTCGCGGTCCTGTCGCGAGTCGTCACCGGCGGCCGCGACCGTACGGGCCCTCCGCCGTGACCGGATCCAAGAGGGCGCCTGGTCCGTCTGACCGCCGCAGCGTCCTGGATGGGGACCGGCCTGAAGATCGTGTGGGGTAGTGATCCGGAAGGCTGGGGCGGTGCCGCCGGGTCGCCGTATCGGCCACGCCACGGCCGGACTGTGGCGTGGTGAAGCTCGCTGTCGGCAGGCAATCTAGTTGTTGGGGTGGCCGTACGCGGCGTCCAGCACGAGCCGGGCGCGAGCGACGGGAATCCCCGGGCTCTAGGATCGGTTGACGCGACTGCAGGACCGGTCGTGCCGGAGCTGACAGGCGGACACCGCGGCGGCCACGACATGCCGTCCGGCCCCGAAGGGCAACGAGGAGAGGCACAGAAAAGTGAGCGACGTCCGTAACGTCATCGTCATCGGCTCGGGGCCCGCAGGCTACACGGCCGCGATCTACGCGGCCCGCGGCGACCTGAAGCCGCTGGTGTTCGAGGGTTCGGTGACCGCCGGCGGTGCGCTGATGAACACCACCGACGTGGAGAACTTCCCCGGTTTCCCCGATGGCGTCATGGGTCCCGACCTGATGGACAACCTGCGCAAGCAGGCCGAGCGCTTCGGTGCCGAGCTCGTCACCGACGACGTCACCGCCGTAGACCTGACCGCCGACCCCAAGGTCGTCACGGTCGGCGACGACACCTACCTCGCCCGAACCGTGATCGTCGCGACCGGCTCCGGCTACCGCGAGCTGGGCCTGGAGAACGAGAAGCGCCTGTCGGGACGCGGCGTCTCCTGGTGCGCGACCTGCGACGGCTTCTTCTTCCGTGAGCAGGACATCGCCGTCGTCGGCGGCGGCGACACCGCGATGGAGGAGGCGATCTTCCTCACCAAGTTCGCCCGCTCCGTCACCGTGATCCACCGCCGCGGCGAGCTGCGCGCGTCCAAGATCATGCAGGACCGGGCGTTCGCCAACGAGAAGATCACGTTCCGGTGGGACAGCGAGGTCACGGAGGTCCACGGCGACGACCGTGTCACCGGCGTCGCGATCCGCAACGTCGCCACCGGCGAGTCCTCCGCGCTGGAGATCACCGGGCTGTTCATCGCGATCGGCCACGACCCGCGCAGCGAGCTGTTCGCCGGCCAGTTGGAGACCGACACCGACGGCTACCTCCTCGTGGACGCCCCGACCACCAAGACGAAGATCCCCGGCGTGTTCGCGTGCGGAGACGTGGTCGACCACGTCTACCGTCAGGCCATCACCGCCGCGGGCAGCGGCTGCGCGGCCGCCCTCGACGCCGAGCGCTGGCTCCAGGACCAGGACGCCGCCGAGAACGTCCCGCAGAGCTGACCACCCGGCCGCGACGGCCGGCCCGGCGGGGGGACGTCCCCGCCAGAGCGAGAACAGAGGAGACACCATGAAAGCCGTGACGGACGCCGACTTCGACACCGAGGTCCTCAAGAGCGACAAGCCCGTCCTTGTCGACTTCTGGGCCGAGTGGTGCGGCCCGTGCCGGATGGTGGCGCCGATCCTGGAGGAGATCGCCAAGGAGCACGGCGATAAGATCGAGATCGTCAAGCTCAACATCGACCAGAACCCGCGGGTCCCGGCCGAGTACGGCGTCCTGCAGATCCCGACGATGAACGTCTACCGGGACGGCGAGGTGGTCAAGCAGATCATGGGCGCCAAGCCGAAGGCCGCTCTGCTCCGCGACCTCGCCGAGTTCGTCTGACTCGCGTTCCGGCGAGACCATGGCCCGCGCTCCACCCGGAGTGCGGGCCATTTGCGTCAGACCGCCTCAGAACGCCTCAGACAGGCCGGAGCGCACCCTCGGGAGTCATGGAGCCCAGGAGCCGTTCGAGGGCCACCTCGACGTCCTCACGCCACGACAGCGCCGACTTGAGCTCCAGCCGCAGCCGCGGATAGCGGTGATGCGGGCGGACGGTCTTGAACCCGACGGACAGCAGATAGTCGGCCGGCACCATGCAGCCGCCCTCCTCGCCCTTCAGGTCGCCGAACGCCTCGATGGCCTTCACCGTCCGCCGGGTGAGGTCCTTCGCGACGCCCTGGACGAGCATCCGGCCGAGCCCGCCGCCCGCGAACTCCGGCAGGATGTGCGCGGTCATCAGCAGGACCGCGTCCGCGCTCACCGGGCTCGTCGGGAACGCCACCGAACGCGGCACGTACAGCGGCGGCGCGTACATCACGAACCCGGCCGGGACGTTGTCGACATACACGATCTTGCCGCAGCTGCCCCATTCGAGCAGCGTCGAGGAGATCCACGCCTCCTTCTCCAGCCCCGGGTCGCCGCTCTCCAGCGCCCGGTCGCGGTTCACGGGATCCAGCTCCCAGAACACGCAGCCACGGCAGCGATGCGGAAGATCGTCCAGATTGTCCAGCGTGATATTGACGAGACGACGCGACACCGGGACGGCACACCCCCTGTTGCGATCCTCGCCCGCCGGCGAGGCCCCCGGCGCCCGCGACGGGCGGGCCTTCGTGCGGGGCCTCTCGGGCGGAGCGCCTCTCCGCGGAAGTTCCCGGCAACAATCCGGGATCCTTGGGCATCGTATCTGACAGGGGACCACCCGCTCTTCGCCACGCCGGACCGGGGTTCGTTCGATCGCCCCGGAGCCGATGCCGTAGTTTGCTGGCAAGCCAGCCACCCCTGGAGGTGCCACGTGGAACAGCACTCGCGCACAGACGCCTACACCGATCGCTACGCCGCCCGCGCCGCCGGCATGGTGCCCTCGGAGATCCGGGCTCTGTTCGCGATGGTCGCCCGTCCCGAGGTCGTCTCCCTCGCGGGCGGGGCGCCGTACGTCTCGGCGCTCCCCCTCGACGCCGTCGGCGAGATGATCGGCGAGCTCGTCGCCGGCAAGGGCGCCGAGGTCCTCCAGTACGGCTCGGCCCAGGGCGACCCCGGGCTGCGCGAGCACATCTGCGACGTCATGTCCCTCGAAGGGATCCACGCGTCCCCGGACGACGTCGCCGTCACCGTCGGCGCCCAGCAGGCGCTCGACCTCATCACCAAGATCTTCGTGGACCCGGGCGACGTCGTCCTCGCCGAGGCCCCCTCCTACGTCGGCGCGCTCGGCACGTTCGCCGCCTACCAGGCCGACGTCGTCCACGTCCCGCTGGACGAGGGCGGCCTCATCCCCACCGCGCTCCGCGAGACCCTCGCGCGCCTTCACACGGAAGGCCGCCGGGTCAAATTCCTCTACACCGTCCCCACCTTCCAGAACCCCGCGGGAGTCACGCTCACCACGGCGCGCCGCGCCCAGATCCTGGAGATCTGCGCCGAGTACGACGTCCTCGTCATCGAGGACAACCCGTACGGCCTTCTCGGCTTCGACGGCGACCCCATGCGGGCCCTTCGTGCGGACGACTCCTCCCGGGTCATCTATCTCGGCTCGTTCTCCAAGACCATCGCGTCCGGCCTCCGCGTCGGCTGGGTCCTCGCGCCCCACGCCGTCCGCGCCAAGCTCGTCCTGGCCGCCGAGTCCGCGATCCTGTGCCCGTCGAACTTCTCGCAACTCGCCGTCCGCGAGTACCTCGCCACCCAGCCGTGGCGCGAGCAGATCAAGGACTTCCGCGAGCTGTACCGCGACCGCCGCGACGCGATGCTCGACTCCCTCGACCAGCTCATGCCCGAAGGCTGCACCTGGACGCGCCCCGCAGGCGGCTTCTTCGTGTGGCTCACCCTCCCGGAGGGCCTCGACTCCAAGGCCATGGCACCCCGCGCGATCGCCGACCGCGTCGCCTACGTCCCCGGCACCGGCTTCTACGCCGACGGCACCGGCCACCGCCACATGCGCCTGTCCTACTGCTTCCCCGAACCGCACCGCATCCGCGAGGGCGTCCGCCGCCTCGCCGCGGTGGTGGAGCAGGAGATCAAACTGCGGGACACTTTCGGTGGCGCCGCGCAGAGCGGCTCCACCGGCGTCCACACGCCGGGACCGGACGTCGTCTGAGGCGCTGCCGGCCTAAGGGCTCTGCTGGCTAAGGGCCCTGCTGGCTTAAGGACGATGTTTCACGTGAAACGCGTCGGCCCGGCGCGTTTGCTTGAAGGGCACCTGATTTGGAACTCGGCCATGTCGTCGTCCTCGCCGGGGGACTCTCCTACGAGCGAGAGGTCTCGCTCCGCTCCGGCCGGCGCGTCACGGAGGCACTCCGCGCCCTCGACATCCCCGTCGAGCTCCGCGACGCGGACGCCACCCTCCTGGACTCCCTGATCGACGACCCCCCGGACGCCGTCTTCCCCGTCCTGCACGGCGCGGCGGGGGAGGACGGCTCGATCCGCGACGTCCTCGAACTCCTCGACGTCCCCTACGTCGGCGCCCGCCCCGACGCCTGCCGCGTCGCCTGGGACAAGCCCACCGCCAAGTCCGTCGTCCGCCGCGCCGGCCTGCGCACCCCCGAGTCCGTCGCCCTGCCCAAGGAGGTCTTCCACGACCTCGGCGCCGCGTCCGTCCTCGACCAGATCGTTCGGAGCCTCGGACTGCCCCTCTTCGTCAAGCCCACCCGCGGCGGCTCAGCCCTGGGCGCTTCCGCCGTCCACGAGGCGTCCCAGCTCTCCGCCGCCATGGTCGGCTGCTTCGCCTACGGCGACGCCGCTCTCGTCGAACGCTACATCCACGGCACCGAGGTCTCCGTCAGCGTCATCGACCGCCACGGCACCCCCACCGCCCTCCCCGCCGTCGAGATCGTCGCCCCCGGCGGCCTCTACGACTACACCGCCCGCTACGACGCGGGCGACACCGAGTTCATCACCCCGGCCCGACTCACCCCCGAAGCCGCCGAACACGCCACCGCCGCCGCCGTCACCGCCCACCGCGCCCTCGGCCTCCGCGACCTTTCCCGCACCGACCTCATCGTCGACGAGGACGGCGACGTCCACTTCCTGGAAGTCAACGTCGCCCCCGGCATGACAGAAACGAGCCTCCTCCCCCGAGCCGTCAGCGTCGCCGGACTAGAACTCGGCGAGGTCTGCCACTCCCTCATCCTCGCCCGCCTCTAACCCACCTTCCCCACGGCCGCCAGTTTCACGTGAAACATCTCCACCCCTGCGCCGCCTCCCGGGATACGGCACAGCAGGAGCCCAAGGCGCAGCCCCCCGCCCTCCACCTCAACGGCACCCACAGGACGTGCACCCAAGCAAAGGGGACTGCCCGCTCCGATGGCGCCGATGTTTCTCGTGAAACATCGGCCAAGCGAAGCTTTGGAGGAATCCCTCTGGGGCGCGGCACTGGCTCCGTGCCACGTCCCGTGTTCGTCCATGCGGAGCGGCTTGTCAACGCTCTTTGGTCACTTCGGAGACGGGCGGTACGCGGGGGTCTCTGGTTGGCCCCGGTTGGCGTGCATGAATCGTCGGTGGGCGTGATCGCTGCTTCAAAGGGGGACCGGCGCACCGCAGAGCACCACGCACCGCCCCTCACATGAAGTGCCCATGGATCTGCACCCGGGCCACGTCCGTCCAGGAATCATTGGACGTGATCAGCGCAGATGCTCACGCGATGTTTCACGCGAAACATTCGGGCGCCCACAACGAACTACCCGACGAATACCGCGCAGAGCACCCAAAACGGAGGGTGAACCGGCGGCGCATCCTGACTGAGGGGCAGCCGCTCACCACGGGGAGGCGATCGCTGGTGAGACGCGCGAAGCTGCGAACTCAGCGCGCGCCCAACCACCGAAGCCCGTCCAGACCAGGGCGAACACCTCCCGCCGCTCTACCGGACCCCCGGCCAGGGCACCCGCCCGCGCCGCCGCTCCACACAAGGCCGGCCGGGCTTTGGAAGCGCGAACCTGGGAGCGCGGGAATCCAAACGAGGCATGTGAGGCGCTGTGCCCCCGGCGGGCGTGGGCGTAGTGGGTCGTCCCGACATGAGCCCCCGCTCCCTCATCGAGGCCCAGTTGTTGGCGGAGGCTTGGCCCTGGGGGTGGCGCCCTCCTTACGGCTCGGTCAGGCCGTCCTCGTCGGGGGCCATCGATTTGATGATGCGGTCCAGGTCTTCCAGGGTCGCGAACTCGACGACGATCTTGCCCTTGTTGCGGCCCATGTCGACGCGGACCTTGGTTTCGTAGCGGTCCGATAGGCGGTCGGCCAGGTCTTTCAGGCCGGGGGCGACGGGCGTCTTGCGGCGGCCTTGGCGTGGGGCCTTCGGCTCGTCGTCGACCTCGCGGAGGGCGATGAGCTCTTCCAGCGCGCGGACCGAGAGGCCCTCCTGGACGATGCGCTGCGCCAGGTGCTCTTGAGCCTCGGTGCTGTCGAGGGAGAGCAGGGCGCGGGCGTGGCCGGCGGACAGGACGCCCGCGGCGACGCGGCGTTGGACGGCGGGTGGCAGGTTGAGCAGGCGCAGCGTGTTGGTGATGTGCGGGCGGGAGCGACCGATGCGGCTGGCGAGTTGCTCGTGGGTGGCGCCGAAGTCCTGAAGGAGCTGCTGGTAGGCGGCGGCCTCCTCCAGCGGGTTGAGCTGCTGGCGGTGGAGGTTCTCCATGAGCGCGTCACGGAGGAGGTCGTTGTCGCCGGTGTCGCGGACGATCGCCGGGATGACGTCCAGCCCGGCGATCTGGGACGCGCGCCAGCGGCGCTCGCCCATGATCAGCTCGTAGTCGTGCTCGGGCAGGGCGGCCTTGCGGACGACGATGGGCTGGAGCAGGCCGACGATGCCGATGGACTCGGCGAGCTCTTCCAGCGCCTGCTCGTCGAAGTGCTCGCGGGGCTGACGCGGGTTGACCGTGATCGAGTGGACGGGAAGCTCGGCGAAGTGGGCGCCGGCGACGGGCTGGCTGTCCGGGCCGGCGGCGCCGTCCGAGGCGCTGTGGGGTCCGTCGCCGGGGAAGCCAGGCTCGCCCGAGTCGCCCGGTTCCTCGGGCGTGGGCGGAGGCGGGGCGGTGGGGATGAGGGCTCCGAGCCCCTTGCCCAGACCGCGGCGCTGCTGGCTCACTTGGCGGCTCCCATGCGGGCCATCTCCGAGGCGGCCTCGCTGTAGGCGAGCGCGCCGCTGGAACCGGGGTCGTAGGTCATGACGGACTGGCCGTAGCTCGGCGCCTCGGACACCCGGACGCTGCGGGGGATCACGGTGTTGAGGACGACCTCGCCGAAGTGGTTCCGGACGTCCTCGGCGACCTGCGCGGCGAGGCGGGTGCGGGCGTCGTACATCGTGAGCAGGATCGTCGAGACGTTCAGCCTCGGGTTGAGGTGGGCCTTGACGAGGTCGACGGTGCGGATCAGCTGGCCGAGACCCTCCAGCGCGTAGTACTCGCACTGGATGGGGATGAGCAGTTCGTCGCCGCCGACGAGGGCGTTCACGGTGAGCAGGCCGAGCGACGGCGGGCAGTCGATCAGGACGTAGTCGAACTTCTCGGTCTCGTAGGCGTCCAGCGCGCGGCGCAGCCGGGACTCGCGGGCGACCTTGGAGACCAGTTCGATCTCCGCGCCGGCGAGGTTGAGGGTCGCCGGGGCGCAGAAGAGGTTGGGGATCTCGGGGGCCGGGACGACGATGTCGGCCATCGCCATGTCCTCGATCAGCACGTCGTAGATCGACGGGATCTCGGCGTGGTGCTCGACGCCGAGGGCGGTCGAGGCGTTGCCCTGCGGGTCGAGGTCGACCACCAGCACCTGGGCGCCGTGCATGGCGAGGGAGGCGGCGAGGTTCACCGAGCTGGTGGTCTTGCCGACGCCGCCCTTCTGGTTGGCGATGGTGACGATCCGGCAGTGGCCCGGACGCGGCCATTCCTTCTCCCGGCGGCCCGACATCACCTTGAGTGCGTTGACCGATGTTTCATGTGAAACCTTGGCGTCCTTGAGCGCCTCGCGCACGAGTTCCGACTCCCCCCGAGATGGTCCCTTGCGCGGACCCGGCGGCGGTTGCGCGCCGGTGTTCGTCGGCACATAGCCGACGTTCTCCGCGGTTCCGGACGTGGTGTTGCCCCACATCGCGTGTCCGGAGGGCGCGGCGCCCGGCGCCGCCTCCCCCTGCGGCCCGGTGGGCGGTGCGTCCTCGTTCTCACCGGGCCCGCCCAGGCCGGACGGCTGTTCGTCGGGGGATTCGTCAGCGCGGTCAGGCCAGCCCTGTCCTGGTCCCGTGCTCATGAAGACCTCTTCCTCGACCCTTTAGCGCGCCGGGGCGCGCGTTGTTGTCGCCCGACCGCCCCACCGGGGCCGACCTCCCGGTCGGCGACCACACGGACAAGCGTTGTCGGCGGATCGACCATACCGTGCCCGACTTGGAGCAGTTCGGTGGTACGCGCCCCGAACCGCTGCAGAACGGGACGGGCCTCCTCCAGTTCGGCCGCGGCACGCTCGCCTTTCAGGGCCAGCAGCTCCCCGCCCGGACGCAGCAGCGGCAGCGCCCACCTGGCGAGGCGGTCGAGGGGGGCGACGGCTCGCGCGGTGGCGACGTCCATCGAGAACTCCTCGGCCACCTCCTCGGCCCGGGCGCGCCGGACCTCGACGTTCGTGAGATCGAGCATCTCGACGCACTCGTTGAGGAAGGTGGTGCGGCGCAGCAGCGGCTCCAGCAGGGTGACCCGCAGGTCGGGGCGGACGATCGCGAGCACGATGCCCGGCAGTCCGGCGCCCGACCCGATGTCCACGATCTGCGCGCCGTCCGGGATCGCCTCGGCCACCACGGCGCAGTTGATCAGGTGGCGCTCCCAGAGACGGTCGGCCTCGCGCGGCCCGATCAGCCCGCGCTCGACTCCCGCGTCGGCGAGGAACGCCGCATAGCGCTCCGCGATCGGGAGCGCGTCACCGAATACCTCACGTGCAATCCCCACCGAACGAATCGTTCCACAAAAACCCGCGGCGGCGTACACACGAAACGTCCCAGCGCAGGGACCCTGTCGACCTACCGGTACGGGCAGAAGCCCGTGACGGCCCGAATATTCGACGTGCGCAGGGTAGAGGACGGACCAGTGTCACTCCGCAAGCCCCCGGAAGGAGCTCCGTGACATGGGAATCGGAGTTAGTCTCGCGTTCATCGCCCTCGGTGCGATCCTCGCGTTCGCCCTCCGCGTTGATCTCAGCGGTGTCGACATTCACCTGGTCGGCTGGATCCTGATCCTGGTCGGGCTGATCAGCATGGGCTTCACCCTCAAGTACACCCGGCCGCGCCGCCGCGCGGGCCGCATCGTCGGGACTGACCCGGCATATGGGGACGAGCCGGGAACGGTCGTCCACGAGGAGCACGTCATCCGGGACCCGGCGCCCTCGGGCCGTCCCGCGGAGCGCGTCGAACGTGTGATCGAACATCCGGCGGACGAGGGCGTCACGCACGGCCATTCGGAGCAGGACCCGGCCGTAGCCCAGGACCCGGCGCACGAGCAGAACCCGGCGGTCCAGAACACCACGTCCGTCGTGTCGGACGGCCGCCGCGCCCCGCACGAACGAAGGTAGCTCCCGGCCTGCTCGGTGTGCTTTGGGCGGCGGTGCACACCGGGCAACCGCAGGGGCCTCGCACCGGTCAGGGCGCGGGGCCCCTGTTCTTCGCACGGTGGACGCCCCGAGTCCGCCGGACATGCGAACGGCCCCGGCGGTCAGGTGCCGGGGCCGTTCGCGATGAGGCGGGTCAGGCGGGGTACACGACCACGTAGCGATCGGGCTCCTCGCCCTCGGACTCGCTGCGGAGGCCGGCGGCGGCGACCGCGTCGTGGACGATCTTGCGCTCGAACGGGGTCATCGGGGCCATCGGCTTGGGCTCGCCGCCCTGCTTGACCTCGTCGGCGACGGCCGTGCCGAGCTTGGTGAGCTCGGCACGGCGGCGCTCGCGGTAGCCGCCGATGTCGAGCATGAGGCGGGTCCGGTTGCCCGTCTGGCGGTGGACGGCCAGCCGCGTCAGCTCCTGCAGCGCCTCCAGGACCTCTCCGCGCTTACCGACCAGTTCGTCCAGGGACGCGCCGACGACCGCGACGAGCGCGCGCTCGCCCTCGACGTCCATGTCGATGTCACCGTCGTAGTCACCGATGTCCAGCAGGCCCTCGATGTAGTCGGCGGCGATCTCGCCCTCCTGTTCGAGCGCCTGCACGTCGACCTCGGTGGTGTCGGTCTGGCTCAACGGGGTCTCCTTATCGGGCACGGGCTCGGGGTTCAAACTAGCGCTTCTGGCTGCCGCTGCGCTTGCTGCGCGGCTTGCGCGTCGGCTGGTTCCGGACGACCTTGGGCTTGGTGTCCTCCGGCTCGGGGGCGGGCTCGGCGTCCTTCTTGAGCTTGGCCTTGATCCCGGTCGGCGCCTGGGAGTTCTTGGCGCCGGCCTTCGTGCCCGTCCCGGCCTTGCCGCCGGACGGCTTGCCCTTGGCCGCGGTGGTGCCGTTGCCGTCGCCGTCCGTGCTGGGCGGTGGGTACCGCTTGAAGATGTAGTGCTGCTGGGCGAGCGTCCAACTGTTGGACGTCACCCAGTACATGAGCACGCCCAGCGGGAACCCGAGACCGAAGAGGCCGAACAGCGGCGCGAGGAAGACCATCATCTTCTGCGCCTGCATCATCGGGTTGGCGTCGTCGGTGACGGGCTGGCGCTTCATGCTGGCCCGGACGGTGAAGAACGTCGTGCAGGAGCTGATCACCACGGCGATGGCGGTGACGATGATCGCGGTCCAGCTCTTGGGGTCGGCGCCCCAGGCGTTGAGGAAGGTGTCCGGGATGTGGGCACCGAAGATGTTGGCCTTCTGCGCGCTCTGGACCAGGTCCGGGGTGGCGGCGAAGACACCGTGCCCCGGGTCGGCGTCGGAGATCTGCTTCAGCACCTGGAAGAGGCCGATGAAGACCGGCATCTGCACCAGGAGCGGCAGGCAGCCCGACAGCGGGTTGGCGCCGTTCTCCTGGTAGAGCTTCATGACCTCCTGGTTGAGGCGCTGCTTGTCGTTCTTGTACTTCTTGCGCAGCGCCTGGACCTTGGGGTTGAGCTCCTGCATCTTGCGCGAGGCATGGATCTGCTTCACGAAGAGGGGGACCAGGGCCAGCCGCAGCAGGACGGTGAGCAGGAAGATCGCGCCGCCCCACGCCCATCCACTGTCCTTGGGGACGACGGTGCTCAGCGCTGTGTGAATCCACACAATGAGCTGAGCGACGATCTCGTACAGCCAATCAAGCACCGGGCAGCTCCTTGGGCTCTGCTATGGCGGGACCGCTCTCCTCGCGGCCGGAGTTCGAAGAAGCCGCCGCGGGCAGCTCCTGGGAGGACGGCCTCCCAGACTCCTTGAAGGCGTGCGCCCCGGCCGCCTTCTTCGGCGGCACCGGGTCGAACCCCCCAGAGTGGAAGGGATGGCACCGGCTGATCCGGCGGGCCGTCAGCCACGTGCCGCGCAGCGCGCCGTGCACCTGGAGTGCCTCCAGGCCGTACGCGCTGCAGCTGGGCTGGAAGCGGCACTGCTGCCCGAGCAGGGGACTCAAGAAGCGGCGGTAGGCGCGGACGAGGAGGATCAGCACCGCGGCGACGGGGCCGGAGGCCCCCGCCGGGTGCTCGGAGGGGAACGCGTCCCCGTGCCGACTCCTCATTTCCGCCCCTTGGACGCGGGCCGCAGCAGCCGGTCGATCGCCGACTCCACATCCGCGGCCAGTTCGTCAGGGCGCGCCGTCCCCGCTGCGGGGTTGGCGCGCACTACGAGCAGGCTACCCGCTGGGAGTCGGTCCAGGTGCGCGCGCATCAGGTGGCGGAGCCGCCGTCGTACCGAGTTGCGGACGACGGCGTTCCCCACGGTGCGCGCCACGATGAACCCGACCAGTGGCGGCGCGGCCGCTTCGCGATTCTCGTCTGGGTGAAGCAGGTGGGCGACGACAGTTGGCCGTCCGGCGCGGCGACCGCGCCGGACGGCCAACGTGAAGTCGTCCCGCCGCCGCATCCGGTGCCCGGACGGCAGCATGAAAGGGGTCGGTCAGACCGCGATGCGGGAGCGGCCCTTGCCACGCCGCCCGGAGAGAATGGCACGGCCGGCGCGGGTGCGCATGCGCAGCCGGAAGCCGTGCTTCTTGTGGCGACGACGGTTGTTCGGCTGAAAAGTACGCTTGCTCACTCGAGGCTCCAGTGCTGCGGTCGGTTCGTCCAAGGCGCGATAGGCCGCATCGAGGGCCGCGTCTGGTCCCCCGCAGCGGGGGCCCACCCGTGCTTCCCAGGAGGGGCCGGCGGGCACGCGTCATCTCCGTCGATGCGACTCGACCTCAGCACGTTACGGGCTAGCCGGGCATGCGGTCAAACCGAGCCGGCACCGCCGACCCGGCGGCGAACGGGATGAGCCATCTCGCAGACCAGCCGGAATGCGTCCCGAACGGACAGGCGACCGTCGTGCGGTACCTGTTGTGGATGACCTGGCGCAGCCGGGTGGGATCCGGTGGTGGGACGGCCGGGCGCTCCTGTGTCCCGGGCCGGACGAGGTGTGCGGCGATAAGGGCGGCCGTGTTGCGGGCGAGGCGGGGGCGGCGTTAGGGTCTCCCGGGCGAGCCGACGCTCCTTCGACAAGTCCTTCGACGTTCTGACGTCGGCGTTCACCTTCGAGCACGTTTCAACCCGCGTTTTCCGGAACACCCCGCAGACTCCCCGCATCGCTTCCGGCCATGACGTTCGACTGGCCGTGACGCACCCGATCTCGTCTCTCAGAGCCCGCGCCGTGGGCTTTTACACAGGGCGCCCGATGCTCATGCACAGCATGTGGACAACTCTGTGGACAACTCGTGAGAGAGTAAGTCTTCCGCGTCGCGGCCGTTGCCCAACGAGGCGGACCGCAACCCGTGGGAGAGCTGGGCTGTCAGGTACTCCGTTCGGCGGAGTTGTGGGGAGGGGACCTTGCGCATGGACGGACAGGATCTTGGATCGGTCTGGGCCCGCACCCTCGCCGCACTGGCCGAGAGCGACCTCTCCCCGAGCTACCGGGCGTGGCTGCCGATGGTCCGGCCGCTGGCCCTTGTGGAGGGCACCGCGCTGCTCGCGGCGCCGAACGAATTCGCCAAGGACGCGCTGGAGACCCGGCTTCGCAACCTGATCACGCAGGCACTTTCCCACGAGCTCGGCAGGGAGATCCGCGTCGCGGTGACCGTCCAGCCGGAGCCGCCCGCGGGTGGCGGACCGGGGCCGGGCCCCGGCGGAAACCCCCGGACGGGCGGGACGGAGCCGCTCGCCGCGCCGACTCCGGGCGGGGCAGGGCCGGGCGGCGGCGGGCACGATTCCGGACCCTCTTCCTATGGCGAACGGTCCCACGACGAACGCGATCGGGACCGCTCCTATACGGATCAGCAGTACGGCGAACAGTCCTACGGTGACCGTTCCGACCGTCCTTTTCCCGAGCAGCCGTACAACGATCCGGGGTACCGATCCCAGTCGGGAGTTACCCACAACCCGGCGATCCCCGGTGGTTATCCACAGCCGGACGACGATCGTGGATGGCCGCAGCGCGACTCCGAACACGGCAACGCCTATCCGCCCGCCCCGCGTCCGCCCGCGTATGGCACGGGCCCCGGTGGACGTGGCGCGCCGTTCGACGGACGCGGGAACCAGGGCTATCCGGGCCACGGCCGTCCGTCCAGTCCCGGAGGCTCGGAGGGCTACGGCTCCGACAACTACGGCGGCGGGTCAGACAACTACGGCTCGGAGAACTACGGCGGTGTCCCCGAGGGGTACGGCGGCGAGCCTCCAGGACGGCAGCCGCATGCCCCGTCCCATCTGAACGACCGCACGCTCGGGCCACTGCGGACCGGTGGCCGTCCCGAGCCGCAAGGGCGCGAGAACCAGCCCGGCGGAGGCGAGGCTCCGCTCGGGCACACCGAAGACTCGTACCAGAGCGCGGAGCCGCCTTTCCCCGGCGCCGAGCAGCAGTACCCCAAGACCGAGCCGTACCGCGGGGAAGAGCCGTACCGCAGTGAAGGCGGCTATCGCGACGGTGAGGCCACCGACCAGCGCGGCCCAGGGCCGGGCAGCCCAGGCCCTGGGCCCGGTCCCGGCGGGCCCGGTCCGGCGCCGGGTCAGGGCGGTGGCGGTCCGCAGGCGGCCCCCGGCGGGTCGGGCGGGGGACAGGGAGGGAGCGGCGCGTCCGAGCACGCCCGGCTGAATCCCAAGTACACGTTCGAGACGTTCGTCATCGGCTCCTCGAACCGGTTCGCGCACGCCGCGGCCGTGGCGGTCGCCGAGCAGCCGGCCAAGGCGTACAACCCGCTGTTCATCTACGGAGACTCGGGACTCGGCAAGACGCACCTTCTCCACGCGATCGGGCATTACGCGCAGAGCCTCTTCAATGGCGCGCGCGTCCGTTATGTGAGCTCGGAGGAGTTCACGAACGACTTCATCAACTCGATCCGCGACGGAAAGGCCGACGGCTTCCGCCGCCGCTACCGCGACGTGGACATCCTGCTCGTGGACGACATCCAGTTCCTGGAGGGCAAGGAGCAGACGCAGGAGGAGTTCTTCCACACCTTCAACACCCTGCACAACGCGAGCAAGCAGATCGTGATCTCCAGTGATCGTCCCCCCAAGGAGCTGGTGACGTTGGAGGACCGGCTCCGCAACCGGTTCGAGTGGGGCCTGACGACCGACGTCCAGCCGCCCGAGCTGGAGACGCGGATCGCGATCCTGCAGAAGAAGGCCCGGCAGGAGGGGCTGGCCGCGCCGCCGGACGTGCTGGAGTTCATCGCCTCACAGATCGCGACGAACATCCGCGAGCTGGAGGGCGCGCTGATCCGGGTGACGGCGTTCGCGAGCCTGAACCGGCAGTCGGTGGACATGAAGCTGGCGGAGATCGTCCTGAAGGACCTCATCCCCAACGACTCCGGCCCGGAGATCACGGCTGCGATGATCATGGCGCAGACCGTCGAGTACTTCGGGACGACGATCGAGGACCTCTGCGGGCCGTCCCGCTCCCGGATGCTGGTGACCGCGCGTCAGATCGCGATGTACCTGTGCCGCGAGCTGACGGAGCTGTCCCTCCCCAAGATCGGGCAGCAGTTCGGCGGCCGCGACCACACGACGGTCATGCACGCCGAACGCAAGATCCGCTCGCTGATGGCCGAGCGCCGCGCGATCTACAACCAGGTCACCGAGCTGACCGGCCGCATCAAGCACCAGGCCCGCAAACGCTGACCCGCGCGCCGCGAGCGCCCCGCACCCTGTGGACGGGCTCCGGGACGGCCCCGCCGATCCGGGAAGATCTGTGGATGACCGGCGACGCCGCGTCCCGATCATCCAAAGCAGGAGGAATAGCGGAAAAGGCGACAGCAGCGGCGGTCTGAATTCACAGGCTGGGGAAAACTCTGGGGATCCCGGTGGATAAGCCAGGGGAAAACCTGCGGACAACCTGAGGACAACTCGTGGACGGATTGTGGACCGGCTGGGGACGCCCACCCGGCATCATGGGGACGAACTCGTGGACAGGCTGGGGATGTCCTGGGGACGGCCTGGGGACGAGTGCGGCGATCGGCCATCATCGTCCCCGGGGCCCGCGCCGGCCCGGGAGAACCTGCGGAGAACTCGTGGACAACCGGGGGAAGACTTGGGGACGACGTGTGGGGACGGATCCGTCGTCCCCAGGCCGCGCCGCGCCGTCCACGGGTCATGCACAGCACCGGTGGACGGAGATACACGGTCTCACCTGGGACGATGCAGGATGTCCACACTATCCACCGCCCCTATGACTAGTACTGCTCTACTTCTCTATCTAAGAAAAGACTCAACTCAAATCAGGGCCTGGGGACAACCTGCCCCGGGCGCGCCGCTCAAGATCTCTCCACCTCACCCTTGTCCGAAACCTGCAGGAGGCGGGTCCCCTTGAAGTTCCGCATCGACAGAGACGCCCTGGCCGACGCCGTGGCCTGGACCGCGCGCACGCTCCCGGTCCGGCCCCCGGTGCCGGTCCTTGCGGGCATGCACATCGTCGCCGGGGGCGGAGAGCACAGCGATCGGCTGAAGCTCTCGGCGTTCGACTACGAGGTCTCCGCGCAGGTCGCCACCGACATCGACGTGGAGGAACCCGGTACCGCCCTTGTGTCCGGCCGCCTCCTCGCCGAGATCTCGCGCAGCCTTCCTCCCCACCCTGTGGAGGTGACGACGGACGGGGCGAAGGTGATGCTCCGCTGCGGCAGCGCGAAGTTCACACTCCTCACCATGCCTGTGGAGGACTACCCGACCCTGCCGGAGATGCCGCCCGCCGCCGGCTCCGTCGGCAGCGACGAGTTCGCGGCCGCCGTCGCGCAGGTCGCGATCGCCGCCGGCAAGGACGACACCATCCCGATGCTCACCGGTGTCCGCGTGGAGATCGAGGGGGAGACCGTCACCCTCGCCTCCACCGACCGCTACCGGCTGGCCGTCCGGGAGCTGCACTGGAAGCCCGAGCGCCCCGACTTCTCCGCCGTCGCGCTCGTCCCGGCGAAGACCCTCGCCGACACCGCCAAGTCGCTGACGGCGGGCGCGGAGGTGTCGATCGCGCTCGGCGGGACGGGCGGCACCGGCGAGGGCATGATCGGTTTCGAGGGCGGCGGCCGTCGCACGACCTCGCGGCTGCTGGACGGCGACTTCGTCAAGTACCGGTCCCTGCTGCCGAGCGAGTACGCGGGGCTCGCCGAGGTGCAGACCGGCGCGTTCATCGAGGCGGTCAAGCGCGTGTCCCTCGTCGCCGAGCGGAACACCCCTGTGCGGCTCTCGTTCAGCCAGGGCGAGGTCGTCCTGGAGGCCGGGACCGGGGACGAGGCGCAGGCCGTCGAGGCCCTGGAGGCGACGCTGGAGGGCGACGACATCGACATCGCGTTCAACCCCGGGTTCCTGCTCGACGGGCTCTCCGCGATCGGCTCGGACGTCGCCAGGCTCTCCTTCACCACGCCCACCAAGCCCGCCGTGCTCACCGGCAAGCCGCCGCAGGAAGGGGAGAACCCCAACTACCGTTACCTGATCATGCCGGTGCGGTTGTCGGGGTAAGGCTCTGTCCTGGGGCATACAAGGGACGACCGTTCCGCGGGGGAGCCGCCTTCGCGGGCGACTGGGCTAGGCACAGGGGAGTGAGCATCGCAATGGAGCTTGGGATCATCGGCCTGGGCAAGATGGGCGGCAACATGGCCGAGCGGTTGCGGCGGGGCGGCCACACGGTCGTCGGCTACGACCGCAATCCCGATGTCAGCGACGTCGGCTCGGTGGAGGAGCTCGTCGAACGGCTGTCCCCGCCGCGTGCCGTGTGGGTGATGGTGCCCGCCGGGAAGCCCACCCAGGACACCGTCAACAAGCTTGGGGAAATCCTCCAGGCCGGTGATGTCGTCGTGGACGGCGGTAATTCACACTATGTGGACGACCAGAAGCACGGCGCGGAGCTGGCGGCCAAGGACATCGGCTTCGTCGACTGCGGTGTCAGCGGCGGCGTGTGGGGCTTGCAGAACGGCTACGCCCTCATGGTCGGCGGCGACGAGGACAACGTGAAGCGGCTGATGCCGATCTTCGAGACCCTCAAGCCCGAGGGGGAGTTCGGCTTCGTCCACTCCGGCAAGATCGGTGCCGGGCACTTCGTCAAGATGGTCCACAACGGCATCGAGTACGCGATGATGCAGGCGTTCGGCGAGGGCTACGAGCTGATCGAGGCCAGCGACATCGTCACCAACGTGCCGGAGACCTTCCACAGCTGGCAGGAGGGCACCGTCATCCGGTCCTGGCTCCTGGACCTGATGAACCGGGCGCTCGCCGACGATCCACAGCTCGACGAGATCCGTGGATACGCCAACGACTCCGGCGAGGGCCGCTGGACCGTCCAGGCCGCCGTCGACCTCGCCGTCCCGCTGCCCGCCATCACCGCGTCCCTGTTCGCCCGGTTCGCCTCTCGCCAAGGCGACTCCCCCGCGATGAAGGTGGTCGCGGCTCTCCGCCACGAGTTCGGCGGCCACGCGGTCGAATCCGCCAAGGGCGCCGACTCCCCCGGCGCGGACGTGAGCCCGCCCGCCGTCTGACCCCACGCCCTCCTGC
>NZ_SMKU01000012.1 GCF_004349215.1 Actinomadura rubrisoli | reverse complement strand
CCCGCGGGGTCTTCCCTTTTCTGAGACGGCCCCCCAGGCCACCCCATGAGCCCGCCCGCAACGCGCTCAGCGCGGATACTCCCTCAGACGACCGACCGCACCGTCCTGGCGGCCAGTGTGATCGCGTCTTCGGCATGGTCGCGCTCGGTCAGCGTTTCCGGTCGGCGCCTTGGTCGCCGTCCTTCTTGCCGTCGCGCTCTGGAGTGTCGCGGGGGATGCGCAGGACGAACCGGGCGCCGCGCTCGCTGTCCTCGATGGTGAGGTCGCCGCCGTGGGACGTGGCGATCTCGCGGGCGATCGGGAGGCCGAGGCCCGTGCCGTTCGCGTCTCTGGCCTGCGCGTCCCTGAGCCGGGCGAAGCGCTGGAACACGACCTCCCGGTCGGCCTCGGCGATGCCCGCGCCGTCGTCGAGGACCTCCAGGACCGCGACGCCGTCCTCCTGCCGCACCGTGACGTCGATCTGCGTGTCGGCGTGGCGTTCGGCGTTGTCGAGCAGGTTCGTCAGGAGCCGGACGAGGCGCAGCCGGTCCCCGCGCACCGTCACGGCGTCCTGGAGGTGGGTGGCGATCCGCTTGCTCCGTTCGGACCGCGTCACCTCGATGGTGACCAGGGCGCCGAGGTCGACCGTCTCGTCGTCCTTCCACTTCTCCGCGTCCAGCCGCGCGAGCTCCAGCAGGTCGGTGACGATCGCCTGCAGCCGGTCGAGGCTCTGCAGGACGGTCCGGCCGGTGCGCGGCCAGTCCACGTCGTCGGGGTACATCAGCGCCTCCTCCAGCTGCGCGCGCGCCGCCGCGATGGGGCTGCGCAGGTCGTGGGAGGCGTCGGAGGTGAAGCTCCGCTGCCGGGCCAGGGCGGCGTCCAGGCGGTCGAGGGTGGCGTTCGCGGCCTCGGCCAGCAGCCTGATCTCGTCCCGGTTCTCCGGCACCGGGACGCGGTGCCCCGACCGGCGCGCGGTGATCTCGCTCAGCTCGGCCCGGATCGCGTCCACGGGGGCGAGGGCCTGGTCGACCGTCCGCCACGTCCGCAGGGAGGCCAGCAGGACGATCAGCAGCGACAGGCTGATCGCGAACGTGCACAGGCCGGCGCTGACGTACCAGGGGATGCTCTCGGCGGCGGCGTAGATCGTCCAGTCGCCGTCCTCCTCGGAGATGCGGAACGCCTCCACGGACATGCACCCTTCGAGGCCCGCCGGCGGGCACAGCACCTTGGTCGCGTACACGCTCCGCTCGTCGGGGACGAACCGGGCGATCGGCCGTTTCGCCCGCATCCCCGGCGTCCCCGCGACCACCCGCCCCCGGGGGTTCAGGACCTGCAAGACGACCGACTCCGGCGCGTCCAGCTCCGGCGGCACCTCCTCGTGGTTGATCAGGTACACCAGTTGCAGCGCCGCCGACGTGGCCTGCTGGCGCTTGTAGTCGGCCACCCGGCCCCGGACCCCGGCGACGATCAGCACGGCCAGGACGGCACAGACAACGGCGGTGACCGCCCCGGCAATAACGGTCATCCGCACCCGTATGGACCATGTGCGCCGTCCGTGCACCCGACCTCCCGCAGGTGAGGTAATCACCCGCCAGATCGAGTTCAGTCCTGAGGACGGCAGCCCCGCGATCAAGAGAGGTCAAAGAAATGGTTCACACCGAAGCGGTGCCTACCAGGCCCTTCGTCGTGACAAGCGAGATCAGCCCGTCCTCGTCCAGGCTCTGCGACCCGGCCGGGCGGCGCGGCAGCACCATGTAGCGGGCGTCCGAGCTGGAGTCCCAGACGGCGATCTCCACCCCGTCCGGCAGGGCCAGGCCGAACTCCGCCAGCACGGCCCGCGGCTCCCTCACCACCCGCGCCCGGTAGGCGTGGCTCTTGTACCAGGACGGGGACGGGCCGAGCAGGGAGACCGGGTAGCACGAGCAGAGCGTGCAGACGATCACGTTGTGGACGCGGGCCGTGTTCTCGACGACCGTGAGCCGGTATCCGGCGCGGGCGGCGTCGCCCGGCCCAAGGTCCAGCTCGGCGACCGCGGCGTTCCCGTCGGCGAGCAGGACCTCGCGGAACACCGGGTCGATCCACGCCCTCGCCACCAGCCGCGCCCCGTTCACCGGCCAGGCGCGCCGCAGGTAGGCGGCCAGGAACCCGTCCAGCTGCTCGTCGGTCGCCAGCCCGGCGCCGATCACCCGCTCCTCCAGCCGCCGCACCCGCGCCGCGACCGGCGGTTCGGTATGCGCGCCGGACCCGGCGGGCTGTGCGGTGTGGACGTCCACGGCGCCGGACGGGGGCTCGGCGTGGGTGTCGGGCGGGCTCGCAGGCGCGGCGTCCGCGTCGTCCGGGCCGGCCTCGGCGGGACCTTCAGGTCGGCTCAAGGTAGGACTCCCACAGATCGACGGCGACGGTGTGATCCCCCTCGCCCCACAGGTCGGCGGCGCCGAAGCGCACGATGTAGACGGTCTCGACGCGCGGCGGCTCGATGCCGCGGGCCCGGTCGTCCGGCAGCGGCCACCTGCCGTGCTCGCCGACGATCACGCCGGACTGGCCGCGCACGTAACGCGGCACCCGGGTGTGATGCCCGGGATCGACCGTCCGGACCCGGACCCGATCGCCCACGGCGTACGCGCCGCCACCCGGGATGGTCACCGCCGGATGCTCAGACAATGCCCTTCGCCTCCAGCAGTCGTTCCATGGCGAGCAGCCAGCGCTCGTAGTAGGACGACCCGAGGTAGGTCTCCGGCGGGAGCCGTTCGATGGCGTCGCGGAACTCGTCGAGGTTGTACGTCCCGGCGCGCAGGAGCGCGGAGTTGAGCGCGAGGACGCGGGCCTCCCAGTCGGCGCGGGGAACGGCGGCTCGCCGCCCACGACGATCGGAACGGGCCCGAACCCCTCCTGGCCGCCCATGTCGTGAACCCGGCTCATGCCCGGAACGCTAATCCCGTCGATCCCCGGACGGAAGGGCCCAAAAGGCGCACCACCGAGTCGGACGGACAAGGCCGGTTTCGCACGGACAGCGCCGCATTCGCGCAGGTTCGGCAGAAGCATGGGAACTGGATTCCCGCGCTGTTAGCATCGCGCGTTATGGAGCTGCGCCAGCTGGAGTACTTCGTGGCGGTGACGGAAGAGGCCGGCTTCACCAGGGCCGCCGCCCGCCTGCACGTCGCCCAGCCGGGCGTCAGCGCGCAGATCCGGCAGCTCGAACGCGAGCTCGGCCAGCCCCTGTTCGACCGCTCGGGACGGACCGTCCGGCTGACCGAGGTCGGCGAGGCCGTCCTGCCCTACGCGCGGGCCGCGCTCGCGGCCGTCGAAGGCGCGCGACTGTCGGTGGACGAGCTGACCGGGCTGCTGCGCGGACACGTCACGATCGGCACCATCGACTGGAGCAGGGCCCTGAACCTGCCCGGCCTGCTCGCCGGCTTCCACCGCGACCATCCGAACGTCGAGATCACCGTCACGCAGGACGACACCACCTCCCTGGCGGACGCGCTGCGCGCCGGACGGATCGACCTCGCCTTCCTCAGCCTCGGCTCCGAACCGCCCGAGGGCCTCCAGATCCAGGTCGTCGTCGAGCACTCCCTTTACGCCGCCGTCAGCCGGGACCACGAGCTGGCGGAACGCCCGACGATCGCGCTGCGGTCGCTCGGCGACCGGGACCTGATCAGCCTGCCGAAGGGCACCGGGATCCGCGCCGTCTTGGACGAGGCGTTCACCGCCGCCGGACTGCGCCCGCGCATCGCGTTCGAGGCCGGGGAGCCGCCCGTCCTCGCCCAGCTCGCCGCGCACGGGCTCGGCGTGGCGATCCTGCCCAGGCCCACAGCGGAGGCATACGCGGACGAACTGCACACGATGCCGATCGTCCGCCCCCGGCTGCAGGGCCGCATCGTCCTCGCCTGGCGCGCCGAGGGACCCCGCAACCCGGCCGCACGCGCCCTGATCGCCCGCGCCCGCGAACTCCCTCGCCCGGCCCCTACCTAGGGCAGAGGGCAGGCCCGATCGGACCGGCACCCAGGCGGTGCGCGGCCGGATCGGGCCGGAGATCAGGTCAGGCGGCCTCGCGGGACGCGGACCTCAGGACGCTGTACAGGACGTCGGGCTTGTTGGTGATGATGCCGTCCACGCCGAGGCCGACGGCCTTGCGCATCCGGGTGCGGTCGTCCAGCGTCCAGGTGAGGACGTGCATGCGCGCGGCGTGCACCTTCTTGACGTAGGACGCGGACAGGTCGGCGTACTTCGGGTTGATCTGATCGGCGAACTTGGCCATCTTGGGCAGGTCGGCGGCCTTGGGGGCGCCCAGCAGCGCGGTCGGCACGGCGGGGAGCGCGGAGTGGAAGCGGCGCACCGAGTTCCAGTCGAACGACTGGATCACCAGCCGGCGCTCGCGCGGGTCGCTGCGCAGCCAGCCCGGGGAGCGCCTGAGCTCGGCGGCGATCCGGCGCTCGATGCCGGGGTAGCTCGCCGGGTTCTTGATCTCCAGCAGCAGCCCGAGCCCGGCGCTCCGCATCGTCTTCAGCACCTCGGCCAGCGTCGGAACGCGCTCGCCCCTGTACCTCGTGGAGAACCAGGAGCCCGCGTCCAGCCTCTTGATCTGGGCGAGGGTGAGGCTGGAGACCTTCCAGGGCCCGCCGTTGGGGTAGACCTTCTCGACGTTGGTCGTCCGGGCCAGCGTGGAGTCGTGGAGGACGACGAGCTTGTGGTCCTTGGTCTCCTGGACGTCGATCTCGAAGACGTCGGCATGCCTGGACTTGGCGAGCCGGAAGGCGGCCAGCGTGTTCTCCGGCGCGTACGCGGACGCGCCGCGGTGCGCGACGTTGGTGACCTTGGCGCTCAGGACGGCGGTGGTGGCGGCGGTTCGGGGACGCGGTTCGGGAGCGCCCGGAAGCGAGGCGAGGACGGGATGCGGGTCCGCGGCGGCGGGCGCCACGGGTCCGGTGATCGTCGTCGTGGTCGCGACCGCGGCGAGTGCGAGACCGTACCGTCGGAACATCTTCACCTCTCGAGTGCTGGACGGTGTCACTCCCACCATTGGTCCGTTCGATGACCATGGAGTGACAAACTGGTAGCAGACTATGTACGCACGGTGACAATACGCGCCCGTATCGGGCTGCCACGCGACAGACACGGCGTGTGATCGATTAATCGGGCCCTTCCGACTTGCCGGGCGCCGGTCCGTCCTCGACCTCAGGTACGGATCCCGCGCCCGGCTCCGGTTCACCGGCCGCCGGGCCGTCGGGACGGGCGAGGCGGGCGGCGCGCGAGAGGACCAGCGCCCCCAGCAGCAGCTTGCGGCTGCGCCGGAAGCCCGGAGCGCGCGGGAACCGGATGCGGCGCGCGGACGGCGCCTCCCCGTCCTCCGGCGACGGCGCGGGCACCGTGACGGCGGACGTCTTCGGGGCCACCAGACGGGTCGGACGGCTCCGGCCGCGGAGCGTCATCGACTTGCCGCGTTCCCATTCGTCCGCCTCGGCGAGGTGCGCGACGTCCAGGACGACGGACGAGGCCAGCACGCGCCCCGGCCACACTTTCGCGAGGTCGCTGAGCCGCGCGGCCTCGTTCACCGGGTCGCCGATGACCGTGTACTCGAAGCGCTGCTCGGCGCCGATGTAGCCGGCGACGACCGGGCCGGCCGAGACGCCGATGCCCGCGTCCAGCAGCGGGACGTCCGCGCGCAGCCGTCCGGCGAGCTCCCGCGCGGCGCCGAGCGCCCCGCCCGCCGCGTCGTCCAGCGCGGTCGGCGCCCCGAAGATCGCGAGCGCCGCGTCCCCCTCGAACTTGTTGATCCACCCGCCGTGCCTGGCGACGACGGTCACCACGACGCCGAAGAACATGTTGAGCAGCCCCACCACCTCGTCCGGGCTGCGCGTCTCCGCCAGCCGCGTGGAACCGGCGAGATCGACGAACAGGACGGCCACCTCCCGGGTCTCGCCGCCGAGCCTGATGTCGTGCTCCAGCGCCAGGCCCGCGACCTCCTCACCGACATGCCGTCCGAACAGGTCCCTCAACCGCTCGTGGTCCCGCAGCCCCGCGACCATGTGGTTGAACCCCGCCTGCAACTGCCCGACCTCGCTCGCGTCGTACACCTCGACCTCGGCCCGCAGATCGCCCCGCTCGACCTGCGCCATGCCCTTGCGCAGCGACCTGATCGGATCGGCGATCGCCCGCGTGGCCATGTAGGTGACGTAGACGCCCGCGGCCAGCGCGGCGCCGCCCAGGCCGATGATCGTGACGGCGAGCTGCGTGGCGCCGATGTCCGGTGCCGCGAGCGCGGCGACGGCCACGCAGATCAGCCCGAACACCGGGATCGCCGTCCCGAGCGCCCACGCCAGCATCACCCGCGTCGTCACGCCCGGCAGCCGGAACCTGCGGGGCCGCTCGGCGGCCAGGACCAGCGCCGCCGCCGGCCGCAGCAGCCGCTCCGACAGCAGGTAGACGATCGTGCACGTCGTCGCGGCGCCGAGCAGGCAGGTCAGCCCCGTCTTCACCGCCAGCCGCCCGGTGAACAGGACCAGGTCCAGGACGGCCCACCCCACCGCCCCGAAACCCCACAAGGCGCCCACGAGCAGGGTCAGCCGGAGCGGCCCCAGCAGGACCGCCCGGCCTTGCCGCCGATCCGGTATCCCACCGTCCCGGACGAGACTGATCACCGGTCGCCAAAGCCACAGTCCCATCACCATCGCGAACGGCACGGCGACCACGGGATAGCTGAAGAAGGCGGCCGCGTTCACCAGGCGCACATGGTGGCGGTCGTCCAGCGGCGGATCGGGCACCACGAACGTCGCGAACAGCAGCACGACCAGCGAACCGACGAGGTTGGCGACGCCGACGACGACCATCAGGACCCAGCGGACCCGCACCTCCAGCATGCTGCGCGGGACGCCGGGCAGGAGACCGCGCGTCACAGGCGCCTCCAGTCCCGGGACGATCAATGGCTCATCATCGCACCCAGCGGGACGTCCCGGCGGCGGACCGCCGGGACGCCTCCCGCTCAAGCGCTCGTGCTCTCCTCGGCCAGAGTGACCTTCACTCCCGTCGCCCGCTGAGAGCCACGGCGCGCGATCGGCCAGCCCACCACGACCAGGGCGAGCCAGCCCGCCATCACGTACAGCGCGACCCGGGTGTCGGACTCCCAGGCGATCGTCACCGTGACGAACACGAAGAAGGCGAGCACCATCCAGTTCGTGTACGGCGCCCACGGCATCCGGTAGGACGACTTCGGCAGCTGACCCGCCGTCGCCCTCCGCCGGTAGATCATGTGCGACACCAGGATGACGGCCCACACCAGGATGGCCCCACCGGTCGACACCGACGTGATGTACTCGAACGCCTTATCCGGGACCACCGCGTTCACCACCACGCCGATCCCCATGACCAGCGCGGAGATGACCACGGTCAGAACGGGCACACCCCGTCCGTTCAACCGCGACAGCACCTTCGGCCCGTCCCCGTTGACACCCGCCGTCCGCAGCATCCGGGACGTCGAGTACAGCCCTCCCGCGTTGCACGACGACAGCGCCGCCGTCAGCACCACGAAGTTGACGATGTCCCCGCCGCCCTTGATGCCGATCTGGTCGAAAGCCAGCACGAACGGGCTCGCACCGCCCTTGAACGCCGTCCACGGCACCACCGCGAGGATCACCAGCAGCGACCCCAGGTAGAACAGCGCGAACCGCACCGGCAACGCGTTGATCGCCCGCGGGATGTTCTTCTCCGGATCCTTCGCCTCACTCGCGGTCACGCCCACGAGCTCCACGCCCAGGTAGGCGAACATGACCATCTGCAGCGTCATGAGCGTCGGGCTGATCCCCTCGGGGAACACCCCGCCGTGCGACCACAGGTTGGAGACCTCCGCCGTCTTGCCCGCGTCGCTGAACCCGAAGATCAGCACACCGAGCCCGACCAGGATCATCATCACGATCGCCGCGACCTTGATCATGGCGAACCAGAACTCGAGCTCACCGAACAGCTTGACCGAGATCAGGTTGACCACGAACAGCACGATCAGCGCCACCAGCGCCGTCTGCCACTGCTCGACGCCCGGCCACCATTTCTGGATGTACTTGCCGGCCGCGGTCAGCTCCGCCATCCCGGTCGTCACCCAGATGATCCAGTACGTCCACGTCGTGGCATAGCCCCAGAACGGACCAAGGAACTCCCGGGCATACCCGGCGAACCCCCCCTCGGCCCGCCGGTAGGTGAGCAGCTCACCGAGCGCCCGCATGACAAAGAACAGCATGAGCCCTGCGACGGCGTACGTCAGGATCAGGCTCGGCCCGGCCTTGGCGATGTTCTCCCCGGCCCCGAGGAACAACCCCGTGCCGATGGTTCCGCCGATCGCCAGCATCTGGATCTGGCGGGTACCTAGTCCTCGTTGGTAGTCCTCTTCAGCCTGGTCTGGGAGCTTTGCGACCATGCGTTCCGGCCTCTCTCACATCTCGGCCGCCCCTCCGAGGCGACGCTGACCCGGGTCAGAGTAGGAACTCCGACCACAAAAGCGAAACACCGCCTGCACCACCAAACAAACCCGCCCCCTATCGGTACCGGCCCGGTACCGCTCCGTTACCGCCCTCCCCCCGTTAACGAGTTGGCGCCGTCCTCGGCCATCGCGTATGCTCACGGACGTCGCCAAGCGCCGGTCCCCCGGCCAAGACACTCCTCCGGACCCGCTAGGCTCGGAGACGCAAGGTCCTGTGGAGCAGTTAGGAGTGCTCGCCACCCTGTCAAGGTGGAGGCCGCGGGTTCAAATCCCGTCAGGACCGCCAGACGCGCCGACGCGCGTCCTGGGCAGGTAGCTCAGTCGGTACGAGCGTCCGCCTGAAAAGCGGAAGGTCGGCGGTTCGACCCCGCCCCTGCCCACCTCAAAGGCCAGCACAAACGCCCCGGAGCCAGCAGGCTCGGGGCGTTGTCTTTGACGGCAACGGATGTCCTTCAGAGGCGGACGGTCGGCCATCGATATGAGCCACAGGTTATATTGGTGGAGTGCTCTGGGACGTCATCCTCCTCGAACCAGTCGAGAGTTCGTTCCTCAAGCTCTGCGAATCCCACACGGACACCGCAGCCTTGATCGAGCAGGCCATCGACAGGTTGGCCGCAGTAGGGCCGACACTGGGACGGCCGCTCGTCGACACCCTGGAACACAGCGAGCTGCGCAACCTCAAGGAGCTGCGACCCGGCAGCCGTGGGAGATCCGAGATCCGCATGCTGTTGTCTTCGATCCCGACCGCGCCGCGATCTTCCTCGTCGCCGGAGACAAGGCCGGGCAGTGGTCCCGGTGGTACGACAAGGCCATCCCACTGGCCGAAGCCCGCTGCACCGAATACCGGGCTGCGAAGGATAAGGAGGCCGGACGATGAGTACCGGACGCCGTTGGCAGGACATCAAGTCCGAAGCGCACCGCCGCAAGCCCGAACTGGCTGACCCCCAGCGGCAAGCCCAGGCCCGCGCCGAACTGGACGCCTATGTCGCCGGCCATCATCTCAAGGAACTTCGCAAGGCTATCGGCAAGACACAGGCCGAGGTCGCCCGGATCCTCGGCGTCTCCCAGTCCCGCGTTTCCCAGATCGAGAACGGCGACCTTGAAGCCATGGAACTGGAGACGCTCCGCGCCTACGCCACCGCGCTCGGCGGGCACGTGGACATCACCGTCAGCGTCGGCCCCCACTCAATCAAAGTCGCCTGACACGCGAAAGCTGACAGTAAACGGTGACAGCAACAGCAGGAACCAGCTCCAACCACGGGCGCACGCTGGCAGCCGGTCAGCATCAGGCGATGCTTCGCCGGTAGAGGTGTTGTGTAGCTGAAAAGCGGGAGGTCGGCGGTTCGACCCCGCCCGTGCCCACCTCACGTGACCAGCGAAAACGCCCCGGAGCCACACAGCCTGGGGCGCCGTTTTTGACGGCAACGACCACCATGGCACGGCAGACGGTCGACCATCGATATAAGCTAAAGATTACATTGGCAGGTGTGGCCTGGGACGTGTCATCCTCCTCGGATCTGTCGAGAGCTGACTCCCCAAGCTGCGCGAAGTCGATGTGGACACCGCAGCCGTTGATCGAGCAAGCCATCGACCAGCTCGCCGAAGTCGGGCCGACGCTGGGACGCCCGCTCGTCGACACCCTGGAACACAGCGAGCTATGTAACCTCAAAGAGCTGCGGCCCGGCAGCCGAGGCCGGTCAGGGATCCGCATGCTGTTCGCCTTCGATCCGGACCGTTCCGCGATCCTTCTCGTGGCCGGGACTGGGCCGGGCAGTGGCCTCGATGAGGACGAGGCCATCCCACTGGCCGAAGCCCGCTACGCCAAGTACTGGGCTGCGAAGGAAAGGAGGCCGGGCGATGAGGACCGGAGGCCGTTTGCAGGACATCAAGGCCGAAGCACATAGCCGCCAGCCCGAGTTGGCCGACCCCGAGCACCAGGCCCAGGCTCGCGCCGAACGGGATGCCTATGCCGCCGGCCACCACCTTAAGAAACTCCATAAGGCCGTCGGCAAAACGCAGGCCGAGGTCGCCCAGATCCATCGGGTCTCCCAGTCCCGCGTCTCCCAGATCGAGAACGGCGACATCAAAGCCATGGACTAGAGACGCTCCGCGCCTACGCACCCGCGTTCGGCGGACACCCTCAACGTGGGACCTCACTCAATCAGGGTCGCCTGACGACACCGACCATCTGACGGCACTGCCAACACGCCAAGGGCACCACGCGCATCCACCAGGCACTGCCCGACCTCGGTAGACGCCGAGGCAGTAGTGGCTGTCACTCCTGAAAGCGGAAGGTCGGCGGCTTGCTGCGTATGGCTGAGGCACCGTTCAGGGCTAGGCGATCGTCTGACCAACGGGCCAGAGCACGACCGCGCGGCACATCGGTGTAAAGCCTATCCAAGGGAAGGCAGTGCAGCCGCGAGAGTCAGGAGGAGGACGAACCGAGTTGAGAGTCACGCCGCACGGTGGACTGCTCTTTTCGGGCGGTCGCATAGAGAGAGCGCCACTGCTGCAACTCCTCGCTTTCCGATGAAGTTTTGAGTGCACACTGCTGTGCGTAGGTGAGACATGAGATGACGAAACTTGCGACCCATTCCCAGCGGGGAATCTTGTTCCGACGGCGCCCGCTCAAGACATTACTGACAGTAGTCGGCGAAAGTGGGGCAAGGTGGAGGTTGCCATGCCGCTGACGGTATGACAACTGGGCAAGCGTCCTGTAACTGGGCTGGCCGCACGCCAAATGATATGCCTTGAGCAGGTCGATGAATTGGGTTGAGTCTGCGGGGCCAGTCGTCGATGAAAAATGGGTACGCGACGACGTGGACGTTCGGGGAGGAGTTGTTAGGTAGCCATGCTCAAGCTGAAGAGCGATTAGCTCACGAACTTGCGGAAGCCTCTCCAAGACTTCCAAGAATTTGGCGCTGTCGATCGACAGTCCATGGACCGTCGTCAGCGCGTAGATCGTCGACATAGAGAGATTCTGTGTGGCCACAGCCTCGACGCCGACACAGTCGCCAGGGCCATAGGTCGCCATTCTGGCGATAGGCACATCAGCGGCGGCCCAGCCGTGCACGATAACGATCACAGCCTCCGGGAACCGCCCAGTGCAGGTAAGCGGTTCCCGGGGCTGGAATTCGCACTTCCGGGCCGAAGACAGAATGACTTCTCGTTCCCGGCCCGGAAACGTTGCAAAGAAGGATCCTTCGAAGATCTGCTCCAATGCCCTATATCCAGCTCTCATCCGAGCAATGCATAGAGGAGTGCAGGGAAGGCTGTTATCAGCCCTACGAGGGAGCCAATCATCAGATACGGGCGATGAGAAGAGCGAAGGATCGACGCGAGGTAGGCGACCAGCGCGAAGAACGCGATGGTAACAAATACTCCCGCCATAATGGGAAGTGGATCTTGCTTCACTTGTCTCCCTCAACTTGCCAGTCCGTGGCCTGCGAAGTGCTCGCCAAATCAGAGCATGATCGGGGGAAACTCTCTGGAAGCCCGACCGCACGTCGTTGATGTTGGCGGTCCTGAGGCTAGAGGGATCATTGTCAGGCGCACGGAGATATAGCAAATTGGGCGCTTCGATTGCAATCCGGCGGGGCGCTCGTGTATGCGCTCCGCAGCCCGTAGTGGGCCCGTGGGCTTCCACCCCCACGGACCCACCCAGATGCAGGCGCCGGACTGGCGAGCCTCGGCTTTGTCGCATCCGAGACCATGGTGGGCGAACTCGATGGACGTTCTTCGTTTTGGTACGAGCCCGAACGACATGGAACAACTGCGAACAGGATCCGGCACGAGTGCTGGCGGAATGTTCGGGTGAGTTCCCAAGGCCAGATCGTTCGGCAAACCGGCGACGAACGCTGGGGCGTCCTGCTCGCCGCGCTCGCCGAGCACCTGGCCGCCCAGCACGACCTGGCCCCACCTGACTGGGCCGAACCAAGAGTTCTGCGGCGCGCCTGGTTCCCCGCCGAGCTCGCGGTCCAGCGCGCCGACGCCATCGCCTGGGCACCCGCCGCTTTCCGCAAACACGGCGTTTATCTCTCCCTTAAGGACCTGGAAGCGGCATGAGCGAGCCGGCGGGCATCCTTCTCGGCCGAACCGAACTGGAACGCGCCTTCACCATGCTCGGCGAGCGCCTCGTCCGCCGCGGAGTCGTCGCCGACCTGTTCGTCGTCGGCGGTGCCGCCATGGCACTGGCATACGACGCCGAACGCATCACCAGAGACGTGGACGCGATGTTCGTCCCGCACGGCATCGTCCTCGAAGAAGCCCAAGCCGTCGCAGACGAGCTTGGGCTGCCGCGCTGGTGGCTCAATGAACAGGCCAGCGTCTACGTCTCCGGAAAGAACGACCCTGGCAAACGCCGAGTCTTCGACCACCCTGGGCTACGCGTCATGGCCGCGTCCCCCGACCACTTGTTCGCCATGAAAGCCCTCGCCGGTCGTACCCGAGACATCGACGACCTCCGGGCCCTCGCAGTCCTCGTCGGAATCGACACCGTCCAAGCCGCCATCGCCGTCTGCACCGATTCTTCCCCGACGAATCGATCCCCCCACGCGCCCTCGGAGTCCTCCATGAACTCTTCGGCGACAACGGTTAGCGTTTCTCCCGTCCAACAGCTTCCCCGAGGCCTGCTCCACTGGTCGCCTCAACGACAGCAACAGCAGGCACCAGCGCCAGCCGCAGGCGCACGCTGGCAGCCGGTCAACCTCGGTCGATGCTTGCGCGGCAGGGACGTTGCTATAGCTGAAAAGTGGAAGGTCGGCGGTTCGACCCCGCCCCTGCCCACCTCTCTGAACAGCGCAAACGGCCCGGGAGCCCCACGGCCCGGGGTGTTGTTTTGACGGCAACGTAGCTCCTGGGGCCAGCGGACGGTCATCCACGCGAGCCAGACCGAGGAGCAGGCAGCCTGAAGCGGGGTCTCGCGCGCCGAGGGTCACAGGCCCGAGGGGCAACTTCAGAACACAATCTGAGTACCATGGCGGCATGAGTACTACCGCGGATGCAGTGACCTTCTCCGACCTGTCCCGCAACCCCAAGTCCGTAGCCGAGCGTGCCGCGCGGCTCGGCCGGCTGCGTGTCACCCACCGCGACGCTCCCGACTTCTACCTCACAGCTGCCGACCGGGAAGAGCAGCGCGATGAGAGTCTGACGACCGCGTCGCGGATCTTTCTGGCGCTCATGAAGCATGATCCGAGCGCTCGGACATTGCTCCTGGCCATGCCCGATGTCTTCCCCTGGATACGTCACCTGAGCACTGAAGAGGTCCGCGCCTTCACCGTGGAGCTGGTCGAGGCATTGTCCGACGCTGCCGAACTCGACCTCGACACCAATGCTCAAGAGGTCATCACCGGTTGGCGAGCCACAGCACGGATCAAGGCGGATCGCACCGAGCATGAGGAAGCGTTTCGGCCGACATCTGGCGACTTTGGCCCAGTCGAGGTAACGCCTTGAGCCCCAAACGAGGGGATAGGGTCACTGTCCCGCCACCAGAAGACGAATGGGATGTCAGGTTCGGCACCAGCGAGGCGGTACGAGGCTGGGAAGAACTCTGCCGTCTCGCTCTGTCGAACACCCGCCGATGCCTGGAAGCCCTACGCACCGAGCCGCGTTCCCGCTCCAACCACGAGCGACAGCACCGACTCCGCGGAGATCTCGCAACACACCGGCACAACGGTCGCGACCTCGAACAATGGGAGTACGAGGTCACAAGCGGCGGGCGCGTCCGCTACGTCATCAACGATGACGACAGCACAATCTGGATCGCCTACGCATCCCCGGACACCGACCGCTGAGGGCGACTTTGACAGCAACCAACCAGCACCACAGACACACCGCAGGCACCTCCCGACCTCCGCAAACGGCACCACAGCAGGGTGATTGCTACTCCTGAAAAACGGAAGGTCGGCGGTTCGACCCCGCCCCGGCCCACCTTCACCACCTCTGATCAGCAGAAATATGGTCAGAGGTGCCTTCGTTTCCGGCCCGGGAACACCTCAAGCGGATGTACACCGCTCGAACACCTTCCGCCTATCGCTGATCGAATTCCCTGGCACCAACTCGGCGGCCGAACTCCACGGCCGTCACGCTCATCCCTGCGGCTGGCTGCAGCGCAGTGCACGTTGTTCCCGAACACTCAGCGGCAGAGGAGTGCGCCTGGGAAGTTGGCGACACCAGATATTCGGTGGCCTTACTCGGCTGACGGTGGTGGAGTGACGAGGTGAAGAAGCAGCGCAAGCGGCGGTCCAAGGGTCATACGATGCCCCTTCCCGTACGGCATCACGTACGCATCGCCGCAGCCCAGAGCGGCGATGCACGAGTGAACGCCTCGATCGGCCCCAGCGGCGAGGTCATCGCACTGTGGTCGGCCGCCGCCGATGTGCAGGCCGTGACGTCGACGACGACGCAACCGGGCGGGGCCACCTTCCCAGACCATCGCGCCCCTCGCCCGGTGACCGCTCGCGTGACGCTGCACTCACCGACGTTGACCAACGTGACCACGATCCACGACTTCCCGCTCGCGCACCCGACCGTCCAGCCGCTGCCCGAGGGCCGAGTTCTGGCCGTGGGCGCCAGGGCTCGATGGCGCCAGGACGGTCCAGATCGCAATGCGATCATCTACTCCGCCGAGGGAACCGCTCTGGCCGCTGAAACGCTCGGGGACGGCATTGAGCACGTCTTGACCACCGGCACCGGCCACGTCTGGGTGGGCTACTTCGACGAAGGTGTCTACGGCAACTACGGCTGGGGCCAGGCTGACGACCGGGAACCGATCGGCTCCTGCGGGCTCGCACGCTTTTCCTCCAACCTGGAGGCCGACTGGCGGTTCCCCTCCCACGTGAACAACCCGTGGGGTGCGATCAGCGACTGCTATGCGCTCAACGTCGACGGGGACACCGCCTGGACGTGCTACTACACCGACTTCCCCATCGTCCGCGTCCACGAAGGGGCTCTCACCGGCTGGCACGGTGACGGCGCTGCCGCGCATGCGCTCATCACCGACGGGTCACGCATTGCTCTGTACGGCGGATACGGCGCCGACCGCGACCGCTTGGTCGCCGGACAACTGGCCGACGGCCGGATGCGAAGCACCGGAGAATACCGGCTCGTACTTCCGAACGGGCAGAAACTCCCCGACGGTGCGCTCGTCATCGGACGCGGTCCCGACCTGCACATCCTCACGGACGCGGACTGGTACCGGCTCGACCTCAGCGACGTCCCAGCCCAACCATGACGCTATCCGCCGGGCGGGCACCGCGATCAGCAGCGCTCGACCAGCGGCATGAGAGTGTGTCCTTGGGCGGTGTCTGGCGTTACCTGAGGTTCTGCGTCGCGCGGCGATAGATCAGGTGAGTCACGCCGATCCCCTCGATGATCTCCGCTGGGTCGAAGCCGATCGGTGCTGTGTCGCCAAGCCCGGTCAGCATGGGTGTGCCGGCACCGAGAACCACCGGCACGATGTCCATCCGCAACTCGTCGAGCAGGCCGGCATTCAGCGCGTCGGCCACGGTGCCGCCGGGGCCGACACCGACGTCGCGATGCCCTGCCACCTCACGGGCCCGCGCGATCGCGTTCTCCACGCCGTCACTGACGAATGTGAACGACGTCGTAGTGGCCTCCCAGCCGGCCGGCGGTGGACGGTGGGTGACGACGAACACCGGCACGCCGCTCGGGTGCCGCCCATTCCAACCCGCGGTGAGGTCGAACAGGTTGCGGCCGACGACACAGGCCCCGATCCGCTCTTGGAGTTCACGCAGGTACCGGGCGGTCGCCTCGGAGGTGCGGTAGGTCAGCCGGTCCGGATCGGCCGTGGGGGTGGCGACGGTGCCGGCCGTGCACCATGCGAACAGCCGGTCGAATCCTGTCTGGCCAGGCCCGGAGATGTACCCGTCCAGCGAGACCGACGCCTGTGTGAAGACCTTTCCCATGGTGCCCCCAGAGCGTTCGCGATCTTGACAAACCCGGACCCTAACACATATAAAACCATCGGGTTATAGAACCGAAGGGTTATCGACATGGTGGCAAGCGACACGCTGGACGCGACGTTCGCGGCACTGGCCGACCCCACCCGGCGGGCCATCCTGGCCCGGCTCGCGACCGGTGATGCCACGGTCACCGAGCTGGCCGCGCCATTCGCGATGAGCCAGCCGGCCGTCTCCAAACACCTGCGGGTGCTTGAACGAGCCGGCCTGGTCAGTCGCGGCCGCGACGCGCAACGCCGGCCGTGCCGGCTGGTGGCCGAACCGCTCAGGACGGCCACGGACTGGCTGGCCGACTACCGCGACTACTGGGAAACGAGCTACCAGCGACTGGATGCCCTGCTGGGCGACCTGCAGGACGGCGGAACGTGACATCTCCACACCCCGGCCTCGGGCTGCGGGTCGTCGCGTCCGGGACCACCGACCTCGTCCTCACCCGCACATTCGCCGCTCCCGCGCCGCTGGTCTTCGCCGCGCTCACCCAACCGGAACTGCTCCGCCGCTGGCACGGCGCCCGCGGCTGGCGGCTCACCGTCTGTGAGGTCGACCTGCGCCCCGGTGGTGCCTGGCGGTTCGTCTCCACCGGCCCGGCCGGCGCCGAGATGGAACTCCATGGGCTGTTCCGCGAGGTCGTGCCGCCGGTGCGCCTCGTACAGACCGAGATCCACCGTGACTGGGCCGACGGTGAGGCACTGGTCACCACCGTTCTGGACGAGACAGACGGACGCACCGCCATGACCGTCACCGCGCGATATTCCTCGTCCGAGATCCGCGACGCGGTCGTGCGCAGCCCGATGGAACGCGGCGCCGGCGAAGGATACGACCGTCTTGCCGCCCTACTCGCCACCCTCATCCACGAAAGGCGCCATCCATGACCGACACGCCCACCCCCACCAACGAGATCCCCAAGGATTCCGGTAACCCTCCCGTGCCGCCCGGCATGCTGTTGCTGGAGCTGGTGCCGGTACCGGTCACCGATATCGAACGGGCCAAGGCCTTCTACCAGGACCAGCTCGGGTTCCGCCTCGACGTCGACGTCAACCCCAAGCCCGGTATCCGCATCGTCCAACTCACCCCACCCGGTTCGGCATGCTCGATCACCCTCGCCGAAGGCCTCCCCACCCTCGACATGCCGCCGGGAACACTGCGCGGTCTGCACCTGGTGGTCGCCGACATCGAGGCGTCCCGCGCCGAACTCCTCGAACGCGGCGTCGAGATCAGCGAGGTCGAGGACCTCGGCGGAGTGTTCTACGCCTACTTCGCCGACCCCGACGGCAACACCTGGTGCCTACAGCACATGCCCTGGCGTTAACCCCCGGGGACACGGCACAGCCGACGTCAGATCTCGCACGTACTCATCGGCAGACCAGCGCGTTTCTGTGTGGGGCCTTGGCTCAGGTGCCGCAGGCCATGTAGGCGGCGAGGATGTGGTCGGGGTGGCGGTCGCGGTTGCTGCGGGCTCGGTCGTAGCGCATGGTGGTGCGTGGGTCTGCGTGGCGTGCGGCGATCTGTACGTCGCGGAGGTCGACGCCGGCGTCGAGCATGGTGGTCACGACGGTGTGGCGGAGCATGTGGGGGTGCGTCCGTGGCAACCGGACGACGGATTGGGCCGCGAGTCGGCGCAATCGGCGGGTGGCGGCGTGCCGACCCATTCGGGTCCCGCGGGTGTTGAGCAGGATCGGCCCGCTGGTCCGGTCACAGGTGGCGTGGTCGATGGCTCCGCCGACTGCCGGCGGGAGAGGCATCAGCACGATCCGGTTGCCCTCACCGATCACGCGGAGGACTCGGCGACCGTGCTCCTCGCCCAGGTCGTCGATGTCGGCGCTGGTGGCCTCGAAGATCCGCAACCCGAGGAGCCCGAGCATCGCGAAGTCGTTGGGGTCGGCCGAGGCGCGTGCAGCTGACAGCAGGGCCTCGAACTGCGGATGGGACGATCCGAGCGTTGGCGATTGCGGCGGTACGTTCGGGCGACGGACATGGTCGGCGGGCGAGTGTTCCAGAATTCCGTCGATCACACAGGTCCGGTGGAAGCCGGCCACTACCGACAGCCGCCGGGACACGGTCGAGGCCCGGAACCGGCGGACCTCCTGCAGCCAGCGCACGGACATCTCCACCCGCGCGCGCCGTACCGCTAAGGGCTCTAGGTGCCGTTCGGTGCACCAAACCCGGTACGGCTCACCCTGTGTGCATGCGTGAGTCAGCCTTGTATCGGGCCAGGTAGGCGAGCGTCGCCCACCGCAGGATGTCCCCACTTGCGTTCCCAGCGCCAGGCGTCGCTCCCAGGAGCTCATCGAACGAAGTCATACCTGCGACGCTGCGCCCGTATCAGGCGCAGGACCAGACCGACGACACTCGGCATGAGCGGAGGTCGGCCGGCGGTGTCCCACCGAAGCGTGGTCCCTTTCGACACGTTATGTGACGCCTACGGCTTGGCCGAGGAGGTGATCGGCGATCCGGGCGGGGCTGCGGAGTCTGGCACCCCCGCGTAGTCGGGCAGCTCTATGCCGTTGATCGCGCGCCCGACCAGCTCGGCGAACCATTCGCCGGCGAAATCGGGACGTGGCTCGGCGTCTGGCCCTGGGACGTCGCGGCTGCGGGCGTTCAACCGGCCGATCTCCTGGTTGGCCTCGACGAACGAGCGCATCCCCGCCTCGTAGCGGGCGAACCCGGTGTCGGGGTCCCATCCGGCGGCGGCCAGCTCTCCGGCCAGCAGGTAGGCGCCGACCAGGGCCAGACCGGTGCCCTGTCCCGACATCGGCGAGGAGCTGAACGCCGCGTCCCCGAGCAGCCCCACCCGTCCACTGGACCAGCGGTCCATCACCACCTGGGCGACCTGGTCGAGGTAGAAGTCCGGGGTGTCGTCCAGGTGCGCGAGGATGCCCGGGGTCAACCAGCCCAGGCCCGCCATCCGCTCACGCAGCAGGACCTTCTGGGCCGCGACGTCACGGTAGTCGACGTCGAAGTCGGCCGAGGCGAAGTAGAACATGGCCATCGCCCGGGTGGCGTCCTGGATGGGCCGCAGGAGGGCAGAGCGCCCGGACTCCTGGTCCTGGTGCTCCAGCAGCCAGCGGTCCAGTCCGAACTCGTTGGGCACACTGTAGAAGGCCAGCACGTGCCCGAGGTGGCGGAGGAACCGCTCATGCGGCCCGAAGACCATCGCTCGCAGCTCCGAGTGCAGCCCGTCGGCCCCGACCACCAGGTCGAAGCGCCGCCGGTCGCCGCCCGCGAAGACCACGTCGACCCCGTCCGCGTCCTGGGCGAGCCCGGCGATTCGGTCGCCGAAGACGTACTCGACGCCGTCGCGGGTGTCGTCGTAGAGCACCTGGGCCAGGTCCCCGCGCAGGATCTCGATGTCCGCGATGAACCCGTCGCCACCGTCGTCGTCGGCACGGAAGGTCTCCAGCACCTGCCCGTCCGCGCCCACGGTGTGCGCGCCGGCGGTGTCGGTGCACGCCGCGCGCACCGCCGCGTCCAGCCCCATGCGCCCGATGACCTCCCTGGCGACCCCGCGCGCGTCCACCGCCTGCCCGCCGGGACGCAGCTCAGGAGCCCGCTCCACCACGGTCACCTCGGCCCCCCGCCGGCGCAGCCAGTGGGCCAGCGCGGGTCCCGCGATGCTCGCCCCCGCCACCAACACCCTGGGACCGTTCACCCGCGTCCCCCGCTCACCAGTCCGGATGGTGTGCTCCTGCTTGGAACCGTCGACGCTCATCACTGCCTCCATGCGCTTCCTCCCGCGCTGGAATGTTCCCAGCACAGGCCCACCGCTGTCGGTGTCCAGCCGTATCGACCACGCATCCGCACAAAACTCATCGGCACAACCGAAATCGCGTCCACGCTCCCGCAAACACCCTGAACTCGGCATCCCAGCACGATCCGTCTGCGGGCCCTGGTTCAGGTGCCGGAGGCCATGTGGGCGGCGAGTATGTAGTGGGGGTGGCAGTCGAGGTTGTTGCGGGCTCGGTCGTAGCGCATGGTGGTGCGTGGGTCTGTACGTCGCGGAGGTCGACGCCGGCGTCGAGCTTGGTGGTCATGAAGGTGTGGCGGAGCATGTGCGGTGCATCCGCGGCCCCGCTCTCGGGCAGAAGTGGCGGCGAGGCGAACCGGTATCGCCCAGCAGGGGGAGCGCTCGCCGAGCCTAAGCCGGCTGGTGGAAATTGCCTCCAGGCCCGTCATGCGGGCGCGGTTGCCATGCCATAGTCGCCGGATATGAACTGGTGCATCCCCGGTATCCAGGAGGTCCCCGAAATTCACGTCTCCAAGCAGTTGCGGAGGGTGGCAGTAGAAGTTGGTTTCCGGCACCACGAACCGCGCCGACGCCAGCGTATCTAGGCTTGCCCACCGCTCCTAATGGGCGGCCAATTCGTCGGCTGCCGCCTTGAGGACGTCGCTTTGCGCCGCCACCTACTCGCTGCGGAGTGCCCAAGCCACGCTCGGAACAACTGCGGAGTCCCTTCGTGGGTTGTTGGCCCCGTCTGCCCGAGAGATTTGGAACGTCCGCCAGGACTAGGCAGGGAGGACGTTGTGGGTGCGCCGGAACACGTTGCCGGGGTCGTAGCGGCGTTTGACCTCGGCCAGGCGCCGGTAGGTGTCCGGTGGGTAGGCCGCCGCGACGTCCGCGGGTTCGGCCGAGCCGAGGAATCCGACGTAAGCGCCCGAGCCCAGGGCGCTCACCTGCGACCACCGGTGCAACGCCTGATCCAGGAGCCCGGGCGGTGCGGCGTCCGGGATCAGGAAGGCGGCCGCCACCATGACTTCGGCGTCCCGGTGGGCGAAGGCGGTCGCGTTCGGGCTGACGCGCGCGGCCGCACCGCCCATGCTGCGTAGCGAGAGCGCCGCTCCGCCGCCGGTGAACAGTTCGTCGACTGCGGCGACGCGCGTGTCGTCGAGCGTGCTGAAGAAGGTGTTGCGCACCTCCATGCGCAGTCCGGGAGGCAGCGGCCCGGCGTCCTCAAGCACTTCGGCGTAGGGCATGGGCCTGATGCCGTCGGAGATGACCGGGGCGAGTGCTCGGAACGGACGCAGCGCCTGCTCCGCCTCACCGCCGTCCGAACCGGCGTAGCAGCACGTCAGCGTGACGCCCGCGGGATGCCCGGGCATCGCCGGCATGAAGCTGAGCGTCGTGGTCAGCTTCTCGTCGGCGGCTCGCATCAGGTCGCGCCAGCAGGCGATGAGTCCCGGCAGGTCGCCGGCCTGGTAGCTGATCGTTCCGAAATGCACGGAGGTGATCGGCTGGGCGATGAAGTCGAAGCCGACCGCGACGCCGAAGTTGCCGCCGCCACCACGCAGCGCCCAGAACAGGTCGGCGTGCTCGACGGCGTCCGCGCCGATCAGCCGGCCGTCCGCGGTGACCAGCCGAACCGCCGCCAGGCTGTCGATGGCCAGCCCGTGCCGGCGTACCATCCAGCCGATGCCGCCTCCCAGCGTCAGCCCGCCCACACCGACCTGCTTGGTGTCTCCCGCGGTCAGCCCCAGCCCGTGCGGGCTCAGCGCCGCGGCCACCGCACCCCAGGTCGCGCCCGCACCGACGCGCACCCGCCCGGAGGCCGGGTCCAGCAGGCGCGCATCATTGATCCGCCGCGTGTCGATGATCATTCCGTCGGTGCTCGTGCTCAAGCCCGCCATGCTGTGTCCGCCGGACCGCACCGTCACGGCCAGCCCGGTGTCGGCCGCGTAGCGCAGCGCCGCCGCCACCCCGGCCGCGTCGCGGGGACGGACCACCAGGTCGGGCGTGCCGTCGGCGAACAAGATCGCCGCGGACTCGGGGTAGTCTTCGTCCCCCGGCCTCAGCACCTCCGCGACCGTGTCCAGCGCTGCTGCGGGACGTTCGCTGCTCGATATCTGTGTCATGGGGACGATGGTGCCGACCCCGCAGGTCTTCGGTCGTCGGGTACAGGGTGTGTCTTTCTCCTGCTCAGCGGGGAGTCAGCGGTCCGCCGGTGTACTACGGCGGGAGTAGGCGGCAATGGGTCCAGCGGGAGGACGCGCCTGCGGAACCGGCCCGTATCCTGGGAGAATGCGTACCGATCGCGGCTTGCGGAGGCTCTACGGGACCGGATGGCTCATCTCCGCGGGCGTCATGCTCGTCGCCGCCCGCATGTGGCTGCTTCACCTGCGCGAGGTAGAGCAGCGCGCCGAAGAGGCGGAGCGAACCAAGGACGAGGCCGCCAGGCGCAGGGCCGTAGAGGAGCGGTTGCGCATCGCACGGGAACTGCACGATTCGCTCACGCACAGCATCTCGGTGATCCAGGTGCACGCCGGCGTCGAGGTGCACCTGGCGGGCAAGCGCGGTGAGGAGGTGCCGCCCGCGCTGCTGGCGATCCAAGAGGCCGGCGCGGACGCCGCCAGGGAACTGCGGGCCACACTCAGCGTGCTGCGCACCGACGAGGACGGCGAGACCAGCGGCCTTGACCAGCTGGAAAGCCTGGTGGCACGGGCGCGCACGGCCGGGCTGCAGGTCACCGTGACGGTGACCGGTACGCGATGCCGGCTCACGCGCGACGTCGACCAGGCCGCCTACCGCATCGTGCAGGAGGCGCTCACCAACGTCTCGCGGCACGCCGCAGGGGCGAGGGCCACGGTTCAGGTGCGCTACGGGCCGGACGAGCTGATCGTCCAGGTGGACAACGACGGCGCCGTGTCCAGCGTCCCGCCGGCGGGCCAGGGGCTCGGCCTGATCGGCATGCGCGAACGGGTCGCCGCGCTCGGCGGCCGCCTGCACGCCGGGCCGCACAAGGACGGCGGCTTCCGGGTATGCGCCGAACTGCCGATCCGGGCGGCGGCATGATCCGTGTCCTGCTGGCCGACGACCAGATGCTGATCCGCAGCGGGATCCGGTCGCTGCTCGACTCCGAGGACGACATCGAAGTGGTCGCCGAGGCCGCCGACGGGCAGCAGGCGATCGCACTGGCCGTGGAGCACCGCCCGGACATCGCGCTGGTCGACATCCAGATGCCGGTGCTCGACGGCATCGAGGCGACCCGGCAGATCGTCGCCGACCGGCGGCTGGCCGGCGTCCGCGTCGTCATCCTCACCAACTACGGGCTGGACGAGTACATCTTCCGCGCGCTGCGGGCCGGCGCGAGCGGCTTCCTGCTCAAGGACACCCACCCCGCCGAGCTGCTTCAGGCGCTGCGGGTGGCCGAGCGCGGGGACGCGCTGCTCTCTCCCGCAGTCACCCGTCGGCTGATCAGCGAATTCGTCGCCCGGCCACCGGACGTGCTGCCGGCAGCGGGAATGGAGTCGCTGACCAACAGGGAACGTGAAGTCGTCGCCTTGGTCGCCCACGGACTGAACAACGACGAAATAGCCGAAACCATGGTGCTCAGCCCCACCACGGCCAAGACCCACGTCAGCAGGGCGATGACCAAGCTCGGCGCGCGCGACCGCGCCCAGCTCGTCGTGTTCGCCTACCAAAGCGGCCTGGTAAGCCCCCGCGATCCCACCCCACCCACCAGCGGCACCCGCTAAATCACCGGCCGCCGGTTCGTTTGGTGCCGATCACCTGCGCTTGGCGCTAGAGAACGCGGAGCGCGGGTCTCGGCGCCGCTATCGCCGGTGGTCTGCTCGGCGCGGCTTATGGGGCCTCGGCCGTGCCTGCCCGTTGGCGGCCGGGGCTGCGCGGGACTTCGTCGCCCTTGCGGCTGGCATCGCCACCGGCGGGACGGTTGCGCCTCCGGTCTACGGTGCCGGATATCGTCCCGCGGTCATCGAGCCGCACCCCGACGATGCGGGGCTCGTGCTCGCCGACATCGCCTCCTCGTACGGTCCCGGGATAGGGCGAACCAGACGCACTTCCCCCGCCGCCCGGTGCCGCACGAGATGGTGTCCGAGGCGCTGCAACAGCCATCCGCAGCCGGAGCCCAGCGAGTTGCTGATCGAGCATGAAGCGAGCTCGGCCAATCAGGCGTTCTGGATGAGCGCAGTGCCCTCGCTCGTCGGTCGGAGAGCGTTTCTCGAACCCCTGTATGCTCCGGACATGTCGCTGGACCTTGGGCTTTTCACGTCGTGCTACAGCGAGGTTCCTCGGTCGTCGGAGAGGCTCGCCGCGATCGGCGCCGAACGCCTGGGGCTCTCATGAGAGTGCTCGATCCGCGCGACCGGATCGCGCTCGCCGACCTCGTCGCCAGGTACGCGCTCTTGGTCCACACCGAGCGCCCGCAGCACCGGTCGCGCAAGCCTCAGCAGTGCGCGCAGTGCGATGTGCCGGGACAGCAGCACGCCCAGCGCCGATAACAGGCGCGCGCCGGCGCGTTCGGCCAGCTCCCGCACGACCACACCGATCTGCGAGGTCAGGCGGGGTGTACAACGCTGGTCGCGGCCATGGGTGGGGTGGGTCGCCGGATGTGCATGGCGACCCTCCGGGTGTGCCCAGGTCACCCAGTGGCAGGGCACAGCGTTGGCGTGCTGGTCAGAGGCTTGTCTGGGTGGTGGCGGCGCCTTCGGCAGGATTCGCTTAGGGCGACTATGCGCGGCGGGGCGGTGGCATCGCCATGATCGGTTTCATCGGGTGAGGGCCAGTGCCAGGACCTCAGCGCCCGGCAGGTCCGCGATGGCCTTGCCGGGAAGCAGCAGCTTTGACCTGCGCAGGCCGCTGCCGAGGACGACCTGCGGCGCGTTCACGACTGCCTCGTCCACCAGGATGGGCCAGTCCGGCGGCAGGCCGAGGGGCGTGATGCCGCCGTACTCCATCGAGGTGAGGGAGGTGGCCTCCGCCATCGGCGCGAAGGACACCTTGCGCGCGCCCAGGTGCTTGCGGACGACCCCGTTCACGTCGGCGCGACCGGTGGCCAGGATCGTGCAGGCCGCGTAGGTGACCTCGCCGCCGCGCTTGGCGGCCACGATCACGCAGTTCGCGGTCGCCTCCGGCGGCACCCCGTAGCGCTCACAGAAGGCCGCGGTGTCGGCCAGCTCCGGATCGATCTCGGCGACCCGCGCCTCCGGCTGTCCGGCGATGACCTCTGCGACCGGGTCGGCGAGCAGTCCGGCCCGGTCGGCTGCCGGCTGCCACTCCAGGCTTCCCATCGGGTTCTCCTCTTGTTTCACCCTGCCACGGTAGTGGCTCGTCTCGTGGGACGTGGCTCAATGAGCTGGACGGCGCGAAACTGCGCTGGCGATCGTGATGCTGACGGGTTAGTACCGGGTGATTTGAAACGGCCTGTGCAAAATGGCGTCCTGGGACGAGGACGTAGAGGCGGACGGAGACGATCACGGTTGGGCGGTCGTCTCGGTCCGCCTCTGTTCGACGACGCAGGAACGGCGGGCCGTGTCACTCGTCGGGGTTGCCGCCCGTCGTCCAGCGATGCCGATCAGGTGTGCTTGCGGAGTGTGAAGAGCCAGCTCACATGTTCGTGCTCGTATTCCCGGTAACCCTCGTGCGGCGGTTCAGTCCAGGTGACGGGCTCCAGGGCGACGAGGTCGGCGGCGTCTTCGACCTCGTCCACGAGTTCCTTCGCGGCGGACTTGTCGTAGAAGCGGAAATAGAAGCGGTCGTCGAACAGGTACGTCTCATCCCCGATGGGCACCATGTCGACGCCGCGCGTCGAGTCTTCGAGCGCGAACACGTTCGCCATGAGGTGGTGGCCCGGACGGGTGATGCGCAGCAGTTCCCGGATGGCCCGCGCTGGTTCCTGCAGATGGCCGAGCACGTCGCAGCAGAACACGCCGTCAAAGCTCGCGTCGGCGAAACCGGTCGCGTAGACGTCGGCTTTGAGGAGCAGCACGTTGCGATAGCCGGCGGCCGCGGCGCGTCCTGCGGCGATGCCGATGGCGTTGTCCGAGGAGTCGGCGCCGACCACCGTACTGAAACGCTCCGCGAGTTCGGGCAGGTTCCGGCCATCGCCCACAGGCAGGTCCAGGACCGTCTGCGCGCCGTCGCCGGCGAAGTAGTCGGCGGCGGTCGTGACGAACGGTACGGGCGGGTCGCCCCACAGGTTCGGCTGTTCGGTCAATACGTAGGAGTCGTTCCACCGGACCTTGCCGATGACGTCCAGATTAAGATCGGTCACGATCGGCCTTTCGTTATGTGATGGGTGGATCGAGGTCGATGGCGGTCACGGTCATGTCGGTGATCGAGGCATGGGGGACGTTCGTTCGCCATACACCGGGAGTGGTCTCGGTAAGGGCGAGTCGCCGCGCGGTCGGTTCGTCGCCGGCCAGGTAGACGAGGGTCACGGCGTCGTGCCGGGAGTCGAGCATTTCGAAGCGTTCCCCTTGCCATGTGGCGGTGGCGCGGTAGAAGCGGACACGGTCGCATTCGGCGATGGAAACGGTGAGGGGTGGAGTGCCGGGCTCCGCGGGTGCGAGGGTGAGCCGGGCGGGTCCGGGTCCGAGGTCTGTGTCGAAATCGGTGCCGTCATAGGTGGCGCGGATTCCGCGGTGGATGGTGCCGACGGGGTGAGCGGGTTTCAGCCCCCACCGGGCGGGAGTCGCGGTGGGAAACCCAGGGTGCGGTTCCCAGCCGGAACGGCGGCCACGGTAGCTGCCGAGGACGTCGGTGCGGCTGCCCGGTCCGGTGCGGACGAGTTGGGTACCGACAGGGATGTCGGCGATGGGGATGTAGCGGGTATGGCGGTCCGCGGGTTCGCCGGTGAGTTCTTCGAGCCGGCCGATGGCCGGAAGGCGCAATGCGAAGCGCGTCGCGGGATCGGAGGTGTCGTCGGGGCCGCCGTCCGGTTCGGTGAGGTCGTCGTGAAGGAGCCCGGCGAAACGGGTCGGCTCGAAGTGCCCGGGGACGCTGATGTTCGCCAGGTACAGTTCGGCGGCTCCGCGTGTGATCAACACGAAGAACGACGATTCGAGTGCAATTGCTAGGTCCCCCATCCCTGATTCCTCCGAGTTGCGGGCTACGCCGAGATCATCGATCACGGCCGTCGGCGGGTACTGGTGATCCCGGGGCGGCGGACACCAGGTGGGTCAGCGCGCCGCGGTCCACCTTGCCGTTCGCGGTCAGGGGCAGTTGCGGCAGATAATGGAAACTGCGGGGGAGCATTTGCGGAGGAAGCCGGCGGCCAAGTGTGGCCAGGAGTTCGCCGTTGGGCACAGGGCGCCCCGTGTAGATCGCCTGGAGGAGGCTGGCATCGTCGCCGACGTGTGTCACCACTACGACGGCTTCGAGCACGGCGGGGTGTTCCCGCAGGACCGACTCGATCTCGCCCAACTCGATCCGGTAACCGTGAAGCTTGATCTGGCTGTCGAGGCGTCCCAGGTGGACGAGGTTGCCATCGGGCAATACCTGCACGCGGTCTCCGGTCCGGTACCAGTGTGCCGGGGTGAGCGGTTCCTCCCCCTTGTACGGAACGGCGGGACCGGGTGCGCTGTAGGAAATGAATCGGTCTGTGTTGTCGTCGGGATTGAGGTATCCCGCTATCCGCTGGGTACCGCGTACGCACATCTCTCCGAGCGTCGATTCGCGGCCGTCGCCGTCCAGCACGACATAGGACTGACCGGGGTCGACAGTGCCGATGGGAACCGTGCCATTACTCGTCCTCGGCAACGGCTCCCCCGGCGGGACGTGGAAGGCGGTGCAGGTGATGGTTACTTCGGTGGGCCCGTAGATGTTGCCAAGGACGGCGTTTGGAGCCGCGTTCCGCCATGCCTCGGCCTGCTGCACGGTCAATGGCTCACCGCCGAACAGGCTGTACCGCATCTCCGGCATGCAACCAGCGGGCAGCCTGCCCAGCCGCGCGGCCAGTGAGACGACAGAGGGCACCGACAACCAGTGGGTGAGGTTGTGCCGCTTCGCATAGCCTGCCGGATCGAGCATATCGTCGCGGTCGGCGACGACCAGAGTTGCGCCGGAACCCCAGCTGATGAACATGTCGAACACGGAGGGGTCGAAGGTGAGCTGGTACATGTGGGACAACCGGCAGCCTGGCCCTGCCTGGTAGCGCTCGATGTTGTGGCTGAGGTACGCGGAGATGTTGTCGTGCCCCACCGGGACGCCTTTCGGTGTCCCGGTGGATCCCGAGGTGTACAGGATGTAGGCGATGCCGTCTTGGTCGTTCCGGCCATCGTCGCCGTGGCGGCTGTCTCCGAGGCCGGATTCGGCCGTTTCGATCTTCTCGTCGGACTGGCCATGGGCGTAGATTTCCGCGCCGGCGGCAGCGGCGATCGCGCGGATGCGATCCTGTGGAAATGTCGGGACGACGGGTACGACGGCCGCGCCGAGCCGCTGTGCGGCGAGGTAGATGAAATAGCTGTGCGCGGTGCGATCGGCCATCATCAGCACTCGCCGTGGCCTGCGGCCGAGCGCTTCCTGAATGGCCGTGGCTCGCAGCCGCACTTCGCTGGCGAGTTCCCTATAGGTGTACTCCGTCCCCGCGACGTCGAGGGCGATGTGGTCGGGATGGCGGCGGACGGACGTATCGAACCATTCGTACATGGTCTTCATCGTGCGCTCCTTGTATGTCCAGGCACCGCTCGAATTCACGTCACCGCGCTCAGGCGATACGCCCTGAGGGTGTATTCATCGGCCTGTCATGCGGTTCGGGTGAGGATCGGACTGGCCGCACAGAGGCGAAGACCCGGTCGAAACGATCCAGCGCGTCGGCCACCACCTGATCGGTGTGCGTCGCGCCGACGAACATCCGGCCGGAGCCTGACAGCATCAGCCCTTCCGCGGTGAACCCCTCGATCAGATGGATCATCGCTTCGCGCCGGGTCGCCAATTGCGAGGCGAAATCGGGTTGTGTCACCGAGAGTTGGTATAGACCCGACGTGTGCAGGTGCACGATCGAACCGAAATTATAGGCCACATAAGGCAGCTGATATTTTGCGATGAGGCGTTCCAGGCCGGCGCGCAGCAGGGCGCCCGCGCTTGCCGCCCGGGCGGGGGCGTCGGTACGAGCCATCTCCAGCAGGCTGTGGTAACCGGCGGCGCAGCTGAGCGGATTGGCCGAAAGAGTGCCGACGACCAGCGCGGACGCTCCGGTGCCCGATCCGATCGTCGCCATCACGTCGGCGCGTCCGCCGAGGGCGCCGGCCGCGGGGTATCCACCCGCGATGCACTTGCCGAAGATGAGGAGGTCTGGACTCAGTCCGAGCTGTTCGTGCGCGCCGCCGAGTCCGAGGCGGAAGCCCGTGATGACTTCGTCCACCACGAAAAGCGCCCCGAAAGAGCGGCACGACTCCTGGACCGCTTCGAGGTAGTCGGGGGCGAACGGGAAGGTGCCGCTCTGCGGTCCCAGCGGTTCGACGATCACTGCGGCAGTGCCGCCGCGCTCGGCATTGGCCGAAAGAAGGGAGCGCAACGCGTCCACGTCACCGGGAGGTACTTCCTGAGTCAGGGCTTGCGCCTGTTCGGGAATGCCGCCGGCCGAACGGCGCGCCGTCCCAGGGGCGTTGAGCCCGTACGCCAGCTGATCCGACCAGCCGTGGTAGGCGCCACCGAGTTTGACCACGTACGCCGCGCCGGTGTACGCCCTCGCCACCCGAACGGCCGCCATCGCCGCCTCGGTGCCACTGGCCGTCATGCGAAGCCGCTGCACGGCGGGCATGAATTCGCGGACCGTCCGGGCGAGCGCGATCTCGTACCGATGAAGCAGTCCGAGCGACGGCCCGCACTCGTCGAGAACCGCTTTCACCTTCTCCCGTACCGTTTCGTTGTTCGCGCCGAGCAACGAGGCACCGACGCCCTGGACGAAGTCGATGTAGCGGTTGCCGTCCGCGTCCCACAAGTGGGGACCGGCCGCCCGGTCGATCTGCAGCGGGAACGGAATATTCGCCTGCGAATGGTGGGTCCCACCGGGGATCAGGTCGGCGGCGTCCCGGCCGGCGGCTCGCGAGGAAGCGCAGTGCTCCTCGAACCACCGTTCGTATCTCGCCAGGGCTTCTGGCTCCAGGTCCGCGGCCGGTATCCGAACAAGGTGCTCCAGCCGTGCCTTCACCTCCCCGAGGTCAGGCTGGATCCGAGCGATACGCGAATGGTCGTCCACTGCCCACTCCCTCCCAGGAACGCTCGGTGGCCAGCCGACGCAGCCACGCCTTCATGACGTCCGGAGTGACGCCCGCCACTATTACGGGGACGAAGTCGGATGGGGCCGCGTCGGCTAAATGCTCCTGCCGCCCTCGCAGGCCGCGTATCGCCGCCGCCGCGAATTCGTGCTCCACCTGGTCGCCACTCGTCATCGCGCGCTCCCACGCGTGGTGCGGGAGGGTCCGCAGGGGGAAACCCAGTTCCCTCGCGGCGTGCAGGCATGCGGGCAGTGAGAAGCGTTCGGCGCTCGTGTACACGAAACGGCCCGCGGTTGTCGTGCGGGATGTGGCGACGAAAGCGCGGGCGGCATGGTCCACCGGGATCCAGATCTCTTCGCCATCGATCTCGGGTGCGATGCCGGCGTCCAGTATGGTGGCGATCGCGCGGTGCATGATGTCGCGATGGTTGTAGTGCCCCGACGTTGAATGGGCGCTGAGCCGGGGCAGCCGGGCGATCACGGCAGGAAGCCCGACCCGACGCTCGACCATGAGGTGATGCTCGGCCTCGCGTTTGCTGCTGGCGTAACCCGACTCTCGCGCGGGCGACGTCACCGACGTGGTCGACGCGAAATGCAGCGTCTTCGGTTTACCGGTGCGGGCCAGTCCGGCAAGTTCGATCGTGCCTCCGACATTGGCCCTCCATAGCCGGTCCAGCGGCAGCATGCCGTTGACGTTGGCGGCGCTGTGGACGATCGTGTCGACCGTCTGCTCGATCCCGGCCCGGTCTTCCGGAGACATCCCGAGGTCCGGCTTCTCCAGGTCGCCGAGCACTACCCGAACTCGCTCGCTCGGGTTGTCGAGTCCGTATCGCCGCATGGTGTCAGCCAGCCGCGCGTGCGCCTGAGCCAGGCTTTCGGCCCGCACGAGGCAAGACACCCGCGCAGCCGTTTGTGTCAGCAACTCGGGGAGGAGGAATGCGCCGAAGAAGCCCGTCACACCGGTGAGCAGGATGTGTTCGGCGTCGGCGATCGACCGGGCGGCCACCGGTTTCGCCTCGAACGCCGGTGTGGTGCTCTGCGGGGTCTCGGCCGGCGGCGGCTGGTGCTCGTTGTCTGGTTCGCCAGGCGTGGGACGGCGGGCGAGGGCGCGGGCGAGAGCCGCCGGACTGGAATGGCCGAGCACCAGGCGGAGGGGGATCTCCCTACTGAGGAGGTCGCGCAGTTTGCGGGCCACCATGACGGCGCTCACCGAGTCGCCACCGAGGGCGAAGAAGTCACCTTGCGGTGGTGCGTCCGCGATACCGAGGACGGTGGCGAACGCGTGCCGTATCACGTCCACGAGCGCGGCGTCCTCGACGAGGTCCGCGGTCTCGACGGGGCGCCACTGGGCGGCCAGCCGGCGCCGGTCGAGTTTTCCGTTCGCGGTCAGCGGCATCTCGTCGAGCGTCATTATCGCCGCGGGTATCGAGTGCTGGGGAAGGCGTTCGGCGAGCGCGGACCGTAACGCCGCGGCGTCGACATCCGCTCCCGGCGCCGGCCGGACATATCCGATGAGGCGGCTCGATCCAGCCGGGACCCGGTGGACCAGAACTGCGGCGTCGGCGACCTCCGGAAAGAGCCGCAGCGCGTGCTCGATTTCGCCGAGTTCCACACGGTGACCGCGGATCTTCACCTGGTCGTCGGCCCGGCCCACGAAGACGAGGTTTCCGTCATGCCGGCGGCGCACCAGGTCGCCGGTGCGGTACATGCGTGCCCCTTCGGCGTCGAAGGGGTCGGAGAGGAAGCGCTGTGCGGTCAGTCCCGGCCGCCGCAGATATCCTCGTGCCAGCCCGGCACCCGCGACGTACAGTTCCCCGATCACGCCTGGAGGGACCGGCCGCAAGTACTCGTCGAGTACGTACACGCGGGCGTTCGGTATCGGGCGGCCGATCGGTACCGGGCCCCCGGGCAGGTCCGCTCCGGCCGGCACGCGGAAGTCCAGGCAGCCGACAGTGCATTCGGTGGGCCCGAAGTGGTTGACGACGTCCACTCCCGGATGCGCGTCTCGCCACCGGCGAAGAGTCTCCGCGTCCAGCGCCTCACCGCCGAGAATCAGCTCCCCTGTGGGATGGAAGGCTTCGGGAAGCACGTCCAGCAACGGCATATGGCTGGGAGTGAGTTTCAGGTGGTCGATGGCCGCCGCGCCTACCGCGGACAATTCGTCCTCGTCCAGCGACGACAGGTACAGGCAACCGCCGGAGACCAACGTGCCGTACAGCGAAGTGACGCTGAGGTCGAACCACAACGCGGAATGCAGGACTGTGTTGCCGCGAAGGCCGCGGTACGCCTCGCGGCATCGGCGCAGATAGCTCGCCAGGGCGCCGTGGCCCACGACGACGCCCTTCGGCTGACCAGTGGACCCGGAGGTGTACAGCACATAGGCCGCGGTGTCCGGGTCGATCGGAGTCGCGGTGCGGGCGCCGCGCGTGGCGTCGCCGAGCGCCGGCCGGTCGTCGGTGACGGTTGGGGCGTCGACGGTTGGGGCGTCGACGGTTGGGGCGTCGTCGTCGAGCGTCAGCCGCGCAGCGTCGCAGGACGGTAGCCCGCTCGCCGTCCGCAGGTCGGTGACGACGCATGCGGGGCGGGCGTCGTCGAGCATGTACTGGATGCGCGACGGCGGATACGACGGGTCGATGGGGAGGTACGCGGCGCCCGACTTGAGCACCGCCAGCATCGCGATGATCAGTTCCGGGGACCGGGGAAGCGCGAGCGCGACGATCTTCTCGGGGCCGGCCCCGGCGCGGATCAGGCGTCCGGCGAGTGCGCGGGCGCTCTGATCGAGGTCGCCGTAGCCGAGTACGCCTGCGGAGGATACGACAGCGGGCGCATCGGGAGCCTTTCTGGCCTGCCTCTCGAACATGTCGACCACGGTGGCGTCGGTGGACGAGGCCGGCGGAACACTTTGCCCGGTCGGCAGCAGGGAGCGGAGTTGTTCCGCCGACAAGATCTCCGTCTTGCTGAGCTGGAGCTCCGGGTTCGCGACCACCGTCTCCAGTAGTCGCACCAGGTATTGGCCGATCAGGGAGATGGTTTCATCATCGAACAGGTCGCGGGCATAGTTGATGTCGATGTGCATGCCCGCCGGTGAACCATCCGCCGCGCGCGACTCGGCCACGTAGAACGTCAAGGGGAACCGGCTGAGCCCCACCGGCACCGCCAGTTGCTCGACGCCGACGCCGGGAAGATCGAGCCGGGGCCCGCCGAGGGCCTGGAACGCCAGCATTATCTGAAACGGCGAATCGGCCCCTCGCGGACGGTCGGGGCCGAGCGCGGCGACGACCCGGTCGAACGGCACGCCGTTGTGGGACAGCGCCGCGACCGTGACCGCGCGGGCGCGCCCGCACAATTCCAGGAAGTCAGGGTCTCCGGAGGTGTCGAGACGCAGGACGACGGTATTGGCGAGGAACCCGACGATCTGCGCGAAGGACTTACGGGTACGGCCGGTGACGGGTGTTCCGATCGTGATGTCGGTGCCGCAGCCCAGCTTGGTCAGCAGTGCTCCGATAATCGCCACGAAATGCATGAACGTGGTGGCGCCGGTAGTCCGGGCGAGCTCGCCGAGGGACGCGTGCAAGGGCCGGGAGATCTCTAACCTGATAAGGCCGCCGCGATGTGTCGGTCTCTCGGGGCAGGGACGGTCAACGGGCAGCGGGAGGTCGTGCGGTGCGCCGGCGAGGGCTCGGCGCCAGAAGGCCAGTTCGCGTGAGATCTGGCTTTCCGGATCGTCCTCGCTGCCCAACGCCGTGCTTTGCCAGGCCGCGTAATCGCTGTACTGGAGCGCGGGTCCGTCCCATCGCGGCAGACCGTCCCGGCGCCTGGCCGCATATGCCGCCGAGATCGCACGGAGCAGCAGGTGCGCGGACCATTCGTCGACGGCGATATGGTGCAGCACGAGGACGAGCACGTGGCGGTCCGGGCGCTCCGCCAGCAGCTGCGCCCGAAAGGGGATGTCTCGACGCAGATCGAAACGGCGGGTCGCCGCGGCGTGAAGCGCGTCCGCCGTCAGCGCCGGGTCGACGGTCTGGACGAGCAGAGGCTGTGCAGGCGGTGGCAGGACCTCTTCGCCCAGCTCGCCGTCCATGTCCCGGACGACGGTGCGAAGTGCCTCGTGCCGGTCCACCACGTCGGCGAGGGCTTGCGCGAGGGCGTCGCGGTCCAGGTCCCCGGTGAGCCGAAAAGCGATCGGAACATTGTAGAGTGAACTGTCGTCGGCTAATTCGTGAAGAAACCACATACGCCGTTTCGCGGACGACAGAGGATGCATTAGCGGTCACCTCTCGGCACGATGACGTGTTGCGACGTCCGGCACGTGAACCCAGGAGCGTGTGCCGACAGTACTTGCCCGCAACGCCTGCGGGTGGGCGCCCCACACCCGGCTGTGCGCCAGCTTAGAACGTGCCCACTTCCGCTGTCCAGTTCCTTTGTTCAGGGTTTTTTACTCTCTCTTTACTTCCTATGCCTGGAACGCTGTTTTGGCCATCCGTCCAACCTGTTATCGGACAACAAGGTATTGCGTTGACGGTCTATCATCAACGTGGTACACATGCTGGCGTGGTTCGATGTTGTGCCGTCAACCACGGGAAGCAACGCTAGTTGCAATGGCCGACAGGTAAACCCATCCGAGCTGACGTGACGTCGCACAGAGCGGCGTCCAGCAGGACTGTCCAGAATTCGGTAGCTCAGAACTTATGAGGTCCGTAGGTGACGGAGTGGGCACGGGCCCTCGCGGCCCTTTCGCCGAGACAGCGCGCACGATTCGACCACCTGGTTCGGAAGAACGGCGATCCCACCGACATATCTCCGATCTCTTCCGCGCAAAAGCGCATATGGCTTGTCGAGCGTTTTGGTACGGCAGGAATCACCTTCCACGCGACGGTACCGCTCAGCATTAAAGGAAGCCTGGACCACGAGATCCTGGAACGATCTGTCGGCACAGTCGTAAGTCGGCACGAAGCGCTGCGTACCACCTTTCCTGTCATCGGCGACACTCCGATGCAGGTTGTCTGGCCTCCGCCACCTACCGGCCGGATCGACATCCCGATAACCGACCGGGCCACGGCAGACGGTGAACGCCCGTCCGAGGCGGCGGTCCAGGCACTGCTGGCGGAGGAATTACACCGCCCGTTAGATCTGGCCGGCGGTCCGTTGTTCAGGGCGCGCCTGTTCCGGTTGGCACCGGACGCGTCCATTCTCATGTTCTCCGTCCACCACATCGTCTTCGACGAGCCGTCGAGCCTGATCCTGCTCGACGAGCTGACCGCGCTGTACACGGCGTTCGCGGACGGCGGGGAAGACCCGCTTCCCCCCTTGCGGTGGCAGTATGCCGATTTCGCGCGGTGGCAGAATGGGGAGCGCTTCGAGCGGGAGCTGGCGTACTGGAGGCGGCGGCTCGGCGATCCTCCCCCGGCGCTCGACCTGCCGACCGACCATCCCAGACCGAAGCTGCCGAGCTACGAGGCGGGACAGATCGAGGTGGTCCTGCCGGCCGCGGTCCGGGACCGGCTGCTTCACTTGGCCCGGGCAGAGAAGTCAACGATGTTCATGACCCTGCTGGCCGTGTTCGGGTGCCTGCTGTGCCGGTACAGCGGCCGGCCGGAAGTGCTCATCGGCACCCCCATGGCCGCACGTGAAAGGGCGGAGACGCGACGGCTCATCGGCGCCTTCATCAACATACTGGCGCTGCGGGTGGACACCGCAGAGGACCCCACGTTCCGTGAGCTGCTCGCCCGGGTGCGCGAGACCTCGCTAGGGGCCTACTCCCATCAGGGCCTGCCGTTCGAGAGAGTCGTGGAGATGGTGAACCCCCGGCGGGAAAACAGCCGCGGTCCGCTCGTCCAGGCGGCACTCGTGCTGTGGAATGGCCGGCCGCGGCATCTGAAGGTCCCCGGAGCGGTACTCGAACCGATGCGCCTTGGCACGGGAACGGTGCAACAGTACGACGTCGCGCTGCTGCTCGACAGCGAGCCGAGCGCCTTGCGCGGCGAGCTGCGCTACAGCCGTGCGCTCTTCGAGCCGGACACGGCCCGCGGCATGGTCGCTGACTTCCAGACGATTCTGCACGGGGCGATCGACGACGCGGATCGTCCGATCTCCCTGCTTCCGGCACCGGCGTTCCAGCACCGGCACCGGCAACGAACAGCCACGGGGGAAGGAGCCCCTCATGAAAAGCGATCGGATCGACGACCAGCGTGAAGGAGAGAAAGAGACCGGGCCTCTGGTCGTCCGTCTGTTCCAGGCCCGCGCCCGCGAGACCCCGGACGCGTTGGCAATCGTTTCCGGGCCCGACTCCATCACCTACGGAGAGCTGGAGCGGCGGTCGAACGGGCTTGCCCGGCACCTGGTCCGGCGCGGCATCGGACCGGACGACCTGGTCGGCGTCTATGCCGAGCGGTCCATTTCGTGGATCGTCGCGCTCCTCGCCGTATGGAAGGCGGGTGGCGCCTACCTTCCGCTCGATCCGGTACATCCGCCTGACCGCATAGGTCTGATGTTCGCCAATTCTCGGCCGCCGGTGGTCCTTGTACAGGACCATCTCGCCTCGCGGGTCCCCGCGGCCGCCGAGCAGATCATCTCACTTGAGCGCGCCCACACCGATTTTCATGACGAAAGTGCCGACGCCCCGGACGGCATCGCCCTTCCGGACAACCTCGCCTACGCCATCTACACCTCAGGTTCGACGGGCGCACCGAAAGCCGTGCTGGTGAGCCACCGCGCGATGGCGAACCTGCTGACCTGGTTGCGGGAGACGTTCGCCCTCTCGCCCCGCGACAGGTGCATGCAGCAAGCCCGCATGGGTTTCGACGCATGCTTGTTCGAGGTGCTTCCGTGCCTGTGCAGCGGCGCTACCCTGCATATCCTTGACGACAACACACGCTCGGCCGGGGACCAGCTCCATGACTGGCTGCGGGATGAGCGGATCAGCGTGGGGTTCCTGCCGCCGGTGCTGGGCGAGCCGTTGTTCGAGCGCGACCTGTCCGACCTATCGTTGCGGGTGCTGTTCACCGGCTCGGACAGAGCCTACCGGTACCCGCCGTCGTCTCTGACCGCGTCGTACGTCAATTGCTACGGGCCAACGGAAGCCGCTGTAGTGGTAACCGCGGGCGAGCTCGCGGAAGCACCGGACCAGCCGGACGGCCTGCCGCCCATCGGCTATCCGATTGGCAATACCGAATTGCACATCGTCGACGGAAAGCTCCGGTCGGTACCAGCGGGAACCGTCGGGGAGCTCTATATCGGAGGCGTCCAACTCGCCAGGGGATATCTGAAAGACCCAGCGCTGACGTCGGCGCGCTTCGTCGCGGATCCCTTCTCCGGGCGGCCGGGCGCGCGCCTGTACCGTACCGGGGATCTGGCCCGGCGCCGCGCCGACGGAAGCCTGGAGTTCGCGGGCCGAGCCGACGATCAGGTGAAGCTGCGGGGCTTCCGGGTGGAGCCGGCGGAGGTCGAGGCGGTGCTGCGCCAGTATCCCGCTGTCTGCGAGGCCGCCGTGCTGGTCGGCGACGACACGGCGCGCGGCCGGACGTTGACGGCGTATCTGCTGCCCCGCGGTGACCTGACGGCACCGGATCTCCGCAGGTTCATGTATGCGCGTCTCCCGTATTACATGGTGCCGTCCGTCTACGTGGTGGTCGACGAGTGGCCGACGAGCGGGAACGGCAAACTCGACAGGCGGCGCCTGGCGGCTATCGACGGCCGGCGTCTCGACGGCGGGCGTGCCGATGGCGGGCGTGCCGATGGCAGGCACCTCGGCGACGGCGCACCAGGGGCGCCGAACAAAACCGAGCAAGCGATTCTCGCCGACATCTGGGCGGAACTGCTCGGCGTGAACCACGTTGATCCGGACGACAATTTCTTCGACCTCGGCGGTCATTCGCTCCTGGGCACTCAGGCCGTTTCCCGGATCAGGGAGGCGCTCGGTGTCTCGTTGCCGTTGCGCACGCTCTTCAGCACACCGACCCTGGCAGACTGCGCGCAGGAGATCCGGTCTGCCCGAAGCCGGCAACACGACTCCGCGCCGACGGCGATCGAATCGGTAAGCCGTGACCGTGACCTCCCGCTGTCTTTCCCCCAGGGCCGCGTATGGTTCATGTACAAGCTCTTCCCCCGCAACCGGGCGTACAACTTCCAGACGACGTTCCGCATCCGTGGACGACTGGACGTGGCCGCCCTGGAGGAAAGCCTTGCCGAACTGACGCAGCGGCACGAGGTGTACCGGACGACATTCGCCGAGCGCGAAGGCACCCCCTACCAGACCATTCATCCGGTCTGCCCGCCCTGCTTCGACTACATCGACCTCACCGCGCTCGCCGAGGATGACCGAGCGGCCGAAATGGACCGGATCGTTGACGAGCAAGTGCATGTGGTCTTCGATCCGTCCCGGTTGCCGTTGGTCCGGTGGACGCTGCTCGCCCTGGACACCGATGACCACCTGCTCGTGCACGTGGAGCACCACATGGTGCACGACGGATGGTCGTTCACCCTGCTCATAGAAGAGCTCCTCCGCCTCTACCAGGCCAAGGTCGACGGTGTACCTGCCGATCTTCCCGCGCTCGGCGTCCAGTTCGCGGACTACGTGTGCTGGCAGCACCAGTGGGTGCGAAACGACGAGGCGGCGGCGCAACTGGAGTACTGGCGACGGCACCTCGCCGACTGCCCGCCCATCGTGACGATCCCCGCGGACCACAGGCGCCCCGAGGTGCCCAGCTTCCGCGGATCGACCGTGCGCACCGAGCTGGACGAGGCCCTGGCAGACGCCCTCCGCCGTCTGGCGCACAAGGAGGGAGCGACGCTCTTCGTGGCGATGCTCGCCGTTTTCGAGCTGCTTTTGCACCGTTACACCGGGCAGGACGACATCGTCGTCGGTTCCAGCATCGCCAACAGGCATCGTCCCGAGACGGAACGGCTGGTCGGCATGCTGGTCAACAATGTCGCGTTGCGCGTCGACCTTTCCGGGGACCCGACCTTCCAGCAGTTGCTGGAGCGTGTGAAGGAGGCCGCGCTGGGCGCGTACGCCAACCAGGACACGCCGTTCGAGCATGTCGTGCGGACGGTGGCTCCAGACCGCACCATCAGCCACAATCCGCTGTTCCAGGTGGCGTTCAGCTTCCACGACGCGCCCATGCCGGCGATGACGCTTCCCGGGTTGTCGATGAGCCTGCACGAGGTGATGAGCAACGGCACCGCGAAATTCGACCTCAACGTCATCGCGATTCCGCGGGCGGAGCAGAACCTTGGGCGCAGCGACACACCCGACGAAGGTGGTGTGCTGGTGGTGTACGAATACTCCACCGATCTCTTCGAAGCCGCCACGGTCGAACGGTTCGCGGAGCACTACCGGCGTCTGGCCGCCGAGGTGGTCGCCGACCCGGGCCGCCCGATATCGCGAGTGCCCATGCTCAGCGAGGACGATCGTCGGCAATTGCTGCCCGGCCGCCCCCGCGACGGCGACGGCGACGGCGGCTCTGACACCCTGCGGACCGTCCCCGAACTGATCGATACCGTGACCCGGTCGGCACCGGAGCAGCCGGCGATCATTTGCGGCGACGCCCGCCTGACCTATCGGGATCTCGACGCACGTGTCAATAGGCTGACCCGCCTGATAGTGCGTTCGGGTGTCGGCGCAGAGGATCGGGTCGCCGTTTTCCTGCCAGCGGACGAGAATCTGGCCGTGGCGATGCTTGCCATTATTCGCGCCGGCGCCGTGTGCCTTCCAGTGCCCCCGGATCACCCCGACAGAAGCATCGCGTCAATGTTCGTAGACGCGGACCCGGCCCTCGTCCTGACGACCATCGAACTCGACGGGCGGTTGCCGGTCGAGCAGGAGGCCACCCGCATTCTGCTGGATGACGCGGGCGCCCGTGAGGAGCTGAGCCGTCTGCCGGACACGAGACCGAGCCCCTCGGATCTCCGCGCGCGGTCGGCGGCCGAAAGCGCGGCGTGGATCTGCTGTACAGCGGGCACGGGCGATGAAGTCCGCGACGTGGTGCTCAGCCACCGCAACCTGGCCGCACTGGCAACGTCTTTACACCGGCGGTTGGCGACCAAGCCGGACGACGTGTGGTACACGTCATGCGATTTCGGCGCGATAGAGATCCTGGTGGCGCTGGCCGGCGGCGCCCAAGTCATGATGACAGGCAATAGGGGCGTCCCCGATGCGGTCCATTTGGCCGAAACCTTGGCCAGCCGGTCTGTCGCGGTCCTGTGGGCCACGCCGGAAACGTGGCGGGAACTGGTCGAACTCGGCTGCGACGTCGAGGGTCTCACCGCGATATCAGCCGGTGGAGAACTGTCAGCCGACGTGGCCCGGATACTGCTGGCGAGGGGCGCGCGGATCCATGGCACCTACGGTGGGCCCGAGACATCTCTCGTATCGCTGATGCGGGATATGTCGCCGGGTGACGACGTGCCGGTCGACGCGAATGCCCGCGTGATATGCGGCGAGCCGATCGACGGCGTCCATGCTGTCGTCCTCGACCGGCGTGGCGATCTCGTTCCCGCCGGTGTGCCCGGCGAACTGTACATCGGAGGCCCGGGCGTCGGCCGGGGATATCTGGGACGGGCGGCCGCCACGGCGGAGCGCTTCGTAGCCGACCGATTTTCGGAAGTGCCCGGTGCCCGGCTGTACCGAACGGGTGAACGGGCTCGCCGCCTCCGCGACGGCGGCGTGGAGTTGCTCGACTGCCTGACGAACCAGAACCGTCGCGCGAACGGCGACGGGCGGCCGGATCCCGAGGCGGCGGATGCCACTGCCGAACCGGCCTTTGTCGCGGCCCGAACGCCGATCGAAGCCCAGCTGGTGACGATGTGGGCTGCCCTGCTCGGTATTGAGCGAGTGGGTGTGTACGACAACTTCTTCGCACTGGGCGGGCACTCGATGCTCGCGATGGTGGCCATGAATCAGGCTCAGGAGGCGTACACGGCTGACATTCCTGCAGCCATCATCTTCGATGAACCCACCGTGGCCGCGCTGGCCGCGGTGATCGAAGAACTCGTCGGTGAACCAGGCCGTCCGGTCGCGGCGGAACGACAGGAACATCCGAGGGCCGCGCATCGGTCGGAGGAGGAGGCGTAGGCGGTGGAGAACGGCATTGCGAACGCTATTGTCGACGAATACCTGACGCTGGTCGACGACAGTTGTGTGGCGCTGCTCCCTCATGCCCTGAGGATCGCCGCCGAGTTCGGCCTGGCCGATTTGCTCACCGGCGGGCCAATGGATGTGGAAGTGCTGGCCCGAAGCGTCGACGCGGACGTGGGCGCACTGTACCGGCTGTTACGTGCGCTGGCGAGCGTCGGCTTCTTCGAGGAGGTGACCCCGCGTGTCTTCGCGCTTTCCGCACTGGGGCGACGGCTGTGCTCGGAGGGCCCCGACAGCGTCCGCGAATCGGTGCTGCAAAGTGATTCCTACCATGCCTGGGCGGCGGCCCCCGAGGCGTTCCGCAGAGGCACTCCGGTACCGCTGAGCAGCGGGCCGCACGGCGGTGGGCAGGACTTCTTCGCGCACAAGGACGTCGACGCGTCGGCCGGCCGGTCCTTCACGCGCCGTATGCGGGAACGGGCGGCGTCCTGCTACGCCGGTGTGGTCTCCATCGTCGACTGGAGCCGATCGACGGTGGTGCTCGACGTCGGCGGCGGCGACGGCTTCCTGCTCAGCGCCATCCTGCGCCATGAGCCGCGGCTGACCGGCGTGCTGTTCGACCGGCCTTCGGTCATCGCGTCCGTCGCCGGACGCCTCGGCGAGCTGGGGGAGCGGCTCCGGACGGTCAGCGGCGACTTCTTCCGCGAACTACCGGACGGCGCGGACACTCATGTGATGTCCAGTGTGTTGCACGACTGGCCCGATGAGCAGGTCGACACCATTCTCGAACGCAGCCGGACGGCGCTCGCACCCGGCGGCCGGCTGCTGATCGTGGAAATGGTCGTGTCTCCCGGTGACACCTGGCATCCCAGCAAATGGAGCGACCTCGGCATGCTGGTGCTCACCGGAGGCCGAGAACGAACGGGACCGGAATTCGAGGACCGGCTGAACAAGGCTGGATACACGGTGTCGGCTATACGTCCCATCCCCGGCTCGTACTTCACCCTCATTGACGCAGAACCCCGCTGATCGCGACCGCGAGGAACCGACAACGATGCGCTACTTGACTGATCAAGGATGGGAGAAACGGCGCCGTGCCGAATGAACCAGCCGTGCCCAACGAACCAGCCGGGCGGTTCCGGGACCCGCCCGAGGCAACGGTCAATGTGCTCGTCCATCGCCGCGGAGTCGCGCACCCGGATGCGGTCGCCGTCGCGGCGGCCGACGCGACGTTGACGTACGGCGAGCTTCTCCGACGGGCATATTCTCTCAGCCGTCGGCTGTGCGGGCTGGGCGTCGGGCCGGAAACGACCGTCGGGTTGTGCTTGCCGCGATCGGCGGCGCTTGTCGTCGGTGCGCTCGCCGTCCTCGACGCGGGCGGTGCCTACGTCGTCATTGATCCGAGCCACCCCGCGCAGCGGCAGCGTGTCATGCTGGACCATTCAAGGGCGCGGGTGGTGCTGGCGAGTCAACGTTCGATGGCGCTCGCCGGCGAGTCGGTGGAGGCCATCGGCATCGGCGAGTTCACTGGCACGGAAGAGCCGGACGGCTTCCTGCCGGCATCGCCTCCGGTATCAGTCGGTGGCAACAACCTCGCGTACGTCGTCTATACATCCGGTTCAAGCGGGCTTCCCAAGGGCGTGATGGTCGAGCACCGCAGCCTCCGCCGGATTGTCGACTGGTACACGCTGACCTTCGATATCGCCGCGTCCGACCGGGTGATGCAGATGCCCGACCCGGGATTCGACGCCTCCGTATGGCCGTGCCTGACGGCGGGAGCGTCGCTGCGGATACCCGAGGACGGCGTAGGAAACGATCCGACCGCTCTGCGTGACTGGATGCTCGCCCACGGAATCACCATCGGTTGCCTGCCGACTCATCTGGCTGAATCGCAGATGGTTCCGCATTGGCCGGACAGCGGGCCGAGGATAGTGCTGACCGGAGGCGATGTTCTGCACCGGGTGCCTCCGCCCGGGCTGCCGTTCGCGGTGGTCAACATTTACGGGCTGGCCGAAGCGACCGTCGTGTCCGCGTCCGGCCCGGTGAAGGCCGGGGCGGACGACGACCCGCCCGCCATCGGACGGCCCATCGACGATGTCGAGTTGCACATCGTGGACAGCGAGCTGCACCCGGTACCGGACGGCGAGGAAGGCGAGGTGCTCCTCGGCGGCCCGCTGGTGGCACGCGGATATCTGCACGCCACCGCACAGACCGCGCTGCGGTTCGTCCCCGACCATCTGGGGGGTCGTCCAGGTGCCCGGTTGCTCCGGACCGGCGACCTGGCCCGCCGTCGAAAGGGCGGCGACATCGAGTTCGTGGGCCGCGCCGACAACCAGGTGAAGGTTCACGGGTTTCGTGTCGAGCCCGACGAGGTGGCCGCGACGATCAGCCGGCATCCGGCCGTCCGGTCGAGCGTCGTCGTGGCCGCCGCGTCCGACCGCGGCGGGCGTGAACTGGTGGCGTACGTCGCGCCGCTCGGCACCGCGCCCGATCCGGACGAGCTGACTGCGTTTCTCGCCGAATTCTTACCCGCTTATATGATTCCAAGCCAATACGTATGGTTGGCCGGTTCATCGGCGCGAGAGACGGTCACCGAGCCGGACGACCGGACCGAGGTGCAACTGGCCTCAATGGCCGCCGTGCTGCTGCGACTGGATCACGTTGGCGTGGACGACGATTTTTTCCGCCTTGGTGGCCACTCGATGCTGGCAGCGCAGCTCGTCATGCGAATCGACGACCGGTTCGGCGTGGAACTGCCGCTCCCGTTCGTCTTCGACCATCCGACGGTGCGGGACATGGCCGCGGAAGTCGACCGTCTTGTCCGTGAAGAGGGCATGGCAGGGCTCGCCGCAGTAAGCACGGACGAGGGTGACAGTAATGACCGGAACCCGCTGATCGACAAGAAATCATTACGCGGATAAAAGGGGACGGCAGTGCACATCGACGCTATCGATCATGTCGAATTCTACGTCGGCGACGCTCGGCAGGCCGCCTATTACCTTTGCACCGCGTTCGGGTTCCGGATACGCGGTCAGGCCGGTCCGGAGACCGGGTTGGCCGATCAACGGTCGTTACAACTGCGGCACGGTGGCGTCGACCTGCTGCTCACCTCCGGCCTGGGCCCCGATCATCCCGCCACCGAGTACGTCGCCCGCCACGGCGATGGAATCGCGAAGATCGCCTTCCGGGTGGCGGATGCCGCCCGGACGCTGACCGAGGCGACGCGCCGTGGCGGCACCGTGGTGAGCGAGCCGTCCCGGTTCGAGGCGGGCGACGCGGCCGTGACGATTGCCGAGGTCGCCGGCGTCGGTGACCTCGCTCACCCTCTCATCGAGCGCGAAGGGCCGGGCACCGGCTTCCTCCCCGGTGTCATGGAGATGCTCCCGGCGGACGGCGATCCGCACGGCGATACCGGCGGCGAACCGCACGGAGGTACCGACGGCGACCCGGACGGCGAGACCGGCGGCGAGCCGGACGGCGGTCTCTTCCGCGAACTGGATCACGTCGCCGTCTGCCTGCCCGCTGGGACGCTGCACGAGGCCGTCCACTTCTATGGCCAGGTGTTCGACTTCCCCGAGATCTTCTCGGAGTACGTGGAGGTGGGGCGGCAGGCAATGGCGTCGAAAGTGGTCCAGAGCCGGTCGGCGAATGCCACGTTCACGCTCATCGAGCCGGACACGAACCGGGAACCGGGCCAGATCGACGCGTTCCTGCGTGCGCACCGCGGTGCGGGCGTCCAGCATCTGGCCTTCCGCACCGATGACATCGCCGCCGCGGTCCGCACACTGACCGACCGGGGGGTTCGTTTCCTCGAAACCCCGCCGGCCTATTACGACCGGCTTGACGCGAGGCTCGGCACGACGGATCTCGACAGTGAGCTACTGCGGCGGCACAACATCCTTGCCGACCGGGACCACTCGGGCGAATTGTTCCAGATCTTCAGCAAATCGATGCATGTACGCGGCACATTCTTCACCGAGGTCATCGAGAGGCGCGGAGCCCGGACATTCGGCAGCAGCAATATCAAGGCTCTGTACGAGGCGGTGGAGCGGGCGGCCTCAGACTCGCCGCGACCCGGCGAAGACGATGAACCAGATCAGCCGGGTCAGGGGCCTGAGGCCGCGGAGGTGGTCGCGCGTGCGTGAACACCAGCCGCTCGACCCCGCTATCGGGGCCACGGGCCGCACCGCGGAAGCGCAGGGTCACCTGCCGACCGCCTTCGCACGGCTGGCCAGGGCCCGTACATCCCCGGCGGTGTGGGACTTCATCGAAGGCGGCGCCGGGGAGGAGCGCACGGTGGCCGCCAACAGACGGGCCTTCGACGAGGTGGCCCTGCTACCGCGGGTACTCGGCGGCGTCACGGAACCGGACACCACCGTCCGCGTCCTGGACCGGATCTGGCGGGCGCCGATCGCCGTCGCCCCGCTGGCCTATCAGACGCTCCTGCATCCCGAGGGCGAGCTGGCGACGGTGCGGGGAGCGATGGAGGCCGGAGCGCCCGTCATCGTCAGCACGTTCGCCGGCCGGCGGTTGGAGGACCTCGCCGCCGACGCGGCAGGGGCGCCCCTGTGGCTGCAGCTGTACTGCTTCCGCGATCGCGACATCACGCAGCGGCTGGTGGCCCGTGCGGAGGAGGCCGGCTTCGAAGCGCTGGTCCTCACGGTGGACGCTCCCCGGCTCGGACGGCGTGGGCGTGACCCGCGCAACGAATTCCGCCTTCCGCCGGGGGTTGTCCCGGCGAACCTGCCCTCCGGGGATTACGCCTCGCCGTGGGATCACGCACGGCTGGCGCTGGATCCGGCGCTGGACTGGACGGTCATCGACTGGATCCGGTCGATCAGCTCGCTGCCCGTGCTCGTCAAGGGCGTGCTCAGCCCGGCCGACGCGGCGCTGGCGGTCGGGGCGGGCGTCGACGGCCTCGTCGTTTCGAACCACGGTGGCCGGCAGCTCGACGGAGCCCCGGCGACGCTGCGCGCGCTGCCCGCCGTGGTGGAGGCCGTCGCGGGCCGGTGCCCGGTGCTGCTGGACGGGGGTGTGCGGCGGGGCGGCGACGTGCTCGCCGCGGTCGCGCTGGGCGCGGCCGGAGTGCTCGTCGGACGCCCGGTCCTCCATGCGCTCGCGGCCGGCGGCGGCGATGGCGTCGCCGCGATGCTGGAGGCGGTGGTCGAGGATCTTGTGGAAGCGATGGTGCTGACCGGTACGGCATCGATCGCGAACGCGGGCCCGGACCTGATCGCCACGCCGGGAACCGCGCGGATACCCGGCCCGCGCCCAGGACGCCGTGCGCTGAACATGTCGGGGAACCGAAACGGGGAACTGCAAAAAGCAGAACTGCACCCCAGCCTCTCGGACCCGATGCTGGAAACGATGAACTTCCTCAACGAGATCGTTTGGAAGTATCCGGACGCGATCTCTTTCGCTCCCGGCCGGCCATTCCCGGGGTTCTTCGACGTCGAGCAGGTATTCGGCGCGACACGCCGCTACCTCCGCCACCTGGCCGAGCGCGGTGATACGCCGGACGAGATCCGGGAATCGGTCTATCAATACGGTCCGGCCGCCGGTCAGATTCGTGAGCTGATCGCGGCGTCGCTGGCGGCGGAAGAGGGGATGAGCGTCGCGCCTGAGTCCATCGTGGTCACGGTGGGATGCCAGGAGGCACTGGTACTCGCGTTGCGGGCGCTCTTCGCCGGGCCGGACGACGTCCTGCTGGTCGCCAGCCCTTGCTATGTCGGCCTCACGGGCGCGGCGCGCCTGCTCGACATCCCGATCCTGACCGTGCCCGAGACGGTGGACGGCCTTTCCGCCACCGACCTGGACTCGTCCATTCGCGCCGAACTCTCGGCGGGACGGCGTCCCCGGGCGTGCTACGTGGTTCCGGACCATTCGAACCCGTCAGGATCCATGATGCCGCTTCAGGCGAGAAGGGACCTGCTCGACGTCGCCGCCCGCTACGGGGTGCTCATTCTGGAAGACAGCCCGTACCGCCTGGTCAGTGCCGGTCAGCGATTGCCCACCTTGAAGGCGCTGGACCGCCACCGCGTCGTCGTCCACATCGGTTCCTACTCCAAGACGCTGTTCCCCGGCGCGAGGGTCGGCTTCGTCGTGGCCGACCAGGCCGTCCATGGCCCGGACGGCCGGACCGGCCTCCTGGCGGACGAGCTCGCCAAGGTGAAGAGCATGATCACGGTCAACACGCCGTCGCTGAGCCAGGCCGCGGTCGCCGGCATGCTGCTGGAGGCCGACCACCGTCCCGGCGAACTGAACCGTCCTGCGGCGGCGCATTACAAAGAGTGCCTGCAAACGATGCTGGGACAGTTCCGGGAGCGCTTCCCGCCCGAGCGGGCCGTCCGGCTGGGCGTCGAGTGGAATGAGCCGAGCGGCGGATTCTTCCTGTCACTGCGTGTACCATTCCAGGCCGACAACGCCGCCCTGTCCCGCTCGGCGGACCGACATGGCGTGATCTGGACTCCCATGTCGTACTTCTATCCCGATGGGGGTGGGGAACGCACCATTCGGCTGTCGTTCAGCTACCTCACGCCCGCCCTCATCAAGGACGGTATGACGAGATTGGTGGAATTCATTGAGACCGAAAGCGCAGCCGGTTTTCGGTAAGGAGCGAAAGCGTCGTCCGACAATCATCGACCGGAGGTCAGGGTGAGCCCAGGCCAAGGAGGGCTGCTGCGCCAGGGGGACTTCCGGCGGTTGTTCTTAGCCGACACGGTCAGCCAGGTGGGCAGCCAAGTCAGCCTGCTGGCGCTGCCGCTGGTGGCCGTATCGACGCTGGACGCCTCCGGCGCCGAGGTCGGATTCCTGTCCGCCTGCGGCACGCTGGCGTTCCTGGTGGTCGGCTTACCCGCGGGCGCATGGGTGGATCGCACACGCCGGCGCTCCGTACTGATCGTCGCCGATATCGGGCGAGCACTCGTCCTCGGTTCCATCCCGGTCGCATGGAAACTGGGCGTGCTCACCATGGCGCAGCTCTATCTCGTCGCGCTCCTCGCCGGAATACTGACGGTGTTCTTCGACGTGGCCTACCAGAGCTATCTGCCGCATCTGGTCGGCCGCGAACATCTCACAGAGGGCAACGCCAAGCTCGAAGGGGTGCGGGCGGTCAGCCAGATCGGCGGTCCGACTCTCGCCGGCCTGCTGATCCAGGTGTTCACCGCGCCCATCACCATCGCCGTCGACTCCGTCAGCTTTCTGGGTTCGGCGCTGTTCCTGCGACGTATCCGCAAACGGGAGCGGATACAGCGGCGAGAGACGAAGGCGCACCTCGGCAGCGAGGTGCGTGAGGGACTCGGTTTCGTGTTGGGCCACCGGCTGCTGCGGGACCTCGCGCTCTCGATCGCCTCGTACAATCTGCTCGCCGCCGCGCGGGCCACGCTGCTCATTCTGCTGCTGGCCCAGGTGCTGCGGCTTCCCGCCGGCGTGATCGGCGTGTTCTTCTCTATCGCCTCGGTCGGGAGCTTGATCGGCGCGTTGACCGCGAGGAGGATCGCCGAGCTTATCGGCCAAGGGCGGGCGATCTGGGTGACGGCCGCCGTGGCGGCACCGTTTCAGCTGCTGATTCCGATGGCTGAACGAGGGTGGCTGTTGTGGCTGGCGGCCGCGGCCAACATCGTGATCTGGCTCTGTGTTTCGGTGTTCAACATCACCCAGCTCAGTTTCCGGCAGCAGCTGGCGCCGGAGCGGCTGCTGGGACGGACGAACGCCACGATGCGCTTCCTGGTCTGGGGTGTATCGCCGCTGGGTGCCAGCCTCGGTGGCGTCCTCGCCCAGCTCATCGGGGCACGCTCCGCCCTCTGGCTGATCGCCTTCGGAGGCGTGATCCCCGTCCTGCCCCTGATCTTGTCTCCGCTGCGTTCGATGCGTGAACTGCCGGACAGCATGCGGCCAACGGACACCGCAGTGCTGCGGGGCCGCTGAATTCGTCCAACAGTCCGACCATAAGCAAGGAGGGAATCCACCATGGGGACCAACCCGTTCGACGACGAGGACGGCAGCTTCTATGTGCTGGTGAATGACGAGGACCAGTATTCTCTGTGGCCCATGTTCGCCGATGTGCCGGCGGGCTGGCGGGTAGTCTTCGGCGAAACCGACCGCGCATCGGCCCTCGACTACATCGAGAAGAACTGGACCGATATGAGGCCGAAAAGGCTCCGTGAAGCCATGGACAACGACGCGCGATCCACCGGCGCCCGCGGAACCTGACGAACTCTGGGCGACCGTGCATGGAGCCGTTTCCATCCAGGGCCGGAACTTCGGAACTACTCGTCCAGGGAGGCGGCGGTGACGTTCTGGCCGTTAACGCGTGGGTGAGCGTCCGTACGGGCCGGGGTGGGGCGAGACGCTCAGCGCAGATCGACCTCGACGCCGTGTTCGGCGAACATCTGCAGAAGGGAGTCGAGGGTGACCGCGGGCGCGTTCCGATGCCGGTCGTAGCCTGCGACGAGGTGTTGGCGTGCGACCGCCGAAGCGTGCCAGACCAGCCGGAACGGTGCCTGTGCGCCCCACCGGCCACGCAGGCGGTCATGGAGGGCATCGAGGTTCCAGCCGAAGTAGCCGCCCGGACCGTTGATCGCCTCACCGATGGCGCAGTAGAAGCCCTCGACGTCAGTGACGAAGCGGCCGTCGAGATCGAACGCGGTCCCTGCCGGCTGGTCCGGGACATCGAATTGACGATGGGCCGGCGCCACGCCGGCCCACTCGTGCCGCAGCCTCCGGTCATAGCGGGCCCATAGGTTGGGCTCGGTGGGTCGACCGGTGAACCACAGGTCCAGGATGCCGCGGTTCCACGTCCACCGCCGCTGCCACGGCTGATCGGCTCGGCCCTGGCGATCGGTTCTCACCCCCTGACCGTATCGGCGATCGAGGGCATCAGGTCCAGACGCGATCGGCGGGTGTGAGCCGTTTCCTGGGGGATTGAAGCGTCTACGCTGGGGGGATGCCGGAGGACGAGAGACGTTCTGCTCGGGTCGAGGATGTGCATGAGTACGCTCTCGCTATGCCGCATGTCACCGTTTACCCTGGGACCGGGGATAGGCCGATCTATCAGGTGGGCGGGAAATCGTTTGTCTTTTTCCGCACTCCGCGGCCGGATGCGGTTGATCCTGAGAGCGGTGAGCGCTATCGGGATGTGATCGTCTTCTGGGTTGCGTCCGAAGAGGACAAGCAGGCGCTGGTGCGTGACGAGACCTCGCCGTTTTTCACCACTGCGCATTTCAACGGGCACTTGTCTGTGCTGCTGCGGGCCGGCCGTGTCGGTGAGCTCACCCGGGATGAGCTGGCAGAGATAGTTCAGGACGCGTGGTTGTCGCGCGCGTCAGGTCGCCGGGCCGCGGCTTGGCTCGATGCTCATCCTCCGCCATGATCATTGTTCCGGGAGGAATACGACGTGACGGAAGCTGAGAGGCCGCCTGCGCTGCGGCATGTCTACTGGATTGGCGGCGGTAGCGGCGCGGGCAAGTCGACCGTTGCCCGGTGTATCGCGGCCCGGTATGGCTTGCGCGTTTATTCGTCCGATGACGTGATGGCGGACCACGCCGGCCGGAGCACGCCGGAAGATGCTCCTTGCCTGAGCAGGTTCAAGAACATGGGCATGGACGAGCGTTGGGTGAATCGGTCGCCGGAGGCGATGCTTGAGACCTTCCACTGGTTTCGGGGCGAGGGCTTTGGCCTGATCGTCGAAGACTTGCTGCGCCTGCCGAAAGATACCGGAGTGATCGTCGAGGGCTTCCGGCTGCTGCCTCGGCTTGTCAAGCCGCTGCTCGCCGAACCCGGCCGCGCAGTCTGGCTTTTGCCGACGCCCGAGTTCCGCCGGGCCGCGTTCGACAGCCGCGGCTGGGAGATTCCACGTAAGACCAGCAATCCTGGACTGGCCCGGCGCAATCTGCTTGAGCGTGACCGGATGTTCACCGACCGGCTCTCGGAGGAGAGCGGGTGCCTCGGGCTGCCTGTCATCGAGGTCGACACCGTGATGAGCGAGGACGAGTTGGTCGGACGGGTGACGCAGGCGTTCGGGCTCTGAGCCGGGATGCGCGGCCAGGTAACGGTCTTGCGGAGGCTGCGTGGTTCGCCAGGCTTTCGCCGGACGGCCAGCGGCCGTCGACGCCGGGGGCAGAATGGCGTGCATGACTCGGACTGTGAACCTGCCTGGTGGTACTGCGCTGCCGTTGATCGGTTTTGGGACCTGGCAACTGCGGGCCAAGAGCGCGTACGAGTCGGTGCGTACGGCGCTTGAAATCGGTTACCGGCATGTCGACACCGCGACGTTGTATCAGAACGAAGCGGACGTCGGCAGGGCCGTGAAGGACAGCGGCGTGGATCGGGAGCAGGTCTTCGTCACCACCAAGCTGCGGCCGCAGGACGCGCGGCATGCCCGTCGCGCTCTGGAGTCGAGCCTTCGTCTGCTCGACACCGGCTACGTGGATCTGTGGCTGATCCACTGGCCGACCGGCCGGGACGAGCTCGTCTCGACGTGGCAGGAGCTGTTGTCCGCGAGGGACGCGGGGCTGGTCCGCAACGCCGGGGTCAGCAACTACAGCCCGGCACTGATCGACCTGGTGACCGAGGCCACCGGGGAGCGGCCCGCGGTCAATCAGATTCCGTGGAGCCCGGCGCAGCACGATCCGGCCTTGCTGGAGGAGCATCGGCGCCGGGGGGTCGTCGTCGAGGGCTACAGCGGGCTGAAGAACACCGATCTGCGCAGTCCCGTTCTCACCGAGATCGCTCAGCGGCACGGAGTCACTCCTGCCCAGGTCGTCCTGCGCTGGCATCTGGAACACGACATCGTCATCCTCCCCAGGTCTTCGCGCCGGGAGCGCATCGCCGCCAACTTCGACCTGGAGGGCTTCGGCCTTACCAAGGAGGACGTCACCGCGATCGACGCCCTCACCCGGACCGGCTGACCGCCGCTGGAAGACCTAGGGCGTTTCTTATGGGTCCTGGGCGTCGCGCAACAGAACGAAGATCCGTAAGAAGCGCCCTAGGGGGACGAGGCCGCGTCGGGGGCGAGGAGGGTCCAGATCTCGGCGAGGCCGCGGAGGTGGTCGTCGTCGAGCCGGCTGAAGAAGAGCGCGCGTAGGTCGCTGTGGTGCCGGCGCCGCGCCCGGCGTATCAGCGCCCGTCCGCTGCTGGTCAGGGTCGCGTCGAAGCCGCGGCCGTCGATGGACGAGCGCCGTCGCTCGATCAGCCCACGGCTTTGGAGGCGGTCGGCGAGGCGGGTGAACCCGCCGCTGGACATCAGGCGGTGCTGGGCGAGCTCCGACATGCGCATGCCCTTCGGGCCGGCCTCGTGGAGCAGGGACAGAACGCTGTACTCGGCCATGCTCACGTTCAGCGGAGCGAGCCCTGCCTCCAGCGCACGCCAGAGCCGATCGTGAGTCAGCAGGAACCCTCGCCAGGCTTCCTGCTCAAGATCTGTCAGACCGTCGGTCGCCATGGCCGCACCGTATCCGGATCCCGCTCCCGGCACCAAGCCGGAATACCTGCTTGCGCAGACAGGTTGTTCGGCCTGCGTCGCTGGACACCGTGCCGGAGCGACCTCCGGCACCGACTGGAGAGGAACGGAAAATGGGATTCGAGATCGGCATCATGACGTTCGGTGAACTCACCGCTGGGGCCCTCGCGTCGCCGCGGCAGCGCGTCCGCGAAACGATCGAGCAGGCGAGAGTCGCCGACGAAGTGGGGCTCGACGTCTTCGGCGTCGGCGAGCACCATCGCACTGACTTCGTCGCATCGGCACCGTCCATCTTGTTGGCGGCCGCGGCGGAACGGACAAAGCGCATCCGCCTGACGAGCGCCGTCACCGTGCTCAGCTCGGAGGATCCCGTACGCGTCTGGGAGCAGTTCGCGACGATCGACCTGCTGTCGCATGGCCGCGCCGAGATCATCGCCGGACGCGGCTCCTACACGGAATCCTTCCCGCTCTTCGGATATGACCTGCGTGACTATGCCGAACTCTTCCGCGAGAAGCTCGATCTGCTGCTCAAGATTCGCGAGCAGAACCCTCTCAGCTGGTCCGGACGTTTCCGTGCGCCTCTGGTCGACGCCGACATCGCGCCTCGCGCCCACGGTGACACAATTCCGATCTGGGTGGGGGTCGGCGGATCGCCGGCGTCCGCCATCAGCACCGGACGGCTCGGCCTGCCCATGGCACTGGCCCTGCTGTTGGGGCCGATCACTTTCCACGAGCAGACCGTCGACCTCTACCGGGAGTCCGCCGCGGAGGCGGGGCATGACGCGCTGCCGATCAGCATCAACACGCACGGGCACGTCGGACGCACCAGTCAGCAGGCCAGAGACGTCATGTACCCCTACTTCGCGAAAGGCATGGCGGAGAACAACCACCAGCGGGGCCAAGGGCTCGTTCTTCCCAGGTCCGTATTCGACGCGCAGGCGTCGCCGAGGTCCGGCCTGCTGGTGGGCAGTTCGCAGGAGGTCATCGACAAATTGCTCACCTACCACGAGTTGTACGGCCTGAACCGCGTCATTATTCACATGGGTTTCGGCGGAATGCCGCAGAAGGAGCACCTGGAGGCGATCGAGCGGCTCGGCACGCAGGTGGCGCCTGTCGTGCGCCGTGAGGTCGCCGCACGTGAGAGGAGCGCGGCATGACCACCGTCGATGTGCTGCGTGTCGTCGTCGTCAACGGCAGTCCGAGCCGACCGTCCAAGACAATGGGGCTTGTCGACGTCGTGCTCGACAGTTTGGCTGAGATGCTCCCCATTGAGACGTCCCGGATTGACGTGTACCGCCTCGGCCCGGGGTTCACCGGAGCGATCGAGCGCGACGGCGTCACGCCCGAAGTCGAAGCCGCGATCCGGCTCGCCGAGGAAGCCGACCTCCTGGTCGCGGCGGCGCCGGTGTTCCGCGGTTCCTACCCCGGCATGTTCAAGCATTTCTTTGACCTCGTCGACCAATACGCACTGGCCAACAAGCCCGTCCTGCTCGCCGCGACAGGCGGAGGCGACCACCATGCGCTCGTCCTGGAGCATGCCCTGCGGCCCCTTTTCGCCTTCTTCCAGGCGTTGACCGTGCCCGTCGCCGTCTTCGCGTCCGCGGGGGACTTCGACGGCACGGTGGTGCTCAATCCCCGCGTCCATGGGCGCATTCAGGTGGGTCTCACCGATGTGGCGGACCTTCTCAAGGCCCGCGCAACCGGTACGCGAGCAACATCGGTCTCATCTAAAGCGGTGTAGGTGCGCACGAACACCGTCGGCGATAGGCGCGGGGGTGTCGAAGGTCGCGATCACCAGGACGCCGACCCGTACAACGGCATGCAGCGCTGCCCAGAGTGTCTCAGTGGGCCGGTACGCTCCCGCCGTCGCGGACTGGACTGAGGAGCGGGACATGGGAGCCAAGACCGGCTTGCTGGTATACGCCGACGGTGATGTCAAGGAGGTCCTTCGTGCGGCGCCCCCACCAGATCCGGAGCAGACCGCAGCCCTGATCGAGCGCCTTTATCCTGGTTGGACGGTCCGAGAGGGCGAACCGTCATCTCTCGGCGACGGTTGTTATCCGCGCTATGGGACGACCTACGCCACGAGGCTTCCGGGGGTCGACATCATCTGCGATCAGCGGGTGATGCTCGACCGTCCCTCGCAGCTCCCGGCTCATCTGATCGAGGCGGGCGCGGGGCGCAGGGTGATCCTGCATGCGATGCACAGCGTCGTCGACTGGCTGGCCTTCGCCGTATGGGAAGACGGACGGCTGATCCGTTCGCTCAGCCTGTCCCCCGACAGTGGGGTCATGGAGAATATTGGCGACCCGTTTCCTTTCGAGGCGGCTTACTGGGCCGGGGAGCATCCGGTCGCAGACGATCCCGGCTGGTCGGATGAGCCGTACGCGCTGCCGTTCCACCCCCTTGACCTCGGTGAGGACGCGCTGCGCGCGCTGCTCGGTTTCATCCTGGAAGGCGAGCCCGAGCCGGACGACGCCGATCCGGACGATGTCGGGCTTCTTGGCTTCCAGCTCACCGATCCATCTGACCCCGACGAGGTGGCCAAGCATGATGCCGCCGTTCAGGAGGCCGTCAAGGCCGTGGAGCCGCCGCGTCGCTTCACGTTGCGGCCTGACGGCTCGATGTACGAGATCGACGGCTTTTAGATGCTCGGCCGGGTCAGCGGGCTATGGCCAGGCGGTAGTCCTTGTTGGTGCTGAGGAGGTTGCGGTGGGTGTCCTGGGCTGTGATGGCGCCGTCGTCCAGGACGAGGACGCGGTCGGCGGCGTCCAGGAAGGCCGGGCTGCTGGTGATCACGATGGTGGTGCGGCCTCGGCGCAGGTCGGTGATGTTGCGTGCGATGAGCTGTTCGGTGACCGCGTCGACGGCGGTCGTCGGGTCGTGCAGGACGAGGATGTCGGCGTCGGCGGCGAGGGCGCGGGCCAGGGACAGCCGCTGGCGCTGGCCGCCGGAGAGGTTCGCGCCCCGGTCGCGGACGCTGTGGTCGAGCCCCTCGCGGTGCAGGGCGACGACGTCGGTCAGCAGGGACGCCTCGACGGCCTCGGCGACCATCCGGCTGGTGCCCGACGGGTCGATGTTGGTGCGGAGGGTGCCCGCGAAGATCTCCCCGTCGCAGGGGTTGACCAGCATGTGCTCGCGGACCGCTCCGATCGGCAGGTCCGCCGCGTCCTGTCCGCTGACCCGCACCGCGCCCTCGTACGCGCCGGGCGGGACGTTGAGGGCCAGGACCGACGCGAGGTCGGCCGCCGCGCGCGGTTGGTAGGCGGCAATCGCTACGAATTCGGCGGCGGACACCCGGAAGCTCAGTTCGCGCAGGGACCCGTACCGGACGCGATCGACTTCGAGGTCGCCGCCCGCGGCCGGGCGCTCCGGTCCCGGGGGCGGCACGGGCGGCGCGGCCAGCACCAGGGCCATCCGGTCGGCCGACGCGCGGGCGACCATCACGTACTTCGGCATCTCTGAGAAGAGCTTGAGCGGTTCCATGATGAACTGCGCCAGTCCGACGGCCATGACGAGCTCTCCGATGGTGATCTGGCCTTGGAACGCGAGCCGGCCCGCCGTCAGGGTCACGGCGGCGGCGAGGATCGCGTTGAGGGCCAGCGCGGTGCCCGCGTACGCGCCGTTCGCCTTGGCGACGGTGATCGCCTGGTGCCTGGCCTCCTCGCTGACCGTCCGGTAGGACCGGAACGCCGCGCGGTTGCCGCCGAAGCCGTGCAGCGGGCGCAGGCCGAGGATCAGGTCGGCGACCTTCGCGCCCGCCCGCGCCACCCGGGCCTGCTGCTCCCGGGTACCGGCGCCGATCCGCTTGGACAGCACGCTCAGGGCCGACAGGATCGCGACGGTCCCCACGATCACCAGCAGCCCGAGGCGGACGCTGGCCATGCCCAGTGTGACCGCCGCGATCAGCACCGCGACCAGCGAGCTGATCAGCAGCGGCACCACCTCGATGATGTCGGCGGTCTGGTCGGCGTCCTCGGTGGCGATGGTCAGCACCTCGCCGGACCGGAGATCGGCGTCCCGGGCCACCGGCTGGAGCCCGCAGGCCGCGACCCGCACGCGCCAGCGGTGCGCCTCGGTCGTGTTGGCCTTCTGCAGGACGCGCATCCCGAAACGCCACGAGAGCGACACGGTCGTGATGATCACGGCGAGCGCGGCGATGGACAGGCCGAGCGAGCCGAGGTTCCGGTTCCGCATCGTGTGCTCGACGATCAGGCCGAGCGCGATGGGGAAGGCGGTCTCGCCCGCCTGGTACAGGCCCATGAGGACGGTGCCCCAGGTCATGGCGCGGGCGTTGCGGCGCAGCGCTGTCCGGAGGATCTCAGGCCCGGTGCGGGGCGTCATCTGCTGCCCGCTCGCCAGGCCCGCCACAGCCGGGCGTACCGGCCGTCCAGCGCCACCAGTTCCTCGTGGGTTCCCTGCTCCACCACGCGTCCCGCGTCCAGGACGGCGATCCGGTCGGCCGCCATCGCCTGGCTGAGCCGGTGCGCCACGAGCAGCACGGTGCGGTCCCGGCACGCGGCCAGGACGGCCCGCTCCAGCTCCGCGGCGCCCTGGCTGCCCGCCTCCGCGGTCGATTCGTCCAGTACCACGACCGGCGACCGGCCCAGGGCCAGCCGGGCCAGGGCGATCTGAGCGGCCTTGGTCCCGTCCAGGCGTTCGCCGCCCTCGCCGACCATGGTGTCCAGCGCGTCGGCCCATTCGCCGGCGCCGACCGTGCGCAGGGCGTCCATCAGATCGGCGTCGGTGGCCTCCGGCGCGGCCAGCCGCAGGTCGTCGGCGAGCGGGCCGGAGAACACGTGGGTCTCCTGCGTCAGGATGCTCACCAGGGCGCGTGTCCCGGCCTCGTCCAGATCGGCGAGGTCGGTCGGCCCGATGCGCACCGAGCCGGCCTGCGGCGTTCCGAGACCGGCGATCAGCGCGGCCAGGGTCGTCTTGCCCGCGCCCGTCGCCCCCACCAGCGCGAGCGAGCCGCCGGCCGGGATCGTCAGGTCGACGTCCCGGAGGACCGGCTCTTCGGTGCCGGGATAGCGGAACGTCAGCCCCTCGACCGTCACCGGGTACGCCACGGCGTCCGCAGGCGGGACGGACGTGTCGCCCACCAGCCGGGCCTCCGCGGCCTCCCCCAGCACCCCGGTCAGCCGGGTCAGGCTCGCGCCCGACTTCTGCGCCTCGTCGAAGGTGAACATGATGGAGCCGAGCGGGTTGAACAGCCGGTGGAACAGCAGCGGGGCCGCCGACACCTCGCCCAGGCCGGCGGCGCCCGCCTCCAGCAGTGCGTACCCCACCACGATGATCAGGACGAGCCCGATGAACTCGGCGCGGTTCTCCCTGCCGACGAACCGGCCGAAGAACCGGAACACCTCGATGCCGAGTTCACGCACCCGCCACGACTCGCTGGTGACCTTCGAGCGGAAGGCGTCCTCAAGCCGGTACGCCCGGACGGTGTCGATCCCGTTCAGGCCGCTCATCAGCGCCTGCGCCCGGTCGGCCTGGGCGGCGCGCTGCCGCTGGTAGAGGGGGGCCGAGCGGGGCAGGTACCAGCGCAGGGCCAGCGCGTACGCGGGCAGCGCGCCGGCGCCCGCCAGGCCGAGCCGCCAGTCCAGGCCGAACATGCCGGCGGTGGCGATGACGACCAGCACGCCCGCCGAGAAGACCGTGGGGACGGCCGTCCGGATGCCCTTGGACAGGACGGCCACGTCGTCGCCGACCCTGGAGAGCACGTCTCCCCGGCCGACCTGCTCGATCCGTGCGCTCGGCATTCCCAGCACCGCCCGGACGGCACCCTCCCGCAGCCGCGCGAGCAGGTCCGCGCCCAGCCGTCCGATCAGGTATGTCGACGCGGCGGCGGCCGCCGCGCCGAGCAGCGCGGCGGCCCCCATCAGGGCGCCGATCGTGACCAGGACCGAGGGCGATTCGTCCTCGACGACCCCGTCGACCACCCGGCCGAGCAGGAGTACCGGCAGCACCTGGAGCGCCGCCCCGGCCACTGTGGTGAGCACGGTGGCGGCCGACAGCCACGGCGCTTCGCGGCAGTGCGCCATGACCCATCGGGCGGCCTCGCGCCCGGTCGCCGTGCGCAGGGTCGCCGGGACGGCGTGCGCGTCGGTGGTGCTCACGTCCTAGCCGACCGACTTGACCATCTCGTCGATCGCGTACGGCAGGGACAGCAGGGTGCCCTGGGACATGGCCGCACCGACCCCCGGGCCCTCGCTGTCCAGCAGGTACGACACCTTCCCGTTCTTGACCGCGGGGAGGTTGGTGAACAGCTTGAACCTCTTCAGCGCCGCCTGGTCCGCCTGGTCGTTGATGACGAAGATGCGGTCGACGTCGACGAGATCGATGCGCTCGGGGGACAGCACGGTGAAGAACTTGCCGCCCGCGATCTTGTCGATCTCCGTGGCGCCCTTGAAGCCGATGCCCGAGATCAGCCGTCCGCGCACGTCGGTGGTGGTGAACGGAGCGACCGAGTTCTTGTACCAGGACAGCGCGACGGCCGTCTGGCCCGCGAACTCCGGGTGCGCCTTGCGAGCGGCGTCGAGCTTGCCCTGGATGCCCTGCACCAGCTTGGTGCCCTCGGCCTCCTTGCCGAGCGCCTTGGCGATGTGCACCGCGTTGTCCTGCCACGACGCGCTGAACGGCTCCTTCTCGGCCTTGGTCCGGCCCACCGTCGGGGCGATCTTGGAGAGCTTGTCGTAGGCGGCCTTGTCGATCTCGGAGTAGACCGCGATGATCAGGTCCGGCCGCAGCTCGGCGATCTTCTCGAAGTTCGGGCCGGAGTCGCCGTTGCTCATGACGACCTCGGGACGGGTGCCGCCCCACTTGTCCTTCACCCAGGGCCACTGGGTGTTGATGTCGGGGGACTTGCCCGGCGGGTTCGGGTACTGATCGACCATGCCGACCGGCTTGGTACCGAGCGCCAGGACGGCCTGGTCGTCGGTGTAGCCGACCGAGACGACCCGCTCGGGAGCCTTGGTGATCTTCGTGGATCCGAACGCGTGCTCAACGGTGACCGGGAACACGCCGCCCGCGGCCGCCGGGGCGCTGCCGCCCGATTCGTCCGCCGAGTCGGAACCGCAGCCCGCGAGGAGGGCGACGCCGAGGGTCGCGGCGGACACGATCGCCGCCAGCCGCCGCAGGGACTTCGTCATGTTCGTTCGATGGAAAAGCAATCGAAATCCCTTGCTGTTGATGCTGTCCCGCCGCAGCCCGTCCAGGGCAGGGGGACCCTTACCTGCGGAAATAAGGGGAGCCTAACCTAACCCGGATCTCCGCTCCCGACCGGGTCACGTGTCACGGGGCCGGACGTGGGGCCGGACGTGGGTGCGGCCGATCGGCACGATGAGCGGCCGGTCGCCCACCGGGTCGTCGATCACCTCGGCGCGCAGCCCGAACGCCTCGTCCAGCAGCCCGGCGGTGATCACGTCACGCGGATGCCCCTGCGCCAGGATCGACCCCGCTCGCATCACGATGAGGTTGTCGCTGTAGCGCGCGGCCAGGTTGAGGTCGTGCAGCACCATGACCACGGTGCGCCCCGACTCGTGCAGGTCGTCCACCAGGTCGAGCACGTCGATCGCGTGCGCCAGGTCCAGGTAGGTGGTCGGCTCGTCCAGCAGCAGCAGGTCGGTGCCCTGGGCCAGGGTCATCGAGATCCAGACGCGCTGGCGCTGCCCGCCCGACAGCGCGTCGACCGGACGATCGGCCAGGTCGGACACCCCGGTCATGGCCAGCGCGCGCTCCACGACGGCGGCGTCGTCCGACGACCACTGCCGCAGCCAGCTCTGGTGCGGATGGCGGCCCCTGGCGACCAGGTCGGCCACCGTCAGCCCCTCCGGCGCGACCGGCGCCTGCGGCAGCAGGCCGAGCCTCTTCGCCACGTCCCTGGTCTTGAGCTTGACGATGTCCTCGCCGTCCAGGACGACCGTGCCCTTGGACGGCTTGAGCAGCCGCGACAGCGTCCGCAGCAGGGTCGACTTCCCGCAGCCGTTGGGGCCGATGATCGTGGTGATCACCCCCGGCGGGATCACCACGTCGAGGTCGTCGATGACCGTCCGGCCGCCGTACCCGACCGTGACGCCACTGGCGGCCAGGCGTGCGGCGGTGATGTGCTGAACGGGCACAAGATCTCCTTTGCCTATTTGAGGTTCGCCCGCACCAGCAGGTAGACGAGGAAGGGGCCGCCGATCGCGGCGGTGACCACGCCGACCGGCAGGGTGACCGGCAGCGCCGTCCGCGCCACCACGTCCGAGCCGATCAGCAGCAACGCGCCCACCAGCCCGGACACCACCAGCGGCGGCGTCGGGCACCTCGCCAACCGCATCGCCGCCTGCGGTGCCACCAGCGCGACGAACGGGACCGGGCCCGCCGCGCTCACCGCCACACCGGCCAGCAGCACCGCGCACAGCAGCATGACCGCCCGCACCAGCGAGTACCGGACGCCCAGGCCCGCGGCGACCTCGTCGCCGAAGTGCATCGGCCTGAACTGGAAAGCGGCGCCCGCCACGATGGCCATGAGGACGAGCGTGCAGCCGAGCGCGACCCGGACCTCGTCCCACGATCGGCCGTCCAGCGACCCGACCAGCCACGTCTGGGCCCTGGCCACGTCCTTGATGTCGGCCGTGACCAGGAGCCAGCTCGTGATCGCCTCCATCACGGCGCTCACCGAGATGCCGATGAGGATGAGCCGGAAGCCGTCGACCCCCCGTCGCCACGCCAGGAGGTAGACCAGCAGGCCCGTGCCGAGACCGCCCGCGAGCGCCGCCGCGGACACGCCCACGGAGCCGGCGATCACCGCCGCGGTCCCGCCCGACACCGTCACCAGCAGCACCGCGACCGCGCCGGCGCCGCCGGTGATCCCCAGGATGTCCGGGCTGGCCAGCGGGTTGCGCGCGATGGACTGCGTGATCGCCCCGGACACCCCCAGCGCGATCCCCACGACGAGCCCGGCCAGGGCGCGCGGCATCCGCAGATCCATGATCACGAACTTGTCGACCCGCTCACCCCCGCCGAAGATCGTGGCGATCACCCGGGGCAGGCCGACGGTGAAGTCGCCGAGGCTGATGGACAGGCAGAACGCCAGGAAGGTCGCCGCCGCCAGCAGCAGCGTGACGAGGACGAGCCAGGGCCGCCACACGAACGACACGCGGCCGAGCCGCACGCCCGGCGCCACCGAAGGCTTCACGTCCGTCCCGTTCATGCGCTCTTGAACTTCCCGCGCCACACCAGGGCCGCGAAGAACGGGGCGCCGACGAGGGCGACGACGATACCCGCGTCCAGCTCGCCCGGCCGTACGACCACTCGTCCCACGATGTCGCAGGTCACGAGGACGACGGCTCCGAGCAGACCCGCGTACGGCACCAGCCATCGGTAGTCCGGCCCCGTCAGATACCGCGCCACATGCGCCACCATGAGCCCGAGGAAGGCGATGGGACCGCACGCGGCCGTCGCCGCGCCCGCCAGCAGGGTGATGGCGACGATGCCGACGGTTCTGCTCAGCGCGATGTTCACCCCTAGCCCCCGCGCCACGTCGTCGCCCAGGTTGAGCAGGTTGATGGCGGGCAGCGTGATCGCCGCCAGGACCAGCCCGACCGCGATGAAAGCGGACACCGGCCAGATGACGTTGAACCCGACGCCGGTCACGGAGCCCGAGTTCCAGAACCGCCAGGCGTTCAGCGACGCCTGGTCCGACAGCGCGACCGCCGTGGTCATCGCCGCCAGGAACACCGTGATCCCCTGCCCGGCCAGCGCGAGCGTCAACGGGTTCCCGGCGCCCCGTCCGATGCTCGCCAGCCCGAACACGACGACACCGGCGGCCGCCGCCCCCAGGAACGCGAACCAGACGTACTGGAACGGGTTGGCGAGCCCGAACACGGAGATCGCCGCCACCACGGCGAACGAGGCGCCGGAGTTCACCCCCAGCAAGCCCGTGTCGGCGATCGGGTTGCGCGTGCACCCCTGGATCAGCGCCCCGCCGACCCCCAGCGCGACGCCCGCCACGATCGCGAGCACCGTCCGGGGCAGCCGCACGGTCTGGACGATCAGCCTGATCTCCGTGAGCCGCTGGTCGGAGCCCGGCTCCGCGAACAACCCGCGCCACACCTCACCGGGACTCAACGCCCGCGCGCCGACGGCCAGCGACGCCGCCCCCGCGACCACGAGAACCACCACCAGCACGCCCAACCCCACGACCCGCCGCCGCCGACGAACCGCCACAACCCCGGACGCGGGCCGCGTCCCAGTGATCGTGCTCATCCACGTCCGTCGAATCCGGCCGGCACCACTTTTCCTCCGAGATCGACAGACAAGTGAGGGCAGCCTAACCTAATCCCCCGCCATCGAGCCCCTCGCCCCGGTCCTCAAGGCCCCGCTTGACCAGCCGGTATGAAGCGCCGCCGCCCCGGGCGCCCTCGGACAGGCGCACCCGGCCGCCGGGAAAGCAGCATGGCGAGCGCGGCCTAGACGGCGGACCAGCCGATCTCCGACGTGCGGACGGCCTCGGTCACCAACACGCCGTCGTCCACGAAGCGCGGTCCACCCGATCCGAGCGCGCAGAAACCAGGCCGATGCGCACATGCCCGGCCGAACGCCCCGGCCGGCCGGACTTCCAGAACTTGGGCGTCCCGCGCGTCCGACGAGGTGTCGTAAGCGACTTCGACCGGCCGCAGCGGCTCGCGCTCACCGTGACGGGTCGCCGCCCGCCGTGGACCTGCTCATCGACTACACGAACTGAGCCGAACGCAGGACGCCCCGCCGACCGCGACGATCGGCGGAGCGTGGTCGCGTGCGGGGTAGCTACCCGGCGATCAGGGCTTCTAGTTCCTGGACAGCAGGACGCCCCGCCGACCGCGACGATCGGCGGTGGCGTCGCCGTGCCCGGGATTCAGATGCCAGCGGTCAGCGCACGGAGGTCCCGTGCCGCAGGGAGCGTCTGTGCCTGCGCTGGAACGGCGGCAAGAATGTGGCCAATGAGGCGATTTCGGGTCGCGGTGTCCGTTGTGGTGGGGGCATCGTGAATTACTTGCAGCGCTTGCGCAAGTCCCCCATTGATATCGCGTTCCTTGACCAAGCCGATCGCACGCATGAGGTTGAGAGACCCCGTTCCGTACCAGCCAGCCGGGGAGCGGTTGACGGCCTCGTCCAGGACTGAGGGAGCCTTGGCGTTGCCGGTAAGCGTGTAGACGTATCCCTCATGCCAGCGGAGGAACCGTCCTCCGACGTGTGCGATGGGGTCGGCCGCGAAGGAGCCTGGAAGGTTGTTGAGCGTCTCAGTGAGTTGATTGAGCGAGGCGTGGGCTTTGGAGACGTCGCCCATCTCTGCCCAGAGGTCGGCGCGGACGGTATATGCCCTGGCGAGGCCGTGCGACGGGTTGCCCTTCGCAATGGCGATCGCTTGATCTGCGAGTGCGGCGACGACGGGGCGGGGCGCTCCCCCCCACAAAGCTCCGTCCGCCTCCTTGGCACGAACCCAGACCGACAGATCCCGGTCGCCGGACGAGTCGGCCGCACCGGTCGCGACCCCCCAGGTGACACGCGCGGCCCTGCGATCCCCGATGGCATCGAAGTGCATGGCCAACAGCCCGGACAAGGCCGCGCTGACACGAAGCAGACCAGCGGAGACGACCGGTTGGTGAGGCTGGTCGAGCAACTGGCCGACATCAATGATGTCTGCGGTCAACTCCTCCAGGGATGCCTCTGACGGCCGCGTGATGCTGTGCCGGTGGCCGTATTCCCATACGACACGTTCCCACCGGTCCAGATCGACGGCGCCGCTAGTCGCACTGACGTGTTTGATCCCGGAAAGAAGCTCGTCCAGCGGACCAGGCGGGACAGCGGCCCCCGCCCCCATCGCGGTGATAATCCGTATAGCGGCGCGGCGTTTCACGTCGTCCCCCTGGGTGGGAGTGGGGCTTTGATCCACAGTACCCATGGGGGCCGGGGTAGGTGCTTCGGG